>JANQEP010000039.1 GCA_028278305.1 Candidatus Gastranaerophilales bacterium
TAAAATGACCGGCAAAGCCGGACCATTTTACGCTCCCGCTTCGCAAACAAATATTGCTCAGTCATATCCTGGCTTTTGGCTAATTAGAGATTCAGGTTAATTAACTCTAATCACGAATTGTATTTTTTGAAATTTTCTCAAAATCTATATGGAATTGTTAAAGGCGAAGTAGGCGGTGCTGTCCGCATTTTCGCCATACCGGTTTATGAATATTATTTTCATTTAACGGTTACTTATTGAAATCGGCATAATTTAAAAAACTTTTTTTCCAAAACTTCTTAATTTTTCTTCCAAAACTTCTTTAATAGCATTATTCTTAGCCGGATGTACGTAATAGACTTCAAATAACCTCTGAAGAACATTCAGGTTTAATTCCGCTTCTTCAAGGCTGACATCAACAATCACGCCCGGATGTTCATTTTTAACCGGAGTTGCTGAAAAACTGGATAATTCAAGAACATAATGTAATAGGGTAGTTAACTCTGATGACAAAGCCCCTGTGTCTACTATATAGCTTATCAATTCCATTAAACTTAAATTTTCCGGGTCAAGCACAGGAGCTTTTTTTCTAAGAAGTTTTTCCAGGCAGTTTCTGCTCAGTGCAGCAGAAGCTCTTGGGCTGACCTCTAATATCATTGCCGCTTCATTATAATCCCGGGTCATTTCAGCGTCATTAACTTCTATAGGAGCCGACATTGCAGGACATAAAGGTCTTATAAACATTTTTTTAACTGCTTTAAACCTTGTTTCATCAGGATTAGCTGAAAAAAAGTCATAAAGATCATTTTTTGTTATCCCAAAAAAGTTCAAAACATCAACAGGAAGATCTTCGGCTTCTGAAGCATCTATATCCCTGACGGTTTCGTACATTACAAATTTTCTGATACAGTTAAGACAGGAAATCTGTCTTACGTAAGAATAACCATAATCTTTATCCCGGTTCAAAGTTACGAAATTATGGTTGACGTTATAAGAATTTTTACAATAGGGACATGTTGTGTGAATGACCTCTGACTTAATAATCATATTTTTTTACCAATGACTGTTTATTTTATTATTTTACCACTGTTTTGCTTTTCATAAACCTTTTTTAGCCGGGCGAACAGTTCGGATTTCTTTGTATATTCTGAATTTTCAAGAATTATAGAAATTGCATTTTTAAAGTCCAATCTGGAAAAAGTCTTTTCATTTAAAGGGAAATCTATATTATTTTTTTTGCAAAGTGCTTTGTAGTAAGAAATTTGGGCTTTTGTAGGAGGTTGTTTTGACATTTTTATTTCCTGGGCTTTTTTACGTTGTTCTTTTGCAAAAGCTTTTTGTTTTTCATAAAGAGGCTTTTGCTTTTCTTTATAAAGATATTTTTTCCTGTTTTCTTTTACGTAGAGCTCTAATTCTTTTAGAAATTCCTCATTTTCCAGATAATCATCAATCCAGGGAAACCTTGAGGAATTAATTGTCAGATAATGTTTTTCTGCTTCTATAAACAAATCTGTAATGTCTGATATTTCCTTATTAAAATGTTTTTTTACAAAACTGGCTATGTAATGGCACAGGTCTGATTTCTGTGCTTTTGTAAGGTAATTAAAAATTTTGTTTTTAGCCGTGTATATGTCCATATTAAAAATTTTACCAGCTTTTTAGACCTCCTGTTACCCATTGTGCTAGACTTATATCGGAAATAAATAAAAAATTTAACCAATGATTAGCAGGCGAAAAACAAAAAAAATAAATATCGGAAACGTTGAAATTGGAGGAAATTCCCCAATTTCAGTCCAGTCTATGTGCAATACTGACACCAGGGACATAAATACTACAATTAAACAGATTCAAAAACTTACAGATGCAGGATGTGAAATTATCAGGGTTGCAGTTCCTGATAACCGGGCAGCTGAAGCAATATCCGGGATTAAAAAACAGATTAAAATCCCGCTGGTTGCAGATATTCATTTTGATTACAGACTTGCTCTGCAATCCGTTAAAAACGGCGCAGACGGATTAAGACTTAATCCCGGCAATATTGGAAAGAAAGAATTTATACAAAAAGTTGTACAAGCTGCAAGGCAAAAAGAGATTCCTATAAGAATAGGTGTTAATGCAGGTTCTTTAGAAAAAGATCTTTCGCATAAACCTGAAGATTTAGCTGAAAGCCTGGTTAAAAGCGCTGTGAGAAATATAAAAATTCTGGAAGAAATGGACTTTGACTTAATCAAGGTTTCTCTTAAAGCAAGTGATGTTATTACAATGGTTCAGGCTTACAAAAAATTCTCGCAGGTTTCTGATTATCCGGTTCATCTTGGTGTAACAGAAGCCGGTACATTAAAACCCGGGCTGGTAAAATCATCAACAGGTATAGGCAGCCTTCTTTTAGAAGGGATTGGGGATACAATAAGGGTTTCTCTTACAGAAGATCCTATAGAAGAAGTTTATGCAGGGTGGGAAATTTTAAAATCTTTAAATATAAGACAAAGAAGCTTAAACCTTATAAGCTGCCCGGGTTGCGGCAGATGCAGCATAGACCTGCTAAACCTGGCAAAACAGGTTGAAGAAAAATTCAGGAACATTAAAAAACCTGTAACCATTGCGGTTATGGGCTGTCCGGTTAATGGTCCGGGAGAGGCTAAATTTGCAGATATCGGAATTTCAGGTGCAAACGGTGAAGGCTGTTTATTTAAAAACGGTGAAATAATAGACAAAGTTCCTTTTGATAAAATTCTTGATCGGCTGGAAAATGAAATTTATCAACTGGTCTAAGGATATAGCAAAAAATTTTATAAAACGCGCAGGAATTTTTTTATTCCTTAAATTTTTTATAATCGATTTTATTGAAAGTGACTATTATTTTTAAAAACAATAGTTGCTGAAATTCCTTTGCTGCAAGGATTTGCAAAATTTTATAAGTATTGTAACAATAACACTTTAGTTTAGTTATTTTTTGAATAAATTAGATAAACTTCGGGAATATATTTTTTAAGAACGGATTTTAAAAAAATCAATAATCCAACTTAAGCTGGAGAAAAATATAACCAAGGAAGGATATAAAAATGGTTAAAAAAGATTTAACATAAAAATAGTCATATGGCAGGGCATTTTCTGAGTGCCCGTGCGTGCGCATATATATTCAGGGATGTATCAGTAAAGATAAGGAGAATCTTACGTATGAGTATCATCGTCAACACGAATGTCAGTTCAATTATTGTGCAAAGAAGTTTAGGTGGTGCAACAGCTAATATTCAAGACTCCCTAAACAAGCTTTCAACAGGTTACAGAATCAACAAAGCAGCTGATGATGCTGCGGGTTTAACCATTTCTGAAAGCTTAAAAGCACAGGGACGCGGTGCACAGGTTGCATCAGACAACGCTCAGACAGGTATTAACCTACTGCAAACAGCAGAAGGCGACCTGGCAATTATCCAGGAAAACCTTCAGCGTGTCAGAGACCTGACAGTACAGGCAGCTAACGGAACAAACGGATCAGCTGAAAGAACAGCCATCCAGGCTGAAGTCCAGCAGCGTGTAAATGAAATTAACAGATTATCATCTTACTCCGCATTTAATGAAATCAAACTCTTAGACGGAAGCCAGTCTGCACTTTCACTTCAGATCGGCGCCAATGCAGATGCTGCATTAAACGCTATTGATATAGCAGGCGGCGCAGTAAATCCTTTAGATAAAGCAGATGCTTCATCTCTCGGACTGAACGTAGTAGCAGGATCATTTGATTCTACAGCAGCAATAACCAGCTTCTTAACCAGCGTTGATAATGCTATTGATGAAGTTTCAGAAAGAAGGTCAACAATCGGTTCATTCCAGAACAGGTTAGAATCAGCGATAGACAGCTTGAACATCCAGTTCGAGAACATGTCAGCTTCTGAATCCAGAATCAGGGACGTTGACGTAGCTCAAGAAGCTGCAACATTAACAAGAAGCCAAATATTGCAGCAAGCTTCCGCAACACTTCTGGCTCAGGCTAATCAGTCACCGGGCATAGCCTTAAGTCTGATATAAGCTATAAACATAGCCAGAATTTCCACTGAGTAAGGGGATCTGCTTTTTTAGCAGGTCCCTTTTACACGCTATACCAGACATCAAAATAAGAAAACATGAAAAAGTTGCTAAAATAAACATTTAATGCTAAATAAAAAACAAACAAAAAATTCCGCCTTCAAGCTTACAAATGAAAACCATTAAAAATCTGCGCAATAAAATAGACTTCTTTTTAAGGAAATCTATAAGGTTTTCCAGAGAATATAAAGAAAAAAACGAATCAAAAGAAAACCTTTTTGATTATTTGCCTGATGAAAAAAAATTTATAGCTCAGAAGAAAGAAAAACTATATTTTGAAAAATACTGCCTTGATCAATTAAAAAACAATTCAACGCTGCGAAATTATCTGGAAAACCTTGCTACTATTGAATTATTGGAAAATCATATTAAAGTTGACCGAAAAACCCCTAAAGTTCTTGATATAGGCTCAAAAAACTGGTTTTATGCAGCAGGGCAGTATAATTTTTTTAAATATAATAATTTTGAAAAAGAAATCCGGCTTGACGGTATAGAAATAGATGCTTTCAGGGTTTATTCAAATTTTTATACAAGAAGGGATTATGCCCTGTATTATTCAAAAGGATTAAAAAATTGCAGGTATATCTGCGGGGATTTGCTTAATCATCAGGAAAAATATGACTATATAATCTGGTTTTTCCCGTTTGTGACAGAAATGCCCCTTCTTGAATGGGGATTACCGCTAAAAGTTTTTAAGCCCTCTGAAATGCTTCAACACGCGGCAGGATTGCTTAATCCCGGCGGTATGATACTTACAGTAAACCAGGATAAAGATGAGTATTTAATTCAGCAGGAGTTAATTAAAAAATTACAGCTTAACTACAAAAAAAAAGGTAAATTTAATAACTCATTTTTAGAATATAAACACAACAGATATGTTACTTTAATTCATTCAGGTGAATTCTAAAGAACAATGATTTATTCTTTTGCGGGCAGGGGGGGATTTTTTGAAAAATTTTACGTAAGAAATTTTTGCTGCTTCCTTTTTTTATGTAATATTTTTATTGATGAAAATTTTATCCCTATAATTATGCAGGAATCTTTATCGAAGACAGGATCAAACAAAATAGTATCAAGTATCAAAGAATATTTTGAGTTAATTAAATTTGAACATACAATATTTGCCCTTCCATTTGCTTTATCAGGCATGCTTCTTGCCGTTGCTGATAAATTCCCCGACTTAATGACAATTTTCTGGGTCCTGCTTGCAATGGTAGGCGGCAGAACAGCAGCTATGGCTTTAAACAGAGTAATTGACGCAGAAATTGATAAAAAAAACCCAAGAACAGCTAACCGTGCAATTCCTGCCGGTAGAATAAAAAAAATATCAACTATTATTCTGGCAATTTTAGCTTTTGGATTACTTATTTTAGCTGCCTGGAACCTTCCTTTAATATGCAGACAGCTCTTACCCCTTGCAATAATAATTCTGGTGATTTATTCATATACTAAAAGATTCACTCACCTGTCGCATTTTGTGCTTGGAAGTGCATTGGGCGCTGCGGCGGCGGGAGGATGGCTTGCTGTAAGCGGAGAAATAACTATCCCTGTTATTCTATGGGGTTTTGCGGTAGTATTCTGGGTTGCAGGATTTGATGTTATCTATGCTCTTCAGGATATTGATTTTGATAGAAAAAATAACTTATTTAGTATTCCGGCATGGCTTGGAGTTAAGAAAAGTCTCTGGTTATCACGTTTATTTCACCTGGTTGCCGTAGCTTTTCTTTTAATTCTTGGCATAATAATCAAAACAGGATTATACTACTGGTTAGGAATATTTTTTACATTAATTTTGCTAGTATATGAACATTCTCTGTTGAAAGAGAACGACCTCTCAGAACTAAACAAGGCTTTTTTCAGCGTTAACGGATATATAAGCATAGGAATTTTCTTTTTTATCCTTTTTGATAAACTTTTTAGGATTGATTTATTTTAATTCAGGTAAAAATGAACGTTACTTACAAAAAAATAGAAGATATATATAACAGAACTTATTTTAAAAAAATTTTGATGAAACTATTTCAGAACATTGTTGAATGGAATGAAACAGTTGGATATATCGCCATAACCTTTTTAAATTCACTAAAATGCCTTTTTAATAGAGAACTTGACACACAGAAATTTCTGGAGCAATCAGCCCGTTTCGGTGTTGACTCCCTGCCGATTTCCCTGCTCATGGTTAGTATTACCGGAATGATAATAGCTATACAGGTTTCCCTGGAGATGGTAAAGCAGGGCGCAGCTGATTATGTTGGAATGCTTGTTGCTGCGTCTATAGTAAGGGAATTAGGTCCTGTTATAGGAAGCTTTGCAGTCATATCTCTTGTAGGATCGTCAATGGCAGCAGAAATTTCTACGATGAAAGTAACTGATCAGATAGATGCGATGAAAGTTCTCGGAGTAAATCCAATATGTTATCTTATAGCACCCCGTGTTTTTGCAGGATTTTTCATAATGCCTTTTGTAATTATCCTTGCGAATTTTTTTGGGATTATCGGCGGTATGGTAATGAGCAAAATGGTAGCTGAGCTTAACACAGTAACTTATATAAATTCTGTATGGCAGGGTCTGGCAGTAAAAGATATAATGTCAAGCGTTGTAAAAGCTTTTATATTTGGGGGAATAATTTCTCTATGCAGTACATCCATAGGCTACAAAACTGAAGGCGGAGCAATAGACGTTGGGGTTGCCACAACCAAGTCAGTTGTCTGGGCATTTGTAATGATTTTGCTTGCTGATTACTTTATATCCTGGCTATTTTTCAGCCATGATGCTATTGCTTAGCTATTTTTGTTATCTTATTTGTTTACTACGTAAGATACCTTACTTTGGTAATCACAGAGTGATAATTTTGTTAAATACATAAAAATTTTTTCCATGTTCCCTAAAAAACCCGGATTATATATAATACCCTGTTGCTAAAACATAACCCTGAAACTTATTATCACTTAAAAGCCGGTTAATACCAAAAGACCTAACACAAAAAATAACCCGGCATTACAT
>JANQEP010000058.1 GCA_028278305.1 Candidatus Gastranaerophilales bacterium
ATATTTTAACTTATAATTTTTTATTACACACTTTTTTTTAAAAACATTCTTAATATTTAAGGAACATAAAAAACCTGAATCACGAAATACGTAAAACTCGTAATAGCCTGCTGAAATTTTGTCAAAATCTATATGGGATTGTTAAACGCGAAAGCCTTTAACCACCTCTGAGGGTGGGCGGGTGGGGGATTTTGAGAAAATTTCAAAAAATACAATTCGTGATTCGAGTTATTTAACATATAATAAAATTATAAATTTTTATTTAAAGCGCTTATGAAAAAAAATTTTAGAATAGGAAACGGCTACGACATACACAGGCTTACGGCAAACAGAAAGTTAATTCTTGCAGGAATAGAAATTCCTTTTGAAAAAGGACTTTCAGGTCATTCTGACGCTGATGTGTTAACCCATGCCATTATGGATGCAATTCTCGGCGCTGCTTCTCTTGGGGATATAGGTTGTCATTTCCCGCCATCTGATTCGCAGTTTAAAGATATAAACAGTTTAAAACTTTTAAGAAATGTACATACTCTCGTAAAAAATAAAAATTATGCGGTAGTAAACATTGATTCTGTTATTCAGGCGGAAAAACCAAAGCTTAAAGATTATATTCCGGCGATGAGGGCTGCAATTTCAGAAATTTTGGAATTGGACAAAGACAGGATATCAATTAAATCAACTACAATGGAAGGACTCGGTCCGATAGGAGAGGGAGAGGCAATTGCCGCATCAGCGGTTGTCCTGCTGGAAGTTTCATAATCCATTACTTTTGAGTCGGCGCTTAAATTTCAGGTTTTCTTTTTAAATTTTTTATAAATTCACTGTTTTTCTTCGCAAAACAGCAAAGCAGGTAATAACCAAGCACATCGCTTCTGCAGCATGCAAGAAAATCTCTTTTAAGGGCTTCATGAAAATATCCTTTTGATCTGTCAAAACACTCGTTCTCAAAATATTTTTTACCTATATATCTGTATCTCATAGCATAAGCTGAGTTTATATGTTTTAAATGCCTGATTTCTATGTCAGTTCGCTGAAAAATTTTGTTTAATATTTTAAAACCGCTGCTTTCGAAAAACTCAAAATCATTACTTTTTACATTTTCCATAATTCTATATTTTACAAGCTGTTCTTCCTGTCCCCAGAATTTGTAATTAATGGAAAATCTCAGATAAAATTCCCAGTCTGTCATTCTGTCTATGGTCTCGTCAAACCAGCCTGTTTTTTCAAGACATTCTCTTCTGAACAAAGCAACAGAACCGTTATGCAGAAAATTATTTACAATAAGCCTTTTAAAAACGTAACCTCTATAAGTTAAAACAGGTGCTTGCCCTATGACATGATTATTTTCGTCTATAAAACATGTGCCGCAGTATACAAGTCCTGTATCAGGTTTTTTATTCAGGATATCCGTCTGTTTTTGAAGTTTTTCAGGATGCCAGACATTATCAGAATCCAGAAAAGCTATATATTGTCCCCTTGATTTTTCTATTCCGAAATTTCTGGAATGATTTAAGCCGGTTTTTTTCCCATATAAACATCTTATTCTACTGTCTTCATAAGTATCAACAATTTGTTTTACATTATCACTTTGGGGGTTATATACAATAATGATTTCAAAATCCTGAAAAGTTTGCTCCAGAGCGGAGTCAATAGAATTTTTTAAAAACAGTCCTTTATCGTGAATTGGTATTATTACGGAAACAAAAGGTTTACTCATAAAAAATATTCCTAATGTTTTTTATAGATATACTTTTTGAAAAATTAAATTAAAAATATATACTAAATAACATCGAGAGCCGGGGGATATTTTTTACGCCAAAGTATTAATTAACTCGAGTCCCTAATTGCATGTATGCAACATTTGCCAAAACCCTTGCGAAAGCGAGCCGCCCCCAGCCATGGGCGGGGACTGGAAGGCTAAGGCGAAGAGCCTTAGCCTGGAATGCCGTTTAATGCGAGCAATCCGCCAGCATGGGGTGACAGTTTAAGCTTAGTTTGTCTAATTTAGAATTGAATAGCCCTGTAAATTACCGTTATACTTAATTTACTGTTTTTAGTGGATGATATGGGGTTTTATAAAAATGTATTCTTAATTATATAGTGCCTGTTTAAACCAAAATTAACAAAGGCAGGGCTTAAAAATTGATTCCAGGGAGGATTTTTAAATAGTGGATTTATCAGGTATTGTCGGTATTTTAATCGGAATTTCAGTAATAATAGGAACTTTGTTTGTTGAAACCGGATCAATATCCTTTGTTATTCAGCCTAATGCGGCTTTAATTGTGCTAGGAGGAACCCTGGGCGCGGGTATGGTTAATTTTTCATACCTGACTCTTATTAACGCAATAAAAGACCTCAAAAGTGTTTTTTTTGAATATACACCTGATTTTACCCGGGCAATTAACCGGATTTATGAACTGGCAAATATTGTAAGACAACACGGACAACTGGCTGTTCAGGAAATAATTCCCGGTGTTGATGATCCTTGCCTGAGAAAAAGCTTACAGCTTTCTATAGATACAAATAACCAGCAGTCTCTGGAAAAAATTTTTGAATCAGAACTGCATATGGAAGAAGAAAAAGGGCTTATTACTTCCGTATTTTATGAAGCCCTCGGCGGATATGCCCCGACTTTTGGAATAATAGGGGCTGTAATTGGTTTAATTCAGGTGATGAGAAATGTAGAAACTCCTTCCGAGTTAGGCTATGGGATTTCAACGGCTTTTGTAGCCACTTTATACGGGGTCGGGGCTGCAAATGTTATTTTCCTGCCCATTGCAGGAAAGCTTCGATACAGGCTGAGGGAAAAACTTTTGTATAAAAAACTTATTCATGAAGGAGTCCTGGCTGTAAGTAAAGGTGAAAACCCGGTGTTAATAAAGGAAAAACTTTTAAACTATCTGTATTGTTCTGAAACACAGGAGTTCCACTATACAAGTCAGTTTATTGAAAATTAAATATTCTAAGGCTTAAAAATGAAAAAAAACCTGCTTGCTCATAACCAAACATATACAAACCGCTGGTTAGTTACCTATGCGGATTTTATTACCCTGCTTCTTGCTGTTTTTATGGTTATGTATGCACTTTCACAAATGGATATTAACAACTTCAGGGAATTTTCAGACTCTATAGAAAATGTTTTCAATCTTCCAGACAGGGAAAATATCCCGGAAAAAACCCGCATAAACAAAAATCACCTGAGCAAAGTTTTTCATACGACCAAAACACAGGTATCTTTCAGCATAATTAATACATCTTCTCAAAAAACCCCTGTAAATGAACTTAGACAAAAGCTTTCAGGAATTGAATCCGACCTGAAGCAGGAAACAGCCGGGTTTGAGAATATTAAAAGTATTTTTAAAGAAAAGTTAAATAATGTTGAAGGTATATCAATTACAAGGCAGCCAAGAGGTTTGGTCATAAGATTAAGCAACAGGATACTCTTTGACTCGGGTTCTGATATAATAAGAAAAGAATCGGTTATGATGCTGGATAAATTAGCCGAAATCCTGAAAACCATATCCAATCCCATAAGAATAGAAGGACATACGGATAACCTTCCGATTAAAACGTCAAAGTTTCCTTCTAACTGGGAATTATCAACAGCGAGAGCTACAAATATCATCAAATACCTGATAAAAAAACATGATTTTTCCCCGGGCAAGCTCTCTGCCGTGGGATATGGCGAATATATGCCCGTGGTTAATAATAATTCAAAAGAAGGAAGAGCAACTAACCGAAGAGTTGATATAGTAGTATTAAGTAAATCCAGCAAAATTTTTAACCCGTAACCCATTAAACCGGAGTAAGAAAATGGTAAAACCTTCTCAGCCAAAAGGAATAAAACCAAAAGCCGAAATATCGGAAGAAGTTTCCGCACCTGTACCCGGCAGTTCGGATTTTTCAGGCAAAGGACTTCTAAATGCCAATACATTAATTACTGCTCTTATATGTTTGTTTTTTATAGGCAGTAACTATTTTATAGTCAGCCTGGTTGTTGACTCAAAACTTAAAAATTTTCCAGCCCTGACAGCGGCTCAGGAAGATGAGCATGAATATGATGGTAAAGCTGACCGGAGAGGTATAATACTTGATCTTGGGGAATTTATATTAAACCTGAATAACCCCAGCGCAAAAAGATATCTTAAAATTAACGTTGCCCTGGAGCTGACAAGGGCAGCTCATGACCCGCCGCTTCACGCTAAGGCTGACGGCGGGGGACATGGCGGCGGTCATGGAAAAAAAGCCGCTAGCCCTCTTGAAATTATAGAAGCCGAAATGAGCCAGTACAAACCCGCAATAAGGGATGCGATAATTTCCATACTCTCGTCAAAAACAGCTGAAGAACTCTCAAGTCTTGCAGGAAAAGAACTTGCAAAAGAACAGATTAAAGAATCCATAGACCCTATTTTTGCCGGAGAAAGGGAAGTTAAAAGAGTCAGTTTTGGAGCATTTATTATTCAGTAAAAACAGCTACGTTGTTCTGAGTTTATTCCAGAACCCTGCTAGCGAGGTAAATCAATGTCAGAAACAGATAGTCTGTCACAAAACGAAATAGATAATCTGCTATCCTCTCTTACCTCAAACCTGGAAGAAAGTGAGACGGAAAAAGGTTATGCCTCTTCTTTTCTTGAAAACATAGATGAAGATAAGAAAGGGTATAAACTCTATAATTTCAGGCGTCCTGATAAATTCTCAAAAGACCACCTGAAAGTACTTCAGGATATTCATAAGGAATTTTCAAGGCAGCTCTCGCTGCTGTTAAGCACTTACCTGCGCTTAAGCCTGGATATTGAAGTTGTGTCAGTAGACCAGCTTACCTATGAAGAATTTACCCGCTCACTTCCAAACCCGGTAACAGTGTGTGTTCTGGAACTTAATCCTCTTCCGGGTCAGATTGTACTGGTTATAAGTCATGAAGTTACTTTCTGTATAGTAGACAGGATGCTCGGAGGTCCGGGGACCGGGGATCCAAAGCCAAGAGAGCTTACAGATATTGAAGAAGCCCTTATAAGAAGAATTTTTGAAAAAATGGCAAAAACCCTTGAAACAGCGTGGAAAGGAATTTTTCCCGTGCGCAGCGCTGTTATAGGGGTTGATAATAACGCTGTTCTCCCCCAGCTGTCCAGTCCCGGGGAAATAACAGCCCTGACTACCCTGGAACTTCAGATAGCTGAATCTCAATCGGGACTTTTAAGTTTATGTTTCCCTTACCCGGTTCTGGAAACAGTTCTGGAGCAATTGAGCACACAGCAGATGTTCCGCTCAAAGGGGCTTGTCTCTTCCCCGGACGATAAACGGAATATCCTGGAGAAAATAAACAGCTCAACCATTGATATTGATGTAATACTGGGAAAAACAGACATAACAATAGAAGATTTCCTTGATTTAAGGGTAGGAGATGTATTAAGACTTGATAATTCATTAAAAGATAACCTTATAGTTAATGTAAATAAAAAGCCGAAATTTTTCGCAAGACCGGGAACAAAGAAAAATAAATTTGCGGTAACTATAACCGGTGAAATTGAAAATATTGAAAGTTTAAAAAAATAACGGGGTATAAAATGCTATGACAGATAAAAACCGGGAAGATACAGAAAAAAAAGCAGGTAAACCTGCGGGCGAAGAAGCTGCGGACCCGAAAACAGCCCAGCCTGAACAGGCTGAAGCAGTAAGTATGGAATTTACTGATGAGGATATTGACACTATTGGTGAAATAGGTAATGTTTTTATGGGCTCAGCGTCAACCACGCTTTCCAGACTGCTGAAGCAGGAAGTCCGGATTACCGCTCCTGAGGTTAAAGTCCTTGATAGTATTGATGAATTACTTATACCAAAAAAAGAAAGCCTGATAGTAGAAATAAATTATACACAGGGACTTGACGGTAATGTTTTACTTGTTATCAAAAAGGAAGAAGCTGCTTTAATAGCAGATATTATGGGCGGGGGAACAGGTATTCCCGCTGCGGGTTTTGAGTTAGGCGAAGATAACATCAGCGCGGTTGAGGAAGCAATGAACCAGATAGTAGGTAATGCTTCCACCGCATTATCAACCATGTTAAATATGACCATAGCCATAAGCCCCCCGAATCTCAGGATTTCTGAAAACGGCGCGGGTTTGCCCCAAAAGGATGTTGTTTCAATAAAGTTTAATTTTAAAATAGGCGACCTGGCTGAAAGCGAGCTTTACCAGCTGATACCCCTAAGCGCGGCTAAAGCGCAGGTGAGAGGAGCTGCAAAGGTAATGAAGTCTATGACTGAAAATTTTGAATATAATTCTTCCCAGTCAATTGTGGATGATTTTATTCAAAAAGAACAAAGCCAGGCTCAGGAAGAAAAAGTTACAGCAGGCACGTCAGCTTCATATTCCGGGGGACAGCAGAACCCTCAAAACCAGATTACTGTCCAGCCTGTACAATTTGCCTCTTTTGACAACGCATCTGATCCTTCAGGCAGTACAAACCAGAACCTTAACCTGGTAATGGACGTTAATCTGGGATTAACCGTTGAATTAGGCAAGGCGGAACTGCCTATTAAAAACGTTTTGGAGCTTACAAGAGGATCAATAATAGAACTCGATAAAGTTGCAGGCGAACCCGTTGAATTATATGCCAACGGAAAATTAATAGCAAAAGGAGAAGTTGTAGTAATTGAGGATAACTTCGGGCTGAGAATCACCAGTATTGTAAGTCCGGAACTGAGAATCAAGCACTTATAGCCCGCGGTGGATTTTGTTATATATGCGGGTTGCAAAGTAATCTTCCTTCAGGCATAGCAGGTAAAAAGATTGCTTCGGAAGTTGGTTAACCTTATAAATGCGACATTTTTCGCCTCGCAATAACGTTAATTATAAGTTATAAGGAAGAATCATATTGAAGTAAAGCAAATTTTACCAAGTCTCCAATCTTATAGCTATCCTGATTGGTCTTTTTTTATTGAGAAAAAACTAAGGAATTTTGCATTATGTTGCATAATTTATAAACATATTGAAAATAACCAAGAAATGTACTATAATATGTACAGGTACAAGATGTAGTACAGGAGGAAATAATATGGAAGCAATTTCATATACATCTTTTAGAGCAAATTTAGCAAAAAAAATGAAAGAAATTTGCGAGAATCATCTTGGAATTATAGTAACAAGAAAAGATAAGGATTCTGTTGTGGTTTTATCCTTAGAAGATTACCAGGCATTAGAAGAAACAGCTTATCTTTTAAGAAGTCCAAAAAACGCAAAGGAATTAATGGAATCAATAGAAGCGGCTGAAAAGGGTGAGCTCGTTGAAATAGAGCTTTTTGAGGATTATGAAGATTAAATTTACTCAAAAAGCCAAAAAGCAATATGAATACTGGCAAGAAAAAGACCAAAAAATCCTTAAAAAAATTAATGAACTTATTAAAGATATTCAAAAAACACCGTTTGATGGCTTAGGCAAGCCAGAAGCACTCAAGTTTAACCTTAACGGTTTTTGGTCAAGGAGGATAAACTACGAACACAGATTAGTTTATAAAATTGAGGATGAATCCATAATAATTATTCAGTGCAGGTATCATTATTAAACCAGGGGGGCTACTGGACGAACTTAGAACTTTTTTGATGGCTGGTTAAAAATAAAAGCCTGTGTTTACAAGCCTTTAAGCGATTTTTGTAAAGTTTTTGCAATATTAGCGGGGATTTTTAGCAAACTTTTGTTTTCAGGACTATTTAAAAATGTAAATTATAATTTTTAAAAACAAGAAAAAAATTATGTAATGCTCTAGCCTAAACTGATTTGGTAATGAAAAAAGATCAAAAATTGTCATAATGAACAGAAAAAAAGGAGAATCATTATGGCAATTTTA
>JANQEP010000061.1 GCA_028278305.1 Candidatus Gastranaerophilales bacterium
GGTGGAAAAGAGGCTTCGCCTCTTTTCGATTCTCTATAATTTTTTGGCAAATATTGCTCAGTCATATCCTGGCTTTTGACTAATTCGCGACTCGGGTTATTTAGCAATCGGGATATTTCTTTAATATCCGCTATACTTTTTTCTATAAAGTATATTATATATTTAACCCGAATAGGTCAGTAATTATTCGTCTTAATCTAATTTTACTTTTTCTGTCGGGAAAATTAATATTTCTTAATGTCATTAAAATAAGCCTTAAAAGCTTAAACCGGAATTTCCCATAATGTTTCAGGGCAATTTCATGAACCTGCCTCGAGGTATTTTTAATATTTTTGCGGCTGGTGCTGTATCCTCCCATAGTAAAGTTGCAGACTACTATCGGAATATATTGTGCTTTGAGCTTGTATTTAATCAAGGCTCGCAGGTTAAGTTCATGATCAGCGCATATGGGATATTTTTCATCATAACCGCCGATTTTCTCAAACAATTCACGTCTGTATAAAGTTGCCTGATGACACAGGCAGTTAGACGTAAGTGTTATTTTGTCGGTATTGCGAAATGTTTTAACCCAGTGAATACCGTTTTCTTCAATAACATTTATATCCCCGTAAAAAAGTTTTGCGTCAGGTTTATTTATCAAAGAAACAGCCTGCTCAAGGGTTTCAGGTGAATAAAAAGAATCCCCGGCATTAATGAAAATTAACAAATCACCGGTAGCACGGTTTATTCCCTTATTCATCGCATAAAAAATCCCGCCATCTTCTTCAGAAACAAGAACCTGAATATTATCCCTGTATTTTTCAATAATATCCAGCGTTGAATCTGTAGAAGCCCCGTCAATTATAACGTATTCAATATTTTTATAAGTCTGGGAAAGTACGGAATTTATTGTTTGCTCAATACAATCCCGGGCATTAAAGCAAACTGTAATTACGGATATTTTCATTTTTAACCCCGCTTATTCCTGATAAGCAAAAAGCTCTTTTAGAGATTCAAAAAAAGATTTTTTTATCAGAGGCTCGTATTTAAAGTCGCCAAACCTGGGAATTAATGTATCCTCAAAAAAGTATTCTGCAACTTCGCTTTCTAACATCCCGATCAGCACGGCATCAGGTTTTTGCTCTAAAAAAGTATAGGAATTGTAAGTATTGTAATCTTTATAAACATCAGTCTGCTCACCGTCACTAAACCTTATATCCGCAATACCAATTATGTTTAGCCCGCTGAGATCATAATTTTCCCGGATTACATCAAAAGCCATACTGGCTCCGTATATCATTACTTTTTTGTCTTTATATTTTTGAGCCAGCTTATCTATTTTTTGCTGAAAATTCCTGCTTATAAGATATTCCCGGATTTCTTTATTATCCATACTCATACCCTGATTAAACCTTTTTATTATAGCATATGTAACCTTCCTGTTTTATAATTCACTGTAAAACTACTGCAAAAAAAGGATTGTGATTTTCAGGCAAAAGACAATGAATTCATATTTTTGCTAAAGGATTATATGTCTACTATAATTTATAATAGGGCATTGAATTTTTAAAGAGATTTGTTTATGAGCGAAATTAAAAGATGGCATGATAAAAGTCAAAAACTTGCGGATATGATGAGGGTCCTGAATAATATGTCAGATAAAGAACTCGATGAAATAGCAAAATATCTTTACCAGGTTGTTAATATTTACCGGAAACAAAGAAAATCCCAGGATGACGGTTTAAGTATTGGCAGGGATAAACTTTTTGGTTATTATAAAGCGTATCAAAAAAGAAGATGGTATGATCGCAATCCTTCTTTAAGCAGTGCGGTTAATATTTTAAGTATCCTGCCCCCGCGGGAAGTCGACAGCATTATTAACGGTTTTATCGATGCACTCAAAAAATCAGGATTATACGATATATACCATCAAAAACAAAAACAGGTAAAAGAATAAAAAAAGCCGGGAGAACGAGCAAAATGACATCAAAGAATTTTTTATTTACTTCGGAATCAGTAACAGAAGGACATCCTGATAAAGTATGCGACCAGATTTCAGATGCTATACTTGATGCTTTTCTGGTAAAAGACCCAAAAGCCAGGGTAGCGGCAGAAACAACTGTCACAACAGGCATGGCTCTGGTTACAGGGGAAATCACATCTGATTGCTACGTTGATATACCAAAAGTAATAAGACATACAGTAGAACATATAGGTTATATAGGAAAAGCAGGAGGCGGCTTTGACGCACATACCTGCGCGGTATTAACAAGCATTGACGAGCAGTCATCTGATATTGCGTGCGGTGTAAATAAAGCCCTGGAAGCAAGAAGTGAATGTGCCTGTGATACCGGGGAAAGCGAAGAACTTGGAGCAGGGGACCAGGGAATTATGTTCGGCTTTGCCTGTGATGAAACCCCGGAATTAATGCCTCTTCCTATAAGCCTTGCTCACAGGCTTGCACTTAAGCTTTCACAGGTCAGGAAAAACAATGACCTCTCGTATTTAAGACCGGACGGAAAAACACAGGTTACGGTGGAATACGTTGACGGGGTTCCCGCAAGGATAGATACCATCATTATTTCTACCCAGCACGATCCCATAATTGAAAATGAAACAGAAAATAATAAAATCCAGAAAATCATTGCGGAAGACCTTAAAAAATATGTAATTGATCCTGTATTCAAAGATGACAGAATAAAACCTGATGATTCCACAAAATATCTTATAAACCCGTCAGGAAAATTTGTAATAGGCGGACCTCAGGGAGATGCGGGACTTACGGGAAGAAAAATTATAGTTGATACATACGGGGGATACTCCCGTCACGGCGGCGGGGCTTTCAGCGGAAAAGACCCCACAAAAGTCGACAGAAGCGCTGCTTATGCTGCCAGGTATGTCGCTAAAAACATCGTTGCGGCAGGTCTTGCCAAAAAATGCGAAGTTCAGCTTGCTTACGCTATAGGAGTTGCCCATCCTGTCTCGGTTTTAGTTGATACCTTTGCAACAGGTGTGATAAACGATGATGAAATAAGCGAAATAATCAGTAAAAACTTTGATTTAAGACCATCCGCAATTATTAAGCAATTTGATATGAGAAACCTGCCGACAAGAAATAATGGTTCTTTCTACAGATTACTTGCAGCTTACGGACATTTTGGAAGAACAGATATCGAAGTCCCCTGGGAAATGACTGATAAGGCACAAGAGCTGGGAAAGTTTTCAGGTAAAGTTAATGCCGGTAAAATTACCTGTTGAATAAAAAAAATCAGGCAATGGTTTTTGAAATTAAGGGGTAAAGAATAAAAAATTCTCCGATAAAATTTTAAATGATCATCTAACTAACTTCAGTCGCCAATTAGCCAAAAGCCAGGATATGACTATGCAATTAGCAACTCGAGTTAACTAAAAAAGGAGAAAATTAAAATGTATGATATAGCCCAAAATGCTAAAAATGAATCGTATTTATTAGCTTCTTTGCCGGAAGAAATCAAAAACCATGCGCTTCTTGCGGTTGCGGAAAATATAAAAGCCAAAAAAGACCGGATTTTAGAAAAAAATAAAAAAGACCTTGCAGAAGCGCAAAAACTTGTGGAGAAAGGCGATCTTACCAGTGCACTTTATAACAGGCTGAAACTGGATGAAGACAAAATAAACGTTATAATAAAGGGAATTCACGATGTTATAAACCTGGAAGATCCTGTTAATAAGACTCTGGCAGTGACAGAACTTGACCAGGACCTGGATTTATACAAGGTAAGCTGTCCTATAGGAGTTATAGGAGTTATTTTCGAGTCAAGACCGGATGTTGTTCCGCAAATAGCAGCGCTTGCCGTAAAATCTGCCAATGCCGTTATCTTAAAAGGCGGAAAAGAAGCTGATTATTCCAATGAAATTTTTATTAACGTCATAAACGAAGCTCTAAGATCAGTTGAAGGCTTCCCGAAAAATGCCGTAAACCTTATTAAAACAAGAGAAGACGTTAAAGAAATGCTCAAAATGGATGAGTATATTGATCTTATAATTCCGCGGGGCAGCAATGATCTTGTAAAATATATCCAGGAAAACACCAAAATTCCTGTTCTCGGTCATACAGAGGGAATTTGCCATATATACATAGATGAATTCGCCCTACCTGAAACAGCTGTCAGGGTCTGTGCCGATTCAAAAATTCAGTACCCGGCGGCATGTAATGCAGTGGAAACCATACTTGTACATTCACATATAGCTGATAAGGTTTTACCGGAATTAACAGATAAATTTAAGCGGGAAAACGTACTTGTAAAAGGTGATGAAAAGACCAGAGAGATAGTTTTCGACATTGAAAAAGCCACGGAAGAAGATTGGGCTACGGAATATACAGATAAAATTATTTCTATAAAGATGGTTGATGATATTAACGAAGCCATAGATCATATAAACCATTACGGGTCAGGACATACAGACTGCATAATAACTGAAAACATCCAAAATCGTGATTTATTCATGAATCTTGTGGATTCATCAGGAGTATACTGCAATGCTTCTACAAGGTTTGCTGACGGTTTCAGGTACGGTTTTGGCGCAGAAGTCGGCATCAGCACAAATAAAACCCATGCCAGAGGTCCGGTAGGACTTGACGGGCTTACAATTTATAAATACAGACTCTATGGAAAAGGACAAATTGTAGCTGAATATTCCGGCGCAGGCGCAAAGGAGTTTACACATAAAAAACTCTCTCTTTCAATAAGGGGTAAATAACAGGGTAATTCAGTTCTAATTTTAAACTAATAATGTCATGCCTGCTTAGTGATTTTGTTTTTGATTAAGGAATAAAGAAAAAATTCTTACGTAAAATTTTTATTCTTTACCCATTAATACTGCCGGAAATATGAGTGGATTGTATTAAACAATTTAATGTATATTTTTAATATCAGATAATTTAGAAAAGGATTTTTAACATGCGCGTAATTTTAAGATTATTCCTGTTTTTGCTTGTTTTTAACGTAAGTTCTGCCTGTCTTGCAGAAAATAAAGATACCCCGGTAAGGGTATTTACGCTTAAGAACGGGCATAAAGTAGTTATTAAGGAAGTTCATGCCAATCCTATTGTAACTGTAGACACATGGGTAGCTACGGGATCGGCTATGGAAACACCTGAAAATAACGGCGTATCACATTTTCTTGAGCATTTAATGTTTAAAGGCACTAAAAATCATAAAAACGGGGAAATCGAGAAAATTCTTGAATCAAAGGGAGCAAGGTTTAATGCTGCTACCAGCAAGGATTTTACACATTATTACGTAACCATAGCAAGTGATTATGTAGATACAGCAATTAAACTTCACGCTGATATGATGCAAAATCCTGTAATTCCGCCTGAAGAGATGAAAAAAGAAAGAAAAGTTGTTCAGGAAGAAATAAGACGGGCAAATGATGATCCTAAAAGAATACTTTTAATGAACCTCTTTCAGTTAATATTCAGGGAACATCCCTATAAAATGGATACTCTCGGTCCTCATGAGGTTATAGAAAACATTTCAAAAGAAGAGGTAATGGACTATTTTAAGAAAAAATACGTTCCTTATAACCTTATTACGGTAATAGTAGGAGATGTTGACACGCAGCGGGTCCTCTCGCTTGTAAAAGAAAATTTTAATACGGAATATACAAACGGTGCGAAAGTTTTTAATCCCCCGAGGGAGCCGGAACTTCAAAAACCCGGTTTAAGGATAAAAAGGGGAAATTATAAGTCAGGCTATCTTTTTATGGGATTTAAGGGTGTTCCGATGGATTCTGTGAAGGAAAACTATGCGCTTGATATGGCAGGGTCAATACTGGGCGGAAGCAGGTCTTCGCGTCTTTACCGGAACCTCAAGGAAGAGCAGAACCTGGTTTCCGCAATAAGTGCGGGGCATTATTCCATGAAAGACGATAGTGTATTTCTGATTTCAGCAGATTTTGAACCTGAAAAATACGATGCCGTAAAAACAGCTATTATTCAGGAAATTAAACAAATTAAAGAGAATCCCATAACCAGAGAAGAGCTGGAAAGAGCAAAAACCCTTGCCAGAAGAAGTTTTATTTACGGTAATGAGTCAGTGGAAAATATAGCCAGTTCCATAGGCTATTCAATGGTGACAACCGGGAATATTAAACATTACAAAAATCATCTTAAATACATAGATAACGTCAGTTTGGATGATATTCAAAATGCGGCGCAAAAATACCTTGATCCCTGCAAGGTTGCCTTATCAGTGCTGCTTCCCGGGGATGTTAAAGTTAATAATATTGTTTCCGATAAGCAGGTAATAGAAAACTCTGCCAGGTCAGAGCTGGCTAACGGCATGGTTTTAATAAGCAGTAAAAATACATCCAATGACATAATTTCAATGAGTGTATTTTTAAAAGGCGGTCAATACCTCGAGCCAAAACCCGGGGTTGCCTCTTTATTGACAAAAACACTGCTGTACGGTACAAAAAACAGGTCTTATAAAGAGCTTACCGAAGAGCTGGAAAACTCAGGCATATCAATAAGTCCTGAATCTTCGGCTGATTTTTTTACTATCCGGCTTAAATCAACAAAAAATGATTTTAATAAAGCGTTTGAAATACTGGCGGATATCATAAAAAATCCTTCTTTTGAAAATAAATATATTGAAAAAAACAAGGAAGATATTTTAGTAAGCATAAAAAAATCCAGGGACCATCCCCTGAAAGTTGCGGGTGAGAAGTTTATTTCCGGGCTTTATAAAGGTCATCCTTACGGAAATACAGGGGCGGTTGTTGAAAAAAGTATTCCCCAAATAACCCGGCAGGACGTTGTTAACTACCGGGACAAAACTTTTATCCCGGAAAATATGATTGTATCTGTTGCAGGGAATATTGAGCATGAAGCAATAGCCCGCAAGCTGGCGCAATCTTTTGTGGCGTCGGGAAAAACACCGCCGGTTGCTGATTATTCCGGGAAATTTTCACCGCTTGACGGGAATAAGATAATAAAAACCGACTTTGATTCCAGGGCAGCCTGGATACTTATGGGCTGGCCCATAGGAAATGTTGACGATAACAAGGAAATTGCAAGCTTTAAAGTAATTAACTCCTATCTTTCCGGCGGTTTAAGCTCAAGGCTTCACCAGGTTTTCAGGGAACAACAGGGACTTGCTTATAGCGTAGGAAGTTCATATTCACCTAAAAGGGATAAAGGTCATTTTGTTCTACTTATAGGTACTGAACCAAAGAACATTGACCTTGTTAAGCGTAAATTCCTGCAGGAAATAGAGAGTTTAAAAACAAAGCCTCTTTCGCAGGAAGAGCTTAAAAATACAAAAAGTAAAATTATAGGCAATTATGCTCTTTCACAGGAAACAAATCAGAGCAAAGCTGATCTTCTGGGAAAAACAGAAGTTATTGACAAAAAATTCCGGTTTAATTATGATTTTCCTGATTTAATAAATAAAGTAACGGCTGAGGACGTAATAAACACGGCAAACAAATATTTTGATAATCCATATATCCTGTCCGTGGTTGCTCCTCAAAAAAAATAACCGGCTTTAGTCATTGGGAAAAGAGGTTTAATCGAAAATGGAGATAACCTGTGAAAGTTACGGTAAAAGTACCTGCAACAACCGCTAATATAGGTCCCGGCTTTGATTGCTTTGGTATTGCTCTGTCTATCTACAATAAAATAACACTTGAAGAGCTGGTTTATCCTGATAAAGGCTTACAGGTCAACATTTTTTCCGAGGATAATGAGATCAATTCCTCAATAGATTCTTCTATAATGACAATTCCGACAGATGAGTCCAGTATTGTTTATAAAGCCGTGGAACTTCTCTATAACTACGTTGGACAAACACCGCCGGCTTTAAAGATAAACATAGAAGTAAATATACCTATAGCCAAAGGTCTTGGAAGCAGCGCTTCGGTTATAGTGGGGGGAATCCTTGCCGCAAACAAACTTCTTGGAGACCCTGCGGATGAAGCTGCCCTGCTGTCCATAGCAAACGAGATGGAAGGGCATCCTGACAACATAACTCCTGCTTTTCTGGGAGGGTTTAATTTTTCTTCAGCCGAAGAAGACGGAAGTATTATCTATAAAAAAATTGACTGGCCCCAAAAATGGAAATTTGTACTGTATATTCCTGATTATGAGCTTGCAACCCCGATTTCAAGGTCAGTCCTGCCTGAAAAAATTTCCATGCAGGATGCGGTTTTTAACCTTAAAAGAATAGCCATGTTTATTGAAGCATTACACCTGCAGGATGCGGATCTTATGAAATATGCGCTTAATGACAGGCTTCACCAGGTTTACAGAAGCAGGTTGATAATGGGATTTGACCGGATAAAACAGAGTCTTCAGGAATTGCCGAATGTGCTTGGAACTGTCATAAGCGGCGCAGGACCGAGCCTTCTTGTGATTTATGAAACGGATAATAATTTTGAGGAAATTAAGTCAGTCTTAAACTCTGCCTGGCAGGAAGTCGGTGTTAAAGCCCTGGTCAGAAACGTTGATATTGATACCCGCGGCGCTGTGATAATCTAAAACTGCCTGAAAAATTTTACGTAAGAATTTTTTATTACTTCCTTATTTTTTATAAAAAACCTTCGCTACCCTGTCAATGTGTTCTTTTAGCCCCTTGTGTTTTAGGGTTCTATAATCAGTTATATCGTATTTATAGGGAGTTGGAAGCTCGTCAATTTCAGCGGTGATTTTTGCAAGTAAATCATAGTTTATATTCCCATATATTGCAAAATCAACATCCGAGCCTTTGCGATAATTTCCTTTTGCTCTTGAGCCATATACTTTTACTTCTTCAATTTCAGGAAAAGAAGAAAAAAAGTTTCTCAAAATATTGACAATATTTTCACTTAAGCCAAACTCCATTTATAATTCCTTTTTTAAATAATCATAAACCTGTTTAAGTTCAGGAAAATACCTCTCTTTTATATCATTAACCACAATATTTGCTTTTTGCTCGTCATAAGTATGAACAGTTGCATTTCTGTCATCAAGCATTTTTATCCAGATCTCCCCGTTGTCTATGATCTCATAAGCAAAGGCTTCTTTAATTATATCCCTGGGAAAATTAACTTTAACTCTTTTTTCCGTTAAAAAATCCTTTAACACCTTCCAGCTCAATTCAAAAACCATTTCATAAGCCTGTATTGTTGCCATTTTATAAATGAAGCTCTCCTGATTACTTTTTAGAGCATTAAGTACCATTATCAGGTTATTGAGCGCCCTTTCAAAGTTCTTAAACCTTTGTTTCCATCTTATATCTTCCATAAAAATCCTTTTCTGAATTTCTGTTCTCAGCTTACTTAAAAAATCAGAAGGTTACAAATTTTATTGCATTAACTACTCGAATTGCTAATTAACTGATTTATTAATTTTTATAAATTTAAAAATCAAACAGCTAAAACACTATTAATATAAAGAGTTTATCTTATTTTGCTATTGCAGAAATATATTTCTGTTATTGCAAAATAAATAAAATAAATGTAAAATCATATAATAGCTGATATTCCTGTGTCCTCTTTATTATAAGGATAAAACCCGGGTAAGTATGAAAAAAATTTTTAAGTAAGATTTTTCAAAAATCCCACCGGGGGAAATCCGGAAAATAATATAGAATTTATGAGATGGAGTTTAAAAGAAATAATATGTATGAATTAATTTTTAAAAACCATTTAAAAACTTTTTTTCTGCTTTTAATCACTATAGCAGCCCTATCAGGAATTTCCCTTGTATCGTTTGCGTATGTTGAAATTCCGCTGCCGGTTTATATTCTTGGAATTTTAACCGGTTTTTTGGCTTTAAGTTTTATTATTCACTCAAAAGCTACAATAGGACAGACTTTACAGGTATCCATTGCCGGGATTTTAATTAATTCAGTGTCTTTAGCAGGTGTTTATCTTGCAAACAGCTATCTGAATTTACCGGAAATTATCTTAAAACCGGATTTTGTCCTGTCCCTGAACCCGCTGTTAACCGGGGCAAGTTTTCTTTTCAGCATTATAGTGCTTTGCTCGGCTGTTAAGCTTGAGGAAATTAAAAAAACAGAAATAAATCCCGGGGAAGAAACCATAAATAATAAAAACCGGGAAATAACCGAAGATAAACCTCTTTCAAAACAGGATGATCTTCAGGATGATACAGAAGTTGTTAAGTTTAATTTTACAGAAAAACAAAAAAGTGAAGATCAGGAAGAAAACGGCAAAGAGCAAAAAACTCCCTGTACTTATGAAGAATTATATCCTCAAGGCTCTAAATACCTGAAAGTCGAAGACGCCGAGGAAGAAATTGACCTTGAAGATATACCGCAAAGTGATCTGAAACTGACGGAAAAAAACCTGGAAAAAACAGAAGAAGAAACGAGTTGTGAATATGATAAGCTCTCGGAAAATCCGGAAAATATGGACTTTATTCCGACAGATATAAGGCTTACCGAAACCCCGGCTGCAAAAGAAACAGAATCCAGGGGAAGAATCGCTTCTATAGGCAAGCTTCTTGTCAATAACCGCGATATAGAAAACCTTATTGAAACAAATGAAACATCAGAAAATTCAGCTGTAAACGACAGGACAAATATTATATCTTCTATTTCAGGAGAAAAAATATATAATAAGTTTAGTAATATAAAAGGTAAATTTAAACAGATAAAGGAAGTAGCTTTGATTGATAAAGGCGGGTTCATACTGGCTAATGATTTTGAAGACAAGCAAAAAGCCCAGATGACAGGAGCCCTGGTTTCAGGGGCTTATCACACATTACATAATTATCTTGCCCAGATAAGCCTTTCATTTCCGGTAAGAATATTCTTTGAAACTGCAAATACTAACAGTTTTATAGTAAAAACCAGGGATGAAGTCCTTTTTTCAACCTGGGATAAGGAGTTTAAACATGTTGAATACGGACCGCTAAGCGGGCTTATTGAAGCTGATGATTTTTCAGGGATAGATATAAAGCCTTTTTCGGATCTTATTAAAATTGACGATTTTATTATAGTTGATATGGAAGGAAATATTATAAATTCGCAGGACTCAGCCCTGAACCCGCAAAAATTCGCAGCTGTTTCATCCGCAATATTTGAAAACCTGAAAGTATTCCTGATGAACGTCCAGCTTTTGAAATTGTCAAAAATAGTTGTTTTTACCCCTGAAAAAGTTATGACTATTGCCAAATCCCATGATAAAATTGTTTCCCTGCTGACACCGCAGGAAGAATTCCCGAGAATATCAGAGGAACTTCTCAAAATGGAAGAAATATACTAAAGAAAGGGTTTAATGAACGCTCTAAGTAATTCGCTTGATAATATACTGCTTGATGTCCGGATAGTTTCAACTGAACAGCTAGAAGCTGCTGTTGAGCATTCAAAAAAAACACAGCTGTCAATTATTGATGCTATATGTGACCTGAAGATCCTGGAAAAAGAGGAATTATACTCGCAGATAAAAAATGCCCTGGAAATTCAATACGGCGTAACTTTTACTGATCTTACCAAAATTGAGCCGGATGAAGAGCTACTTACTGTTTTTCCGCGGGAAGTTCTCTGGCAGCACAGATTTATCCCGGTAAAAAGGAGCGGGAATGTCTTTGTATTCGGCATGGTAGAACCGGATAACCTGTTAGCTGAAAAAGAAATAAAGGACAGATTACGTAACTTTAAGGATATAACCGTAAACAAGACAGTAATCCTGGAAGATGATTTCAATAAGTTCATGGAAACGAGGTTTTCAGTTCCGGAAGAAGAGAAAAACCAGGTTATTGAGCAGAATACCGATGAATTAATTTCATCAATGGGAATTGACCTGATTGAGACGTCTCCTGATGATATTGACCTGGCTGACCTGTCGGAATCCGCGGAAGAAGCGCCTATAATCCAGCTGGCAAACAGTATTTTAGGTGTTGCCATAAAACGCGGAGCCAGTGATATTCATATTGAGCCGAGGGAAAAGGAATTAATAGTCCGGTTCAGGCAGGACGGGGTTTTAAGCGTTTATAAAAAAATCCCCAAAAGAATCCAGAATGCCATGGTTTCAAGGTATAAAATCATGGCAGAGCTTGATATATCAGAAAGAAGGCTTCCGCAGGACGGCAGGATAAGAGTAAAAATGGTTAATAAAGTCATTGATTTTCGTGTTTCCAGCCTGCCCGGAAAGTTCGGGGAAAAAATCGTAATGAGGATCCTCGATAAATCAAACATTTCCTTTGGTCTTGAGCAGCTTATAACGGATAAAGAGACCCTGGAAACCATAAGGGAAATGATCGGCAAGCCATATGGTATAATTTTCGTTACAGGACCGACAGGAAGCGGTAAAACAACAACTCTTTACAGCGCCCTCAGCGAAAGAAACACGCCGGGTGTTAATATATCCACAGCAGAAGACCCCATTGAATACGATTTACACGGCATAACCCAGACAGAAGTTAATAAATCAATAGGTCTGGATTTTGCAAAAATTTTAAAATCCTTTTTAAGGCAAGACCCTGACATCATGCTTGTAGGTGAAACCCGTGACAGGGAAACAGCGAAAATTGCTGTAGAAGCTGCGCTGACCGGTCACCTTGTGTTTACAACCCTTCATACTAACGATGCCCCGGGTTCTATAATGCGCCTACAGGAAATGGAGGTTGAACCTTTTTTAATTGCAAGTTCTACTATAGGTGTAATAGCCCAAAGGTTACTCAGGAGAATTTGCACTAACTGCAAGCAAGAATATGAGCCTGACCAGTACACTCTGGAATTTTTAGGTATAGAAAACAGAAAAGCAACTTATTATAAAGGCAAAGGTTGTGAAAAATGTAATGAAACCGGTTATAAAGGCAGGGTCGGAGCTTATGAAGTAATGAAAGTTAATGATGATATAAGGGATTTAATAGCAAAAGGGGCAAATACCCCTATATTAAGATATACCGCGCAGCAGGCAGGCATGAGGACAC
Organism: Candidatus Gastranaerophilales bacterium; assembly: GCA_028278305.1. Taxonomy (GTDB): domain Bacteria; phylum Cyanobacteriota; class Vampirovibrionia; order Gastranaerophilales; family UBA9971; genus JANQEB01. Next base: position 12,905 of record JANQEP010000061.1, read on the forward strand.
TTCTGGAATATAGCCTTAATCTTGCAGGGGAAGGTCTGACAACGCTGGATGAAGTTATCAGGGTAACTTTTACGGGAGAAGGAAGTTCCATGATCTGCCCGGGATGCTCAAAGCCTGTTGGCGAAGAATATTACAAATGCCCGTTCTGCCAGTACGAACTTAAGAAAACATGTTCCAGGTGCGGAGTTATTATACAAAAAGGCTGGATTTCCTGTGCAAAGTGCGGCTTAAAGTTAGTTGATGATACAGGAACAACAAAATGCTCGCAGTGTAAAGGCGAGATATCACAGGATACATCAGAATGTCCCTGGTGTTGTAATCATTTAACAGCAAAGGAATTAAGTACGTAAAGGAATAAAGGAGAAGCAAACGTGATAGAACAATTACTTAAACTGGTATACGAGAAAAAAGCAAGTGATATGCATATTTCCGTTGGCTTACCCCCGATTATCAGGGTTGACGGAAAATTAATGAGGGTAGACCATCCCCCTCTGACAAGAGAAGGCGTTGAAAAAATAATTTTCGACATGCTGAATAACGAACAAAGAAGAATTCTTGAGCAAAACTGGGAACTTGACTGCAGTTACGGAGTGGAAGGCATAGGGCGTTTCCGGATTAACGTCTATAAGGAAAGAGGTCATTACGCCCTTGCAATGAGAACCATTTCAACTGATATTCCCACATTTGAGGAGCTGGGAATTCCCTCGGTAGTAAAGGATCTTGCGGAAAGACCAAGGGGATTACTACTTGTAACCGGTCCTACAGGCAGCGGTAAATCAACAACCCTGGCTTCAATAATTGACTATATAAACGTAAACAGGGTAGATCATATTCTTACAATTGAGGATCCTATTGAATTTCTTCATTATTCAAAACGAAGTGTAGTACACCAGCGGGAACTCGGACATGATACCAGAAGTTTTGGAAACGCTCTGAGAGCAGCTCTGAGGGAAGACCCTGATATTATCCTGGTTGGGGAGATGAGAGACCTTGAAACAATTTCTCTTGCACTGACAGCGGCAGAAACAGGTCATCTTGTGCTTGGAACGCTTCACACATCTTCAGCCAGCCAGACAGTTGACCGTATTGTAGATGTTTTTCCTGCCCAACAGCAGCAGCAAATCAGGATTCAGCTTTCAAACAGCTTAATAGGTGTACTTAGCCAGACCCTGCTTCCCAGAATAACACCGGAAGGCATAAAAAAAGGCAGGGTTCTTGCAATGGAAATAATGATTGTAACCTCAGCTATTGCAAACCTTATAAGGGAAGGGAAAACCACCCAGATATATTCGTCAATCCAGACAGGCTCACACCTTAAGATGCAGACACTCGAATCCTGCCTGAAAGAGCTGTGTATTAAAAAACTAATAACATTTGAAGATGCCATTTCTAAATCAGACCGCCCCGAGGATCTTAAACGTATGCTCAGTGATGTATTCATCTAGATAAAATGTTGTTTCGGTCTTTACCCGGGATGACAAAAAGTCACACCTGCAAATAAAATTTAAGGAGTATTCTTATGATTCAATATGCTTACAAAGCAAGGGATAAGCAGGGTAACTTACAGGAAAATATAGTAATTTCCGAAAGCGAGGAAGCAGCTCTTAAACAGCTCTATGAAAAAGGTCTGTGGGTAATTCAGATCAGAAAAGGTAAAATTGGGGATAAAACCCTTTTAGATATAGAGCTGGATGGAGTTTTCTCCAAATTAACCGGTGTAGGTCTTAAAGATATAGTTGTTTTTTGCAGGCAGTTTGCCGCGCTGGTTAACTCCGGAATCCCGATAATGAGAGCGCTGAATATCCTTTCTTCCCAGGCTGAAAATAAAGGTCTTTCCGATATCCTTAAGAAAATCAGGGATGACGTCGAGCAGGGGATAAGCCTTTCTGACGCTTTTAGCAAGCATCCCAAGATTTTTGACCGCCTTTTTGTAAGCATGATAAAAGCAGGAGAAACCGGCGGTGTGCTCGATGAAGTACTTAACCGGGTTTCCGCATTCATGGAATATAGAGCCAGGTTATCAGCCAAGATTAAATCAGCTATGGCATATCCCTCAGTTGTTTCAGTCTTTGCGGTAATAATCTTTTTTGTAATGCTTACTTTAATATTACCGAGATTTTCTGCTATTTTTACAAGGTTAGGGAGTGACCTGCCTGCTTATACACAGTTTTTAATCAATATAAGCGAATTTTTAAGGTCAACTTCCTGTATATTTTTAATATTATCGCTAATTGCGGCTGCTTTTGGTTTTATGAGAATATATTCGACTGAAAAAGGTAAATATTTCTTTGATAGTCTGTCACTTAAAATTCCTGTTCTTGGGAGTTTAATTCAAAAAATATCTATAGCCCGTTTTACCAGGACTTTTGCTACGTTAATTAAAAGCGGTGTTCCAATATTAACATCACTTGAAATTGTCCAGGATTCAGCGGGAAACGCTGTTGTAGTAAGGACAGTAAAGAATATTAAGAATGAAATAAAGCAGGGAGGTATGATTCATACTGCCCTGGAGAGATCCTATGTATTCCCGCCTATGGTTGTTTCTATGATAGCGGTTGGTGAAGAAACCGGAGAGCTTGATATGATGCTTGCAAAGGTTGCTGATTTCTACGATACTGAAGTAGAAACCGGTATAGAAGCCTTAACATCAATGCTTGAGCCGTTTATGATGGTATTTATTGGCGGTATGATAGGCGCAGTAATTGTTGGAATGTATCTTCCAATGTTCAAAATTTTCGAAGCACTAAATTAAGAAATAAATGCAAGCCCCACTCTTCGCAAGGATTTTGACAAATGCTGCATACATGCAATTAGTAAGGAATAAAGAAAAAATTTTAAAATGCGTAAGTTTTTATTCCTTACCCCTTAATTCAGGTTAATTAACAGGTTTCTCGGAAGTTATGCGGTATTTAGGCAGGCTTTCAGGGAAATTTTGCTGTATAAATTTTATGAGGTTTTCCCGTAAGTAACATCTTAAATCAAAAGCCCTGCCGGAATCATCAGCACTTACCAGAAACCTTATTTCCTGGGTTTTTTCCGTGGTGTCGGTAACCTGGACTACCGCAACTTCCCTGTTCCACAGCTCTGAATTCTCCAGCAGCCTGTAAAACTCTTCTCTTAATGCATCCATATTTATATTGTAATCCGTGTAAAGATAGACATACCCCAAAATCGCGGAATCATTTCTTGTCCAGTTCTGGAAAGGGTTTTCAAGAAGATATGTAACAGGCACAACCAGCCTTCTTTTATCCCAGATCCTTATTACCACATAAGTTAGCGTAATTTCCTCAATCCTTCCCCACTCGCCCTGGACTATTACCACATCATCTATCCTGAAAGGCTGGGTAAAAGCGATTTGAAACCCTGCTATAAGGTTAGCAAGTGTTTTCTGCGCGGCAAAACCGATTATAATACCCGCTAATCCCGCGGAAGCTATAAGACTTGTCCCGATTTCCCTTGCCCCCTCAAAGCTCAAAAGAATTGCCAAAAAGCCTATTAGTACCAGGATAACGAACAGGATTTTCTCGGCAATGTCCAGCCGGGTAATTGTTTTTCTTTGCTCAAGGTTATCTTTTACGGTTATATCAAGTTTTTTAACTATAATTTTTTTTAAAAGAGTTACAAAGTTAGTTAAAAAAGAAGTAGCCGCAATTATAACCAGGACTTGCCAGGTTTTATTTATGACATCCAGGTAAGCCGCGGGAATTTTTATTACAGGCATAAATGTCTTAAAGCCGAATAATATAAGCAAAAACCATATTAACGGGAAAAACTTCTGCCGCAATAAGTGTTTTTCAGGAAGCGAACCTGTTGTTTCCAGGTAATTCCGGATCACCCGGATTAATATTAATGCGAAAAAATATGAAACAATGACTGAACCCGTAACCAGCACAGCCAGTCCCGTTAAATAATTTTCAAGAATAATCACAGCTATTTCCGCAATATTTATCATAGTTTTAATTTGCCTTGTCTCCCGGCGCCATGTTGATAGCCTCCGAAATGTCATTCCGAGCAGCGCGGGCGAAAAAGCGAGAATGTAAGCAGGTAATTGTTATTCGCCCGACGTGGGAATCTGGGCAACGTCGCATTAAGCTATAAATTTTAAGCTTTGACACGGGGAGTTCCACAGATTGCCACGGACTCTCAAATTGTCATTGAGCCCTCGCAATGACAATTTGGGTGTTATCAACTCAATTTCGGGAGACCAGGTTAATTTGTAAAAAGACTTTACTAAACCGGTCGATTTACCCCATAATGATATTTAATCAATAAGAAAAAAATTTGTCATTTCCAACAGGGCACTGAAATCATTTTAGTATTCAGGATGAAATATATTAAAATTTTTTCTTACTCAATTATACCTTTAAAAATTAAGGAGTAAAAAATATTATGAAAAACAAAAGCGAAATTAAGCCGTTTTTTTACGATATAACCCTCAGGGACGGCAACCAGGCATTAAAAAAACCCTGGAATACCGGGCAAAAGGAGGTTATCTTTAAAGAGCTTGTAAAACTCGGGGTTCAGGCTATAGAAGTTGGATTCTCCGGCTCAAGCGATATGGATTTTGAAGCCTGTCAGCACCTTGCTTCAGTTTCCCCGGATAACACGGTTATAGCTGGGCTTGCAAGGGCTATGGAAAAAGACATAGTAAAAGTTGCCGATGCCTTAAAACCTGCAGCAAAACCGCGGGTTCACATTTTTATAGCAATGAGTCCTTTTAATATGAAATATGTACTTAAAAAAGACCCTGCGGACGTCAGAAAAACCGCTGTTGACGCTATAAAATGCGCAAAAGACCTCATAGGGGAAAAAGGGGAAGTCCAGTTTTCAGTAGAACATTTCGGTGACTGTTCACAAAACCTGGATTTTGTCATAGAATCTCTTCAGGAATGCGTAAAAGCAGGCGCTACAATAATAAATCTTCCTAATACAGTAGAAAGATATCGACCCCTGGCTTTTGCAAGAATGGTTGAAACTGTAAAAAATGCCCTGCCCCGGGATATTATGGTTTCAGTCCATAACCATAACGACCTTGGCATGGCAACCGCAACCACTGTGGAAAGTTTTTTCGCGGGCGCTGAGCAGCTTGAATGCAGTCTTAACGGTCTGGGAGAAAGGGCGGGAAATACAAACCTCTACGAAGTAGCCGTGGCTCTGCATAATTGCGGGGTGGAAGTCCCATTAAACCTCTCTCAAATATATGAAACAGCTATTTTAACAGCTGAAATGGCAAATATCTCGATCTATGAAAAAGCCCCTTTAATAGGTGAAGATGTGCTTGCGCACAGGAGCGGGATTCACCAGGACGGCGCTCTTAAAACCCAGAAAATGAAAAAAGGCGCTTACAGACCAATTCATCCCTCGCTTATTGGAAGAGATGATGCCGAGAAATACGGTTTCACCAGCCAGTCAGGTAAAACAGCTCTTTATGAAATCATAAAAGCTAAAGGCTATCCGATAACAGTCGAGGAAACCCTAAGGCTGGTTCCCATAGCAAAAGAACAGGCGGAAAAGTTTGGAGAGCTTCCTGTAGAAGCAATAGAAGATATTTATCTTAAAGAAATATTCGAAGTTGACGGACCTTTTAAATTTACTTCTTTTAAAAAACTGGATAACGGTGAAAAAGATAAGTTTAACCTTAAGTTTAGCCGCAAAGACAGGGAATATGACCTGACAGAAGAAGGAGAAGGTCCTATTGAAGCCTGCATTAAAGCTCTTAACAGCGCCGGTTTCCGTCAGAAACTGGTTCATTATGAACAGTCAGCGTTCGGAGAGGAAACAAAAGGCGCCCGGGCTGATGCTATGACTGTTATTCAATTTGAAACAGAAGACGGAAAAGTCATCACCTGTAGAGGAAAAGACCCGAGCACCCAGAAAGCCAATGTTAAAGCTATTTTTAACGGGCTGAACCTTATTCACACAGAGTAATTAATAATCACCGGATGTATGTAAAGTCAAGAAACACAGGACTGGATATTGTCAGAAGTATTGCCATTCTGATGGCGCTTATCTGCCATATTTTAAAGAATTAAGGAAGTAATAAAAAATTCTTACGTAAAATTTTTCAAAAAAAGTAAATAATTTATATTGAGCGGGTTTATTAAGACAGTAAGTTTTAAAGGTCAAAATTATGATTAATAAAATCTGTTCTTACAATTACAATCCTTATGCTACAAGCTTTAAAAGCAGGCCCCTGGCTGATGTTGAATTAAAAAAGCCGGACGGGAAGCCGGTTAAAGCTTGTTTTTCGGAGTTTGACATAAATGGCGAGGATAAACAGGCTTATAGAGAGATTACTCGTAGATGGAAAGACATTGCAAGTAAAATACGGCTTGACGAAATTCTTAATGAATTTAAATACGGAAAAAAAATTTACGCTATAGAATTAGCAGAAGAGGGCGATTTGGCTGACAGGCTTTTAACTCTTGCAAGTATTAATGATCCACCCTTTTCTTTAGATGTTGAACAATTGCTTTCCTCTCCTGCCAGCAGGCATTCACTGGAAAATCCCACGCAAGACAGAATCAAAGGCGGCGGGACAGTGATGATGGCAATGCTGACAAAACTTGCCGGCCAGCTTGGTTTAGATGAAATTTCAGTTTCTCCTACAAGAAACTCTCGGTCTTTTTATGAAGGCTTAGAGATGAAACCGGACTATGATAAGAATTTTTATTGTTTTCAGGGAAGTGATATGGGAAAATTTATAAATAAAGTTGAGAGAGAATATGAAATGGGCGAAATTAATTCTGAGTATATAGAAGAAGTTAAAGATAGTTTGCTTTGATTTATTGCTAAAGGTAAAATTAAAGATAATTAAATTTTACAGGAATAAGAGCGTTTAAAAATGAAGCTATTAATAACAGGCGGAGCAGGATGCATAGGAAGGTGTTTTATCAGGCATATTTTAAACGCATATCCAGGTTATAAAGTCGTAAACCTGGATATCCTCGGATATGCCGGTAATCTTGAGAATTTAAAGGATGTAGAAGATAACCCCAATTACAGTTTCGTACAGGGAGACATCTGTGATAAGAAGCTGGTTGCGCAATTAATGGAAAATGTCGACTGCTGTCTTAATTTTGCGGCAGAAACTCACGTTGACAGAAGTATTACAGGTCCTGAAATTTTTGTAATTTCCAATGTTCTGGGCACTCAGAACCTGTTAAGCTGGGCAAAGGAATTTAAAATCAAAAGATATTTGCAGGTTTCCACGGATGAAGTT
>JANQEP010000062.1 GCA_028278305.1 Candidatus Gastranaerophilales bacterium
GGTGGAAAAGAGGCGAAGCCTCTTTTCGATTCTCTATAATTTTTTGGCAAATATTGCTCAGTCATATCCTGGCTTTTGACTAATTCGCGACTCGGGTTATTTAGCAATTCGAGTGTCATTTATAGCTAAATTGAAATTTGTCCGGACATAAAATATTGCAGAATCCCCGACGGGCTGAACTTTTTGTTTTTAGACCAGCTTTTATCACCTATTTCACTTGCGCTAAGATATAAATATTGCTTTGCCCTGGTGATACCCACGTATATAAGCCGAAGATGTTCGTGTATCTGCTGGCGTTTTATGACATCCGGAGATAAATGCCTGTTTTTTACCTGCCTGATCTGGTTAATGCGAAGATCCCTGGCGCCAATATCAATGCTCTCCAGGTTTATAGCATAATAAGGAGGATAAGGCATCTTCTCCTGGATTTCCGGCAGGAAAACCACGTCAAATTCAAGTCCTTTGGCTTTATGCACAGTCATTACCTGTACAAATTCACCTTTATGGTCGTTTTTTTCCATTTCCTCAAAGAACCTGACTCCGCCGAGGCGTTTTCTCATAGCCAGTTCCCGCAAGTATTCCACGACTTCCGGAAGTGTTATAACTTCATTTTTTTCATTATCAGTAAAGTTATTTTTATGCCTGCTTATCAACAGGCTTATTATTCTTGTGTTTGAGCGGTCTATTACGCTTTTAAAATAGAAATCACCTATCTCATTAACCAGGTGCTCCGGGGGAACGCCTGACCTGTCAAGCCATTTAAGGATATGCCGCCTGAATTCCCTGAGGCTCTCGTAAGGAAGATTTTCTTCTGAAAAATAAATAAACGGCGTGCCAAGCTTATCCAGAAAATGTCTTGAATCAAAATCTGTTTTTATAAGGTTTTCACCTGAAAATTCCCTGTAAAGTTCCTTTATAAATTGGTTATTCCAGGGGTTATTAAGCGTTTCCAGAAATGCCTTGGCAAATCTGAACATTTTTTTCTGCCCTACAGAGTCGCTATAGCATATACAGGAAATTCCATTATCTTCAAGATATGTTGCCCAGTCAATTACAGATTTATTACCCCTCAAAAGAACACCTATAGAAAGCTTTTTGCCTGTTTTCCGGATTTTTGCGATTTCTTCAAGGATTTTATATTTTTCTTCATCCCGGGTGGGGTAAATCTCGTGCCTGACATTATTTTTCACGTCAGGGTTCCTGCCGGCAACAGGGTTTATATGTAAGTTTTTAAATGCGCCCTTTAGCTCCTGCCGGGATTCTGCCCAGTCAACAAGACGGTTTGCCAGCGTGAAAATTTCAGGGGCACATCTCTGTGAGCTTGTCATTTCAACCGTATCAGGCACGGTGTTTATAAATGACTTGAAATTAGCCGCTTCTGACAGCGAAAAACTGGAAGTTATAGCCTGGTTAGGGTCACCGCAGCGTATTAAATTACCTTTGTTAAGAAGCGAAAACAGCTCCTGCTGTATTGTAGAGGAATCCTGAGCCTCGTCTTCTATTATAAAATCAAACTTTTCCCTGTAATAACCGCGAATTTCCGGGTTTTCCCTGAGAAGTTTAACACTGTAAATCAGGATATCATCAAAATCTATCATTCCTCTTGAGTTAAGCGCGGTCTGATACTCACTGTAAACAGGCAAAAATTCGGTTAGTTCCCTGTAGAGTTCGGGGTTTTTACGGGAAAGAAAGTTTTCAGCCTCGCTTATATTTACTTCCAGCTGCTTTGCGGTTGAAATCGCAGCGCCATAGTCATTCATAAAGGCATTTAAAGACATATCAGCCAGTGGAAATTTATTATAAATTTCCCTCATTATCCTGTATCTTGCTGAATCATCACATACTTGAAAGTCAGGATTCAGGTTTAACCGGGTATTATTGTCTCCATCCTTGATAATATTCATTCCCACACTATGAATAGTGCTTATGTACGGAAATTTCGCTAAATTTACGCATGAATCCTTAATCCTGTCCCTGATATTTGTGGCAGCCGAGTCCATATAGGTTAAAACAAGAATTTTTTCCGGGTCTATGCCCCGGGTAATCATTTTTATAATAAGGGCTTCCAGGATTTTAGTTTTACCGGCGCCGGGCACTGCAGAAATTGCCATTTCCCCTGAAACATAATTCATCACAGGAACCTGATCGGGTCTTGGCGTGAATTCATAGTTAATTTGCGGTTTTATTTCTTTTCCTGACAGGAATTTTATTAACTGTCCGTCATTTTCGCTTCCTGCACGGTCAAGCTGGCTTGCAAAGCATAAAATCCTGTTTCTGGCGCACAGAGTGAGTTTTCTTATTACAGAGGCTGTTTTTTCTGCTGTCAGATGCTTATGCAGGCGAGGGGTGTATTCCCCGGCTTCCCAGTTTTTTTGAAATACCCATGAATTATACAAAGGACCCGTGTCTTCCTTAAACCATGCCCGGTTTGAAACATCCAGCCATATCTGGGACTGTGAGCGAAGCTCTAAATCTATTACCTTTTGAGGTGTTGCAACTTTTACACAGCCGCTTTTAATATCAGGCGCTGATGGAGGGTTATCTGATACCACGGTATCCTTTATCAGGATAATCCATTCTCTTTCAATATTACCGGTTTTCAATTTAGAAGCAATTTTTCGGAAAGCCCTGAGCGATTCCAGCATTGTGTTGAAATTTTCGAGGGAAGTTTCTTCGCTGAGCCTATCTCGTATTAGTTTTTGGAAAATTTTTTCTATTTGCTTTTCTATTTTAAGGTTATTTGATTTAATTTCATCTATAAGTGCGGTAATTTCGTTATACCTGGCGGTTAAGTCTTCTGTTTCCAGCTTAATATCAGGGTTAAGCACGCCAAAAAGCGAATAATTATCAAGTATATCCCTGCAATTAACCGCCGGAAAACCGAGCATGCCTGTCAGCATCTGCCTGATTTCACCGGTTTTGGGTAAAAATTTCCAGTCCGGGTTAATAAGCTGGAGTAAAATTACTGTTCCATATACCAGCTCACTATCCAGGATTTTTTTTGAACCTGAAAAAAACTGGTAATTTATATTTTCTTCCTTAAAAAACCGTTTTAAAATATAAATCAGTGTCTCATCAAGGTCAGGAGCAACAATTACTATTTCATCAGGGGGAATTTTCTCGTTATTAAGAAGTATTTTCAGGTTTGCAAAAAAATGTTCCATCATCTCCACGTGCCTGACCGAATTATCAGAGAGCTTAACGGTTTGCAAATCTTCTATACAGCCGGTTTGTATGGAATTATAGAGTTTCTCGGCATCATTTACGGTTTTTAAAGCGGTTTTATCATGGGTAAAATATTTAATCCCTGCTTTATTATTCTCTTTTAGTTCATTATATCCCTGTGAATTAGCGCAGAGATAGCCTCTTCTTGTTCCACCGTCCGGGTCAGCCGCAATATAAAACTTTTTTACATTATTTACCAGGTGATTAACAAAATAATGCGCGGAATATGACAGCTCATCAAAGTCATCTACCAGCAGGAATTTTTTATTCGGGAAGCTTATTTTCCCTTGCTCCAGCAGGGTTATGAATATTGATGTCTGTCTTAAAAAGTCCAGGGTCCTGAGTTGCAATGAAAGTTTTTTTAACTCAGTAATCGCTTTTTCAGCCGGAGTGCCAAAAGTTTCGTTTAAAAAACCGGATTTTTCCTGCACTTCAGAGCTGGAAAGGTTATTTTCCACTATCAGCCTGAGTCTTCTAAAAAGCTGCTGTTTCAGGTGCTTAAAAGAAGCGTAATCCTTGAATGTATTTTCAAATGCCTCATTTTTATTTATTTTTTCAATACTTTTTTTTAACAGGAATTCAGATATTCCCATTCCGCTGAGGTTAGGCAAAATTTCCCTGCTGCCGAATTTTTCCCCGAGCATTTCCTCGACAAGGGGCCAGTTATTCTTTATGCAATGATACACAATACCGTTAAAAGTAAAAACAGGAAAGCTTCCTGAGCTATTAAAGCCGGTTTTTTGAAGTTTCTGCCTTGTATTTTGTAAAAATAAATTTTTTTTATGGCTATTAGCGCATAAAACAAGTATTTCAGATATTGAAACACCTGAAATGACTAATTCAAAGAATTTATCAACAAGAAAACCTGTTTTTCCTGCTCCTGAAGGTCCTTCTAAGTACATGCCCGCCGTATTTGCCTGTAATTTCCAAAGAAGTTGTTTTCATTCAATTTTATAATAAATATTTTTCATTTAACATAAATTACCGCTACTTTTTTGATAAGTTAAAAAAATCTGACTATTCTATAATTATAAAAACAGGTTTTAGTAAGAAAAAACTGATGAATTTACGAAACATATTTAAAGTAGCGGGATTAATAGGTTTAATCACAGTTTTGAGTAAAGTGACAGGCTTTTTCAGGGATGTGATTATTGCAGGTGCTTATGGTGCTTCCCTTACCAGTGATGCTTATTTTTACGCATACCAGATACCTGCTATAACCCTGATTATTCTGGGCGGGCTTGGTGGACCATTCCATACTGTTACGGTATCCGTGTTTTCCAAGCAGAATAGGAAATCAGGCTCTCCTGCTTCAGAAGTTGAGCGGGCGTTAAATTCTTTTCTTAACATAACCGGGCTTGGGTTTCTTGCTATTACCGTATTGATTTTCTTTAATTCCGGGCTGATTGCACAGGTTATTGCAGCCGGAGGAAGTCCTGAGCTGCACCAGATGATTTCTGAGCAGTTAAAAATTATGTCTCCTGTTATTTTTATCGGTGGAGTAGTGGGAATTCTCTTTGGAATCTCAAATGTATACGAAAAATTCCTTGTAACTGCTGTTAGTCCCATTGTTACGAGCATAGTGATAATTGTAGCTGTTTTATTTGCCGGCGGTCAATACGGGGGACTTGTGCTCGCATGGGCAACCCTTATAGGGGCGGTCTTTCAGATGGTTATTCAAATTCCTGCATATCTTGATGCGGGTTTTCGATATAAATTTGACATTAACCTGAAAGATAAAAACGTCGGAAAAATAGGGGAAATTCTTTTTCCAGCAGCATTAGGCTGTTCTATAGGACAGATAAATGTATATGTTGATATGTTTTTTGCCTCTCAGTTGGTTGAAGGTAGCTGGTCTGCAATAGGTTATGCAAATAGGATTTTTCAATTCCCTGTAGGTGTCCTGATTACAGCTATGATGATATCAATTTTCCCGACTTTTTCAGAACTTGCAGGAAAGCAGGACCTGGATAATCTTCGGTATTATTTTCATAAAGGCATAAAATACCTGTGGTTTGCATCTTTTCCCGTTTTCGTGTTTATGGCGGTTTTTACCTATGAAACAATAAAAATCCTGTTTGAAAGAGGAAATTTCGATGCTGCAGACACTTTAATGGTTACAGAAGCCCTGTTTTTCCTGTCTTTTGCCATAATTTTCTATGTTGGACGAGACACGCTTACCCGGGTTTTCTATGCCTTTGATGATACAAAAACCCCGTTTTTAATTGCCCTTATTTCAATATTTTTTAAGGCGTTATTTAATTTTATTCTTGTAAAACCCCTGGGCATAGGCGGAATTTGTCTTTCTACAGTGATTGTTTCTGCGATAAACGGACTTTTGCTGGCATTTTTGATAAGAAAGAAAATAGATCTGAATTTTAAGGAAATCCTGCCTGATTTTAGTAAAATTGTCCTTGCGACTGCTGTGATGACTGGTTTTATAATTTTTGCAAAAATGTTTTTTACTGATATATTTGGTGACGGAAAACTCTATATGGCGCTTAACGTTATTATAAGCTGTTCTCTGGCGTCAGTTCTGTATTTTTCGTTTTCTTTATTATTAAAAATAGAACCTGCTATCCAGCTGGTTGAGAAAATAAGGTTAAAATTTATACAAGGTGATGAAGCAGATTAGACTGAAAATACTGAAAATGATCTCTGCATGCCTTTACTTTGGACTTATCTGAATTTTATCCTCAAAGGAGGTTCCTGTTGATATATCAGGAACTGATAAGCTGCTGCATCTGCTGGAATATTCAGTAATGGGATTTCTGCTGATTTTGTGCAAGAAAATTTGCCTTCTGTGCATAACAGTGCGATTCTGTAAGTATTAATATTGTTCATAACTACATCCTGACACTTCTTTAAATTTTTGACGAGTCAGGATGTTACTTTTTTAG
>JANQEP010000131.1 GCA_028278305.1 Candidatus Gastranaerophilales bacterium
AAAATACAATAATCAGTGTTGCAACACCGAGAATAAGGCTTTGCGGGTTAAAAGAACTGAAAAGACCTCCCAGGCTCATAATTGTATTAATCGGAGTTCCCTGTATATCAAGACCTAGCAAGGGATTGATCTGCAAAATAATTATAATAACCCCTATACCGCTCATAAAACCTGATATAACAGGATAGGGAACATATCTTATAAGACTGCCGACCTTGCTTATCCCCAGGATAATCTGAAAAAGTCCGGCAAGTAAGATAGTTGCAAATATTAGCTTAAAATTTCCGGGGTTAGATGCGACAATTGCAGCTACTACTACGGTTATAGGTCCGGTAGGTCCGGAAATCTGGGGTCTTGTTCCTCCAAAAACCGAAGCAAATAAACCCACAAATATTGCCCCGTATAAACCCGCAGCAGCGCCAACCCCGCTGGCAACCCCAAACGCAAGGGCAAGCGGTAACGCTATAATTCCCGCGGTTACCCCGCCGAAAAAATCACCCTTGAAATTTGCAAATAAATTTTTAAACCTGCTCATAAAATTTTGCATTAATCTGTCTCTATTAAATTAACATATTATTATATAATAATATTTTGTAAAATTTTTTTGGCAAATAAGAAACAAAGAAAAAAACTTCAGTAAAATTTTTCAAAATTCCTTACCACCCTTTTACAGAGGAGGCTAAGGGATTCGGTTGCTTAAAAATTCCATATAAGTTTTTAAAAAATTTTAAAATACATATGTTTTTATTGTTTGCCCCCTAGTATAATTAAAGGGTATAGCTAAAATATAAACGTGAGGGAAAATTGGAAAAATCCTGGGATATTATAGTTGCGGGTGGAGGTCTTTCCGGTGTAGCAGCAGCTGTTTGCGCGGGAAGAAAGGGCTGTAATGTCCTTTTAATAGAAAAAATGGGGTTTCTCGGCGGAAGTGCAACAGCTTCACTTGTAACCCCGATGATGATAAACAATGATTCCCGGGGAAAACCGCTAAATCAGGGATTGTATACGGAAATTCTTGACCGGCTTGCTAAAACAGGAAATTCTGCCAGCCATTCCAACGGGAATCCCGGATGGTTTAATCCCGAGGAAATGAAATTCCTGCTGGATGAAATGTGTGAGCAAAGTAATGTTGACCTGCTTTTTGATACTCAATTAGTAGGAATAAACAGGAATGAAGGACATATCTGCTCTGTAAACTGCTTAAATAAAGCCGGTATTCAGCAACTGACAGCAGATTATTTTATAGACGCAACAGGAGATGCTGACCTGGCTTTTTATGCGGGTGTTCCATATGAAACAGGAAAACATCAATCTTTAACACTCAGGTTTAATATGGATAACGTAAACATTATCAGGTTCAGCCAGTGGCTTACTGATATTGAACCTGAAATGGAACTGTCATCAGTTGAGTTTAATGCGGAAACCATATTAATTACAACGGCTCATACCTCGGAAGATATCGGCTGGAAATTGCGTCCGTATTTTCAACTGGCTGTTAAAGACCGTGTTTTGCAGCCGGAAGATGCGGAATATTTTCAAATATTTACTATTCCCGGGCAAAGAAACGCTATTGCTTTTAATTGTCCCAGGATTTACTCTGATAAACCTCTTAATCCTCTTGATCCCCGGGATATTTCCTATGCGTACGTGCAGGGAAGAAAGCAGATAAAACGGCTTGAAAAATTCTGTAAAACCTACCTGACCGGCTTTGAGGATGCTTATATTTCCCAGGTAGCTCCGGGTCTGGGAATACGGGACTCGCGAAGAATTGAAGGCGTATACCAGCTTACCGAAGAAGATATCCTGGAAGGCAGAAAGTTTAAAAGCACCGTAGCAAGCTCGAATTATCCGATAGACGTTCATGGTTACACTAAAGAAGAAAATCAGTTAATTATGCCGGCAAAAGACAGTTACTATGATATTCCTATGGAATGCCTGATTCCCAGGAATATATCCAATCTTATGGTAGTAGGAAAACCGCTTTCCGCTACTTTTAAAGCCCAGGCTTCCGCCAGGATCCAGCCAAACTGCATAGCAATGGGGGAATCCGCAGGTAATTACTGGGCTGATAGAATAAATATCTAAAAGGAAATCCTATGCAAAATAATATTTTAATGAGCGCTATAGCTCCCCATCCGCCAATAATCATCCCAGAAATCGGGGGAAGTGAATTAAAAAAAACTGAAATTACCGTAAATTCCCTGAAAAACCTCTGCAATGAAATAGTGCGGATTAATCCGGATACAATTATAGTATTAACCCCTCATTCAGCTTTTAACCCGTACTTTTTCAGTGTATATTCAGGTGAAATTTTAAAGGGAAACTTTTCAAAATTCAGGGCGCCTGAGGTTTTTATGGAATTTGACAATGACCTGGAATTTATAGGGCAATTAAACACCCTGGTTAAACCTGAGCTGGGTAAGTTAAACCTTCTTCCCGCGGAAGTTCCCCTGGACCATGGATCAGGTGTTCCCCTGTATTATCTTGACCGGGCGGGTTATAAAAACAGGGTTGTTGTCATAAACTACACAGCACTAGGTAAAAAAGAACATATATTGTTCGGCGGGAAAATTGCCGAAACAGCCCGGAACCTGGACAGAAAAATTGTATTTATAGCAAGCGGTGACCTTAGCCATAAACTGATTCCCGGAGCGCCCGCGGGATTTGATGAGGATGCCAGTAAATTCGATGAATTAATTCTCAAAGGTATTGATAGCGGTAATTATAAGATAATTACGGATATTTCACCCGGCTTAAGGGAAACAGCTGGGGAATGCGGTTATAACTCGCTGCTGGTAGCTTTTGGGCTGAATAACGGTGAGCCTTTAAATAATGAGGTTTTATCCTATGAAGCCCCGTTTGGTGTAGGATATATAGTAGCTAAGCTATAAACAAAAATATGGTGATTTATGAGACCTGAAAAATTTGCGAGATTAATAGTTGAAAACTACATAAAAAATAACAGCCCCCCGGAGTTTCCCGATAAACTGGCTGATATTGAAGTTGACAGGGCCGGGGCTTTTGTCTCAATAAAAACGCATGACGGTGATCTCAGGGGCTGTATTGGAACAATAACGGCAACTGAGAATTCTGTAATTGATGAAATTAAGAATAATGCAATAGCAGCAGCAACCCGTGATCCGAGGTTTCCGGCTGTAGATAAAACAGAGCTTAATTTTCTTAAGTATTCCGTAGATATCCTGCATGAACCCGAAAAAATAAAAGACCTGAGCCAGCTGAACCCGAAGATCTACGGAATAATTGTTTTATCCGAATCCGGAAAGCAGGCTCTGCTTCTGCCTGATCTGGAAGGTCTGGATACTAAGGAAAAGCAGCTTAGCGCGTGCATGAGAAAAGCCGGGATTCCTGTGAGTGAAAGAATAGCAGTTCAGCGGTTTAAAGTTGACAGGTATTCCGAGTAAATTTTACGTAAGAATTTTTTGTTAATTCCTTATAACAAAACTCAGGCAGATATTGCGATTGAAAATAGTTTTGTTAAGTAATGTAAAATATTTAGTATTTATTTAGTATTTAAAGCAAATATATTAGAGTTATTTTTTTTATATATGTAAGTAAACCTTACGTATATTAAACATAAAATGGGAGAAAATTGATTATGTACGGCAATTATTATCAACCTGCAAATTATTCAAACGGGTATGGTAACTCCTATAATAATAACTATTATCAACCTGCAAGTTATTTAAGCGGATTTGACAATCTCTATAACTCTATGGGACTTGGAAATATATTCGGCAGTATCGGAAGTTCACTTGATGCAGCTGACTATATGATAAATATGGCAGGGTCAATAGCTACACAGCCAAGTCAAGTCGATATGTTTGCCCAGCAAGGCTTAGAAAGAGCAATACAATGGGGGCAGGTAAGAGATAGCTATCGCGCCCAGGGATATAGCGAGCTTCAGATTAACCAGATTGTAAGCTATATGAAAAACGGTGGCGGAGCCACTGCCTACAATGCCGGAGCAGCCAACGCCCAGCAGAGCGAAGACCCTTTCTGGAATTTAATTTTAAACAAATCAA
Source organism: Candidatus Gastranaerophilales bacterium (assembly GCA_028278305.1). GTDB lineage: Bacteria > Cyanobacteriota > Vampirovibrionia > Gastranaerophilales > UBA9971 > JANQEB01. Next base: position 4,044 of record JANQEP010000131.1, read on the forward strand.
ATGCCAACAGTAATCCTTATAGTATGTATAACGGACCAGGCGCCGGTGGTACGAGCTTATTCGGAGGCGGCAACGGAGGTTCAGGCTTTCTTACCCAGCTTCTATTGCTAAGTATGCTTGGCAACGGTAGCGACGCTCAAGGCTCAGATAGCGGCGGAGTAAATAATTTACTGGGACTTCTGGGTTTATTCGCATAAGGAAATTAATTCTTAATACATTAAAGAATTCCTGTATTCAAATACGGGAATTCTTTAGTTTTATCAAATATTATATTATTCCTTTATTAAAATTGACTTTTTTTCCTTTATTATCGGAATATTTCTAAATAACTTCCATTTATCAGGGTTTTCCTGAGAGACGTAAACTTTTGCCCATAAATCATGTTCATCAAAAACATGTCTTACCGGCTGGTTGGAATATATGCTTATGTCAGAAGTTTTAGCGTCTCCCTGAAGAGGGTATTCTTCGTCGGCAACATTCATTACCCGTGTGCTAAAGGGCTTGTTTCCTTCGTAAAAAATAACTTTGACCTTTATGTTATTAATTACTTTATCTGTTATGTTGGTAAGATTAAATATTATACCCGGAATAAGTACATCTCTGTCAATATCCTCATTTATTTTTATGGCGATTAAACTGAATAATATCTTTTTATCAGGATTGTCGGGAATATCTAATTTTGCGTTTATTTTCCTTGCCTTTAACCTGTAAAGCTCAGCTTTGACCTTTTTCCCGTTTAATTCCATAGTTTCTGCTTCTTTCATCAAAAGAGCGGCATAGGCGTTTATATTTCCTACTTCGGAATCCATTTTAAATGATTCACTGTATTCTTTAATGGCTTTATCAATAAGAGATTTTTTTTCGTAAATTTTAGCAAGCTTATAATGCGCAAGTGCATTATCCTCGTAGCTCATAGAGAGATTAAGTATTTCTATGGCTTTTTTGCTTTCGTTATTTTCTACGAGCATGTCTGAAATCTCTGCATAGAGTATATTAATCTTACCCAGGGCTTGTTTACTTAAGTCACTTTGAGCTTTTTTATAGTAATTACGGGCTTTTTTAAATTTTCTTATTGCTTCCAGCCTGTCGCCTTTTGATAAAAATTCTCCGCTGGAGTAATAGATATCTCCGATTTCTTTTAAAACCTGATTATCTTTGATATTTTTAATTTCTTTTATTATGTCTTCGGCGATATCAAACCGGTTTTCCTTAACATACATTTTAGCCAGTGCTAAAGTGGCTTCATGCCTGTGTCTGTGCCCGACTCTGATAGCACGTATATACTCAGTTTTTGCTTTTTCCGGCTCATCTAATTCTTCATATAGCTCAGCCAGTCTGACATGAACATCATAATCCCCCGGATAAAGCCGGGTTATTTTGTTGTATTCTTCAAGCGCAAAAGCTAATTGACCTTTTTTAACATAACTTTCAGACTTTTTTATCATTCCTTTGAAAGAAGTTGGATTTTCTGCGGAAAACGTCAAAAATAAAGCAGAAAAAATGATTAACCCTGCGATAATAATATAAATTTTGTAGGAATTTATAAAAACTATAATTTTTTCAAAAAATGTTTGGTGCATTTAAAATCTCTTTTTAACCAGATATTTTTTCACAAAGTTAAATTTTACTATTTCAATTTTATACGGTTTTTATCTTTTTTGCATACATAACTGGTTTAATAAATTAATTAATTTCAGTCGCCAATTAGCTAAAAATCCTGATACTCCCAGTTACGCTGGTTTAGAGGTAATTATGCACAATTTATTTTCAAGTAAGGAAAAAATAAAAAATTTGTTAAATTAAAATAACTTTAATAATAAATAATTTAGAATAAAATAGAAAAAATGTGTGAAAAGGAAATTTAATTCATGATAGATTTTAATAAACTTACAGAACAAACAAGGAATACTGTTCTGGCTGCTCAGGAAGTAATGATGCGCTTTAAAAACCCGCAACTTCTCCCTGAGCATTTATTTATCGCAATGCTTGAAGATGAAAATGCTTTCACAGTAACTATTTTAGAGGACATTAATATAAATGTAACCCTCATTAAGAATAAAGTGGAGAAAATCCTTGCCCAAAAGCCTCAAATAGCGTATGAAGCTCCTCCAGCCCAGGTTTACATAAGTCTTGAATTAAAAAAAATCTTTGACCAGGCGGAAGAAGAAGCTAAAAGGCTTAAAGACAGCTATTTAACGCTGGGGCATATATTGCTTGCAATAAATTCCAACCGCTCAACAGAGCTAGGGTGTATTTTTAAGGAGAGCGGCATAACAGAAGAAGCTTTATACGGCGCTTTAAAGAAAATAAGGGGTTCTTCAACAGTTGATTCGCCTGACGCTGAAAAAACTTACCAGGCTCTGAAAAAATACAGCGTTGATTTGACAGAACTTGCCAGAAAAGGAAAACTTGATCCGGTAATAGGCAGGGATTCCGAGATTAGAAGGACTATTCAGGTATTAAACAGAAGGACAAAGAATAATCCTGTACTTATAGGCGAGCCCGGTGTCGGTAAAACCGCAATTGCCGAGGGATTAGCTATAAGGATAGTCAGGGAAGACGTTCCTGAAGGGCTTAAGGATACGAAACTTATTTCCCTGGATATGGGCGCAATAGTAGCAGGCGCTAAATTCAGGGGGGAATTTGAAGAGAGGCTGAAGGCTGTATTAAAAGAGGTTCAGGAGAGTGAAGGCGAGATAATAATATTTATCGACGAGCTTCACAACGTAGTAGGCGCAGGAGCAACAGAGGGTTCAATGGATGCAGGTAATTTATTAAAGCCATTGCTTGCCAGGGGGGCTTTAAGATGTATTGGAGCTACCACAATAAACGAATACAGGAAATATATAGAAAAAGACCCGGCTCTTGAAAGACGTTTCCAGCCTGTTATGGTTAATGAACCCTCTGTAGAAGATACCATAAGCATTTTAAGAGGATTAAAAGAAAAGTATGAGGTTCATCACGGCGTAAAAATAAAAGACTCAGCCCTTATTGCGGCAGCAAAGCTTTCTGCGAGGTATATTACCGACAGGTTTCTTCCTGACAAAGCGATTGACCTTATAGACGAAGCCGCATCGTCTTTAAGGATTGAGATTGACAGTATGCCTGCGGAGATTGACAGCATGGAAAGGCAGAAAACCCAGCTGGAAATTGAGAGGGAAGCCCTGAAAAAAGAGACTGACCCTGCCTGTATCGAAAAGGTGAAAAACATCGAGCAGCAGACAGGCGGGCTACAGGCTAAAATAGATAATCTAAAAGCCCGCTGGGAAAAGGAAAAAGGAGCAATCACTTCTGTAAGGGACATTAAGGAGGAAATTGAAGAGACAAAAATACAGATTGAAGAGGCTGAACGGGAAGCTGACCTGGCAAAAGCAGCTGAGCTTAAGTATGGAAAACTTATTGAGCTTAATAAAGACCTTGCAAAAGCTGAAGAAATACTTGCTCAAAAAGATGAAAACACTATGTTAAAAGAAGAAATTGATGAAGAGGACATAGCTGAAGTTGTAGCAAGATGGACGGGAATCCCGGTAAACCGCCTGATAGAAAGCGAAATCCAGAAACTTCTCAGGATGGAAGATGAACTTCACAAAAGGGTTGTAGGACAGGATGAGGCGGTAACTGCGGTTTCAGAAGCTGTAAGAAGGGCAAGGGCAGGACTTAAAGATCCAGGCAGACCTGTAGGTTCGTTTATTTTCCTGGGACCGACAGGCGTGGGCAAGACAGAATTAGCAAAAGCCCTTGCAGCGTTTCTTTTCAACGATGAAAACGCGCTTGTAAGGATTGATATGACTGAATATATGGAAAAACACGCTGTAGCCAGGTTAATCGGGGCACCTCCGGGTTATGTGGGTTATGAGGAAGGCGGACAGCTTACGGAACAGGTAAGAAGAAAGCCTTACAGCGTTATCCTGTTTGATGAAATTGAAAAGGCGCATAATGACGTGTTTAACATAATGCTTCAAATCCTCGATGACGGCAGGTTAACGGATTCTAAGGGAAGAACCGTGGATTTCAGGAATACTGTTATTGTAATGACCAGCAACATAGGCAGCCATATGATCCTTGAAGGTACGCTGGCTTTGTCTTCGGGCGAAGGGTTTGAGACAACTAAAGAGCGTGTTATGGACCTGATGAAACAACATTTCAAGCCTGAATTTTTAAACAGAATCGATGATATAGTTTTCTTTAAGGGGCTTACTTTGCAACAGCTTGGTAAGATAGTTGATATACAGGTTCAGGAACTTGAAAAACTTCTTGCTGAGCGTGATATTGAGATTGAGGTTTCTGATGACGCGAAGGAAATTCTTGCTGCCAGGGGATATAATCCGGCTTACGGAGCAAGACCTCTTAAGAGGGTTATCCGGCAGGACATAGAAAACCCGCTTTCAAACAAAATACTTGAAGGAGAGTTTACTGACGGTGATAAAGTCATAGTAGACCTTGAAAATGACGATATTGTCTTTAGAAAAGCTTGAAAACAATAGAAGAAATTAAAATCCGGAATGACAAACTTTAGATTCACCTTACAAAAACAATGTCCTGAGACTCATGCAAGAGCAGGGATCTTTGAGACACCCCATGGAATCGTGGAAACTCCAGTATTTATGCCTGTTGGCACTAATTCCGCGGTTAAAATGATGACTAACGAGCATCTTGAAAACACCGGGGCCCGGATAATTCTTGCAAATGCCTATCATTTATTCCTCAGACCCGGGCATAAACTTATTGAAAAAGCAGGCGGGCTTCATAAATGGATGAACTGGCATAAACCCATACTTACGGATTCCGGAGGTTTTCAGGTATTCAGCCTGCCTGAGCTGCGAAAAATCACTGATGACGGGGTAAGCTTTAAAGACCCTAAAGACGGCTCCGGCTATTTTATAAACCCGGAAATTTCCATGGAAATCCAGAATTCCCTGGGGGCAGACATTATTATGGCTTTTGATGAATGCGCGCCTTACCCCTGTGATTACGAGCCGGCAAAAGAAGCCATGCAAAGGACTCATAACTGGCTTTTCAGGTGTGTTGACGCTCATAAACGCGAAGACCAGGCGCTGTTTCCTATCGTACAGGGAGGGGTTTATGAGGATTTACGGGAAGAAAGCGCAAAAATCATTGCATCTTTGGATTCTTACGGTTATGCCATAGGAGGGGTCAGCGTGGGTGAGCCCAGGGAAATCAAGAACAAAATCGTGGAATTCACTGTTCCTTTCCTGCCGGAAGACAAACCCAGGTATCTTATGGGCGTGGGAACCCCTGAAGACCTGCTTGACGGGGTTATGAGAGGAATTGATATGTTTGACTGTGTTATGCCTACCAGAAACGCCCGGCATGGTTCTTTTTTCACGTCAGGCGGGCGTAAGAATATTAAGATACAGGGATTCAGGGATGATTTTTCCCCGCTTGACGTAAATTGCGGGTGCTATACCTGTAAAAACCATACAAAAGCTTATATCAGGCATCTTTGCAGGATGCAGGAGGGAACGGGCGCTATTTTAATGACAATTCACAATATTCATTTTCTTGTAAACCTGATGAAAGAGGCGCAAAGAGCTATTCTTGAGGGAGAATTCCGGGGTTTTTACGATCAAAAAATGAAAACCCTTGCCCGGCAAATTTCTTAAATAACTCATTACAAAAAATAAGAATCATATTACTGCTATAATATAACTTAATCACACAGCAATGTAAGGTAATTAAATTGGCTATAATATCAGACGGAGAAAAATTTAAACCTCAAAAAGACCGGGAAAATATTTCCTGCCGGCAAACCGAATATGATTATAGCTTTGAAACCAACATAAGACCCCGCAGCTTTGATGAATACATCGGGCAGACAAAGCTTAAGGAAACTCTCAAAATTTCCATAGAAGCCGCAAAAAAAAGAAACGAACCTCTCGATCACATGCTTTTTTACGGACCGCCGGGACTGGGTAAAACCACAATTTCCTCGGTAATAGCCAATGAAATGGGTTCAAAAATTAAAACAACCTCTGCTCCTGCCCTGGAAAAACCCCGTGATCTTATAGGAATCCTGATGAACCTCAAAAACAATGATTTTTTGTTTATTGACGAGATTCACAGGCTTAATAAGGTCGCCGAAGAAATTCTCTACCCGGCTATGGAAGATTTTTCCATAGACAGAACAATAGGCTCAGGTGAAAAAACAAAGATTCTGCGCATACCTATTGCCAGGTTCACACTTATAGGCGCGACAACAAAAGCAGGTTCTTTATCAGGTCCTCTAAGAGACCGTTTTGGCATTATACACAAACTGGAATTTTATACAAACACGGAATTAAAACAAATTATCAAAAGAACTGCCGTCATACTTAATGCCCAAATAACCGAAGACGGTTCAGAACTGGTTGCTTCACGCTCACGGGGCACGCCAAGAATTGCAAACAGGCTTCTTAAAAGAATAAGAGATTATGCCATAGTCAAGTCAAACGGTGAAATTACAAAAGAAATCGCTCAAAAAGCTTTTAAATTATTAAATATTGATGAATTTGGACTGGATATAGCCGACAGGGATTTATTAAAACTTCTTATAGAAAAACATGAAGGCGGACCTGTAGGTATTGAGACAATCGCAGCAGCGCTCGGGGAAGACACAAAAACTATTGAGGATGTATATGAACCCTACCTGCTCCAGGCAGGGTTTATATCCAGAACCCCACGCGGCAGGAAAGCTTCTGCTGTTGCTTATAAACATCTTGGCTATAAGCTTCCGTCAGTTCAGCAAAATTTTTTAGCGGATTAACAGGTGGTTAAATATGAAAATATCTAAAATAATCTGTTTAGTAATAATTTTTATAACGGCTTTTACCCTGAAAATGCCTGTATCCGGACAGGACGTCCCGGAGCCCTACGTTGAGCCCGATATTTTCTATGCCAGCGGAAAAGTTCTTGAAATAATTAAAGAACAGGAAAATAAAGAACTTGCAGCTTCTTTTCAGAGTGAGCAGATAGTCCAGCTGGCAAAAATACAGGTTTTAAACGGGGAATATAAGGGAAAAATATTGGAAATTGAAAACCATATTACCTCAAACCCGGTCTATGATATAAAACTAAAGCCCGGACAAAGGGTTCTTTTAAACATAGAAAAAACTCCCGAAAAATCTTTATTTTATGTGACGGATATTGAAAGATACCCGGTTTTAATGATAATTTTAGGTTTATTTTTAGCTCTTCTGGTAATAATAGGAGGCAAAAAAGGTATTCAGGCAATAGTTTCTCTTTGTATAACCGCTATACTCGTATTTTTTGTACTTGTGCCCGCAATATTAAACAATTTTCCTCCAATACCCTCTGCTGTTGTAATAGCCTTGCTTTCAACGATGTTAACAATGGCTGTTGTGGGCGGAATCAACACTAAAAGCCTGGCTGCGAGCCTGGGAACAATTCTAAGTGTATCTCTGGCAGGACTTGTATCGTTATTAGTAATACATTATGCTCCGCTAACAGGGTTTCATGACCAGGAATCCGCTATGCTGTGGATGTCCCGGTCTGACCTGAGTTTCCCGGGGATTCTGGCTGCTGCTGTTATAATCGGGGCTCTCGGCGCGGTAATGGATGTGGGAATGTCTATAGCCAGCAGTATTTCGGAATTTAAAAGTGTTAACCCGGACCTTAAGCCGGTTGATCTTATAAAATCCGGTATGAATGTCGGAAAAGACATTATGGGAACAATGACAAATACATTGATACTGGCTTATATCGGCGGGGCTTTTTCACTTGTACTCTTAGCCGCAAACGCACCTTTACTAAAACTTATTAACTTAAACTCAATAGCGACTGAAATAGTCTCTGCCATCACCGGAAGTATAGGAATTGTCCTGTGTACTCCTATAACAGCTGTAATTTCAGCTTATCTTATAGGCAAAAAACAGGAAGAACCGTCAGAATAAATATTCTCAGCTATCAAAAACCATAAAATTATATAAGGAATTTTTATCAAGCTATAATTGTTTTTTAGCTAGCCTATGATTCGAGTTAAATACCTAAACTAAAAATTAAAAAACCATTAACTTATTAAGAATTATTCTCAATAAGTAGTAAAATGAAATCAACTAAAAAATAACAAAAAGTTTTTACTGTTTGCCCATCCATCACCCCGGATAACTAAATTCCAGAATAATAACGTAAAAACATTCTGTTTGTTACTTAGTTAAATTAATATGAAGGAAAATAAAGGAGATAAAATTATGAATAGAAATAATCAAAGCAATGTAGATCATCAGCAAAGAGTTTGCCAACTCTACGGAATCTGCGGAAAAAGCCCGCAATATCCTCAATCATACCAGGTAGCCCAGTTTGGCTTACATTGTCTTACCAGAAAAAAAGAAAGATAATAAACAATCTTAAAATAAAAAATAATAACATAATAAAGCGTCTTTATTGACGCTTTTTTTTATGCATGGTTTAGTTTAATTAGGGTATGGAGAAAAAAGTGAAAAGTAAGCCATCTTCAGCACAGTAAGTATTGAACCTATCGGCAAAGAGCCCGGCTCGTGCCGTTCCTGCTTACATTCAGATAGGTCCCGGTAAAAAATAATGAATAATCTTAATTTTACTAAAAGCTCTGACGTTAATACAGAAAATGCAACTCCGATGATTCGTCAATACCTGGAGATAAAAAGGAATCACCAGGATGTTATACTGCTATACCGGATGGGAGATTTTTATGAAACTTTCTTTGAAGATGCTGTAGTAATTTCAAAAGACCTGGAATTAACGCTTACAGGCAGGGATGGGGGTAAGCTGGGCAGGATTCCGATGGCAGGAGTTCCTCAAAAGGCTGTTGAGAATTATATTTCAAGACTTCTTGATAAAGGACATAAAGTCGCTATCTGTGAACAAACGGAAGATCCCTCACAGGCAAAAGGACTGGTTGCAAGAAAAGTTATAAAAATCATCACAGCGGGGACCGTCACGGATACGAACCTGCTTGATGCCAGGAAAAATAACTACCTTGCAGCTGTAGCGGAATTCAAAAAAACAGGTGTTTTTGGACTGGCTTATGTAGATGTTTCCACAGGGGAATTTAAGGTTACCGGGCTTGATATGCCTCACCTGGTATCGGAAATTAACAGGCTCGACCCTGCTGAAATTTTATGTGTAGCTGGAAAACGAGAAATCAAGCCTTTCCAGATAGTACCTGAAGAGTATCCTGACCTGCCCGAAGCAATAGTAAGCAATTATAACAGCACAATTCGTCCTTCAAACGCTTTTTGTAAGCAGACAGCACTGGACAGGGTAAAAAAGATTTTCAACGTAAACTCGCTTGAATCTTTCGGGTTTCCGGATTATACCGAAGGACTTGTCGCTGCGGGAGTAATCATTGATTACCTGATGGAAACGCAGCAAAATGACCTGCCTAAATTTGATATTATAACTCCTTATAAAACCGGATCTTTTGTTTCCATAGATTCAAACGCAAGAAGAAACCTTGAGCTTGTAGAAACTGTCCGTGATAATAAATACGAGGGAAGTCTTCTCTGGTCAGTCAACAGGACAAAGACCAACATGGGTACAAGGCTTCTTAGAAAATGGATTCAGCAGCCGCTGCAGAATATTGCTAAAGTAAAACAAAGACAATCAGCGGTTGAAGAGCTTGTTGAAAATTCCAAAACCCGCTCTGAGCTGGCTGAGCTTCTGGGTAAAATCCATGACATTGAAAGGCTTGCAACGAAAATCAGCAATAACACGGCAAACGGAAGAGATTTCATAGCTCTTAGAGATTCCCTGAAATTCCTGCCGGTGTTTGGTAATATTCTTTTAAATACAAGATCAGAGCTTTTTAACCAGTTTCTGGAAACTGACCAGAGGATTGAAAACTTTTCCGGATTAATAGAAAAAACTATTGAAGAAGAACCGCCTCTGGGGATTAAAGAGGGAAATTTAATTAAAAACGGCATTAGTGAAGATCTTGATTACTTTAAAAGTCTTCTTGGCTCGGGAAAAGAATGGCTGGAGCAGTTTGAAGCCAGGGAACGGGACAGAACAGGCATTAAATCTTTAAAAGTAGGATATAGCAAGGTTTTTGGATATTTTATAGAAATTACCCATAGCAATTCCCGGCATGTTCCTGCTGATTATATAAGAAAGCAGACTTTAACAAACGCTGAGAGATATATAACACCCGAGCTTAAAGAACATGAAAACGAAATTTTAAGTGCCGGCTCAAAAAGCTCAGAGCTGGAATACCAGATTTTCTGTAATTTCAGGGAATACTCAAAAGAATTTGTTGAGCCGATAAGAGAAAAAGCAAAAGCGATTGCCGCACTTGATGTTTTGCTGTCTTTTGCAGAAACAGCAGTAGAGTATGATTACGTAAAACCGGAAATAAACAGCTCAAAGCAAATTATAATAAAAGAAGGCAGGCACCCTGTAATTGAGCAGATACTTCCGCTGGGCACTTATGTTCCTAATGATCTAAATATCACCGCAGAACCCGAAAATAACACTTTTCCCCAACTGGTAGTTCTTACAGGACCTAACATGGCTGGAAAATCGACTTATATGAGGCAAAACGCTATTATCATAATACTTGCCCAGATAGGAAGCTTTGTTCCGGCGAGCTCAGCCCAAATAGGCATAGTGGATAAAATTTTTACAAGGGTAGGAGCAGTAGATGACCTTACCACAGGACAATCCACATTTATGGTGGAGATGAATGAAACCGCTTCTATTTTGAATTCCGCAACTGACAGGAGTTTTATCCTGCTTGATGAAATAGGCAGGGGAACAAGCACTTATGACGGGATTGCAATAGCCTGGAGCGTTGCAGAGCATATAAGTCAGAAAATACGCGCCAGGACCATTTTTGCAACTCATTATCATGAATTAAACGTGATGCATGAAAAATATCCTGAAATCAAAAATTATAGAATGACAATAAAAGAAGATGAGGAAGAAATTATCTTTTTAAGAAAAGTTGTAGAAGGCGGGGCAAGCAGAAGTTACGGAATCCAGGTTGCAAAGATGGCAGGCTTGCCAAAATCTGTTATAGCGAGATCTCAGTACCTGATGAACAGGATGCAGAAAGATTTATCAGCTCAAATATCGGTTAAAAAACGAAACAGCGGGGAAGTTGAAATCGGCGCTCCTCAATTATCTTTTTTTGTAGAATAAGCCTGAATTTTTAATATAGTGATCTTAAAAAGTAATTAGGAAACTAGTTAACCCGAGTCGCGAATTAGTCAAAAGTCAGGATATGACTATGCAACATTTGCCAAAAAATTATAGAGAATCGAAAAGAGGTGCGAAGCAGG
>JANQEP010000136.1 GCA_028278305.1 Candidatus Gastranaerophilales bacterium
CGCATGAATGAGCTTTTAAAAACGAAAACTCATCGTTTCCGTTTTTAACGCTCCCGCTTCGCAGGCAATGACATGCGGCGTTTTATGTTTTTAATTCCATGTTTACTTATTGAAATCGGTATACATAAAATTTTTCAAAACATATTTCGATGAACAACCTACTTTGTAAAGAAAAAATACATTTTAATTTGCTAAAAACGTCTAAATTTGATTAATACAGTTTACTGAATATAATAAATGCATTACTATAAGGCAATTTAAGAAGTTTAAAATTAATTATTCAAGATATCTAGACAAAATATTGGTATGAAAATTTATATATCAAAATCAAAAAGACTTATAATATCTTTTTTCCTTATTTTTATCTTAGCTGCGTCCGGGGCTTATTGTAAAGACCGGGATACAAAGGTATATAAGAGCAGGGCAGCTGCTTGTAAAAATACTGAGCGTGTTAACTGGAAATGGTGGAAAAAATTTGAGGATCCCCTGCTTTTAAATGCTCTTGAGCAGAGTTTAAAAAACAATTTTGATGTGTTAATAGCTGATTTAAAGACCCAGGAAGCTGAAAACTATATCAGTTCTTCTCGAAGAAGTTATTTGCCTTCGGTACAAATGGGTGCAAGCTACATGGATGCAGCATCTGCAAGAATAGATAGTTTTGGAAGAGTCAGGTTTTACGGAAAAAGTCAGGAAAAACTGATTTATATGCCTCTGGAATTCAGCTATGAACTTGATTTTTGGGGCAAAAAAGAAGATGAAATATCTTATTTCAAAAGTAATAAAGATTTTACGGAACTTGAAAAGAATTTTATTATCCTGATTACAGTATCAGATGTTTCCATGCTTTATTTTAATATTCTTAAAAATGAAAAATTAATTGCTCTCTATGAGCAAATACAGGATTTAAAGGAGAAAAAGCTTGGTATAAACCTTGAAAAATATGAATACAGGCTGGTTTCAAAATCGAAAATTATAGAAATAAAAAAGGAATTAAACGTAGCAGAAGAAGAGCTAACCACAATAAAAGCTCAAAATGAAGAGCTGAAAAATCAATTTTACCTTTTAGTTTCAGGAGATAAGGAAAAAATACCAGTTAAATTTCAAAATATAGAAGATATCCGGATTTTTTACAATAAGGAACTTGAAATAAACACAAGCCATATAGCAAACAGACCGGACGTTCTTATGGCGGAAAACCAGATTAAAATGGCAAAACTGGACGTAAAAATGGCAAAAAAAGCTCTTTTACCAAACTTTCTTTATAAAGGTGACATTTCTCACGTAAGCAGACTATTCAATAATCTTTTTCATTCCGAAAGCCTTACGTACAGAATTGGATACGGTATTTTTTATGACCTTCTCAAAAAAGGCAATAATCTTTCAGGACTTAAGGCAAAGAAAAGCATTTACAAACAGACTTTAAAAGCTTATGAAAAAGCCATTGTCTCCTCAATCACTGATGTCAATAACAGTCTTATTCACCTGAAAAGCAGTGTAATCAACTATAACCAGGCAAAAGGAACTTCTTTACTGGATCAGGAAAATCTGGAAATCGAAAGGGAAAAGTTGGACTTAAACTTGATTGCCCGGGAAGATTTTATGGATTCACAGGAGAAATTCATAAGATCGAAAATTTTGGAATATGAATCCAAAACACAATGCCTGATTCACTCAATAAGCCTGTACAAAGCTCTCGGCGGTAATGTATGAATTACTAAAACTAGCTTGGATTGGTTAAAAATGATATATAATCCCGAAAAAAGACGTGATATAGCATATGAACCTTCCAGTAAAAGACGATTTTATAGATTAACAAATCCTATAAAGGTAATAATCGATGGAAAAGATTATAAAACAGTCAACTGGTCAGTAGAAGCCTTTGAAATTAAGGATTATTCCGGAGAATTGACTGAAGGAAATGAAACTTTGGCAATTTTTGAAATTAATTTCCAGGATTTTGCTGTTAAGTTCGAACAAAAAGTCAAAATTTTACGGATAGAACCGAAAGATAAGAAGCTTGTTGCGGAATACATCGATGAATCCAGGAGAAGCAGGAAAATTTTATCCTGTTTCAGCAGGGGAATCGTAACCGGAGAATTCCAGTCTTTTGAAGAGATAATTCGTCATATTGATGCCCCAATAAATGATAATTACATACAGGAAACTTTTCAGGAAAATCATAAAACTCAAAATAAATCCTTTAGCCGTCAATTTAGCGTTTTTTTCTATACAATACTTGGTATAACTGCTGTTTTATACATTTTTAATATATTTTATTTAAACGTTCACAAGCTTTATGTTGATTCCGCCTTTGTTACAGGAAAAACAGAGATTATACACAGCCCGTCAAAAGGCATCTTAACTGAAATTTACGTAAAAGAAGACAGTGTCATAGATAAGGGTAAACCGCTTTTCCAGGTATCCAGCCCGGAAATGCAAAAAGAAATTGAAGAAAAGAAAATTGAAATTCTAAAAAACAAAGCTTTACTGAGAGAAAAACAAAAACAGCTTGTAAACCTCCGCTCTAAGCTGGAAAACTATAAAAAAGACTTTTCTTTCAAGCTCAAAGTCCAGGAAAAAGTTATAGAATCCGTCGGGGAAAAAATTGACCTTCTTAAAGCAGAGCTGGAAAAGAAAATACAGCTTTATGAGAGAAAACTGGTTTGCAAACCTGAGATTGATGCATTAAAAAAGGAACTTTTACAGCAGGAACAGGAGCTTGCCTCTGCAAATTACGAATATTACCATATTTACCAAAATATTAAAGATCCGGAAAGCGGAATTAACCATGAAATAAATAAAAGGGAAGATTCAAAGAACCTGAATGCAGAAATCGAGAAAATTAAAGAAATTATAAATATAGATGAAAGAGAACTTTCTTATATTGAAACCCTAAGCGGACAAAATACAATCAAGGCTCCGTTTAAAGCAATTTTAAGCGAGGTTCTGGCATTTGAAGGAAAAAATGTGAATGAGAAAACTCCTGTAATGCTCTTGAAATATGTATCAGGCGAAAAATTGGTGGAAGCTTATCTCACAGAGAAAGAAGCGCTTAAGTTAAAGTTGGGATTGACAGTTAAAATCAACGTCCCGTCACAAAATATAAATCTTAAGGGAAAACTGGTCAAATTGGAAAGAATACAGGAATTTCAGGGTAAAAACCTCATAGTTGCGGTAATAAAACCAGAAACTCCCGGGTTGTTAAAGGATATAGACTTTGGAACCCCTGTTGGCGTGGTATTTATAAAGAAAAAGTTTTTAAAACCGAGGTATACATACGATGGATAAATCATCAGCATTGAACAAAATAAACTTTTCAGATAAAAACCTGGTTTTTTTCATTATATACTCGTTTTTACTGTTGATATTTGTTTTGCAAACCCCGGATATATTTCCCTTCATGAAAGAAAACTTTTATATGATAGGCATATTAAGTTTTATAGGTATTTACAGGTTTAGTCTATGGATAATTCATCTTGTGCGGGCTCAAATTTATGAAAAAGTTGTATACGCAAAAATTAGAAAGGAAGCTGAGCTTCTGGAAGAAAAAGACTGGAAGCCCGAAAGACTATACTTTATGATTGTTTCTTATGCAGAAAACAGGAAAATTCTTTATAATTCAATAAAATCAATTATTCATGAAGCAAGAAACCTGAATTTACCTGCAACCATAAGCATGGGCACAGCATGTTTTCATGATGAGAAGATAGTCTGTGATGCTGTAAATACCCTGCCTTATGGAGAGAAAATAAAAGTTATTTTTGTAAGGCAAAATTCACCTAATAAAAGAATTCAGATTGCAGGGGCAATAAGAGCCCTGGTAAGACAGGGAATGCGGGAAAACGACCCCGTAGTATTTATGGACGGTGATTCCATAATTATGCCCGGCTGCCTGAGAAAATGTATTTCTGCTTTTAAGGTTCAGCCTGATGTAGATAGTATAACCACCAATGAAAAAGTTTTGGTTACAAACTCCTCGTTTTTATCGAACATCTTAAGCCTGCGTTTTGCAATAAGAAACTTTCATATGAATTCCCTGACTCTATCAGGAAAAGTGTTATGTTTAACCGGAAGGTTTTCAATTTTCAAGGCAGGTCAAATTTCGGATAAAAATTTTATTTCCCGAATAGAAAATGATTATATAGATGACTGGTACTGGAAAAGAATATATTTTCTCAGCGGGGATGATAAAAGTACCTGGTATTCTCTTCTGGAAAAAGGATCTAAAATGCTGTATATACCGGATGCTTTTATTTATAGTATTGAAAAAGTAAGAAAAAATGCCGTACTGGACTACATAGAAAGCCTGAAAAGATGGAGCGGGAATATGCTCAGAAATAATGGCAGGGCTCTGGCTTTAGGACCTCATAAAATCGGATTTTTTCCCTGGCTGGCGCTTCTTGATCAAAGAATCAGCATGTGGACTGCAATTATAAGCCCATCTATAATTATTTTAACTTTATTCCGTGATATTCAGCTGACTTATACGGTTATAAGCTGGGTTTTACTGGTTAAATACTTTCAATCGCTTTTTATTTTCTACTATGGAAAGGAAATTAATTATACCTATCCCATAATTTACTACCTGCATCAGTTTTTAAATGGAATGGTAAAGATTTATATGCTCTTCCATCTCAGATTGCAGTATTGGAATAACCAGAATGTAAATATTGAAATAACTTCACCCGATGAGAAATTTCATTTTGCCTTTGCAAAATATGTAACCGGGCTTTACCTGGTAATTTTTCTTACTTTAATAAATTTGCTGATCAGCTTTCCTTATTAATGAAACATAAGAAGCAGTCTTAAAAACGGGTTATAAAAAACATATGTCATTCTAAGCTGCAAGAGCAGGCGCACTCGGCAAGCCGAAACTAAAAGCCTCAGTATCTCTATTGTCAGGTATAATATATTTATTCCATTTAACCCCGGGTATTATGTAAAATTAAGATAGACTAAAGAGGTTTTCAGTATGAAAAAAGAAATGAAACTAAGAGGACATATTATTGATTCGCTGACTTTATCAAAGCTGCTTGATGAAATTTGCAGTGCAGGAAATCTTTGCTATGCCAAGGAAGTTTTAGTAGGTAAAAGACGAGAAGATACCTCAGAAGCTATTTTTATTATTGAAGCGAGTAATGCTGAAAAAATGGAAAAAGCTCTTGAAATTGCCAAGAAACATGGAGCAACAGAGCTTTAAAGAAGGTTTATTATGACTGATAAAATTTTAATGTGCCGGCCGGACTATTATGGCATTGAATATGAAATCAATCCCTGGATGAATGTAAAAGTGCAGGCTGATCACTCTCTTGCTGTAAAACAATGGAAAAATTTATATGATATTTTAAAAAACGACCTTAATGCGGATATAAAATTAATCGAGCCGAAAAAAGACGTGCCTGATCTGGTTTTTACTGCTAATGCCGCTGTTATGCACGAAAATAAAGCAATATTAAGCAGGTTTAAACACCAGCAAAGACAGCCTGAAGAAAAATATTTTGCCGGATGGTTTCAGCAAAACGGTTATGAAATCATTACCTTAATGGAAGATATGAACTTTGAAGGCGCAGGAGATGCGCTTTATCTTGGAAATTCTCTTTATGCCGGCTATGTTCCCCGCACCGGAATTTCTTCACACCTCTATATTTCAGAGCTGCTGGGAATTCACGTTATCTCGCTGGAGCTTATAAGTGATACCTTTTATCACCTGGATACCTGTTTTTGTCCTTTAAAAGACGATTACTTGATCTACTACCCCGGAGCTTTTGATACTTATGCTAATAAGGTTATTGAAAGCAACGTTCCTTCTGAAAAACGTATTATAGTAAATGATGAAGAATCCTCATACTTCACATGTAATGCGGTTAATATCGGTGATGCCGTGGTTACAAACCTGACCACGAAAAGATTTACTAAAATACTTGAGGAAAAGGGTTTTAGGCATTTTCAGACAGATTTAAGCGAATTCATGAAAGCAGGCGGAGCTGCAAAATGCTTAACTTTAAAAATATAAGGAACAAAGAAAAAATTTTACGTAGAAGTGGTCTCAAAACAAAAAGGTAATGAAAAATAAATTATACCGATTTCAATAAGTAGCAGTAGGTTGGGTTGAAAAATTCTATTTTTTAACCCAACATCAAATAATGCGAATTTAAAGCTGTTGGGTCAATTTTGTAAATTGACCCAACCTACCCAACTGATGTCACTACAGTTTGCCGTTTATTATGATTTCATAATTATATTTATTTGTCGTTTGAAATTGTTCAATTATCAGGATCAATTATACTAAACGGGTTAGTAATTATACCTTTGCCAATCTCTTTCTCAGAAAAACCTGGTATTGCCTCTGCACCGTCTATAATTATTTTGTTAACCTTATCAGGTGTTAATTCAGGATTTTCGCTTAATACAGCAGCTGCAGTACCAGCAGCTATAGGTATAGCGTAAGAAGACCCTTGCGGCCCGCCAAAAAATTCGAATATGGGATTATCAAACGAATCACCCTTATGCATAAACCTACCAAAAGCTAAAACGTCAGGATTTCTGTCTTCACCTCCACGTGAAGCGTATATAGCAGGCCCATTTAATTCATCATTGGCAGCGCCTACTGCCAATACTTTACTTGTTGCCCTTGCTAAATAATTCATTTCGTCTGCCCCAACTTCTTCTGGTATTAAACCATGTTCATTTCCAGCAGCAATTAATATGCTAGCTTCTTCAGATGCATCTTTAACAGCATCTGCATATTCTTCTCTTGCTCTTTTCCACTCAGGGTTTTCTTTATATTGATTTTCAACATAAGCATTAATCCGCTTCATCCTTTCTATCTCATCCAGACCGGAAGGATCAGTATCTCCAAAAATTTCGGACTGTATTTTGGGATCAAGTTTTTCATTTTCAATCATTACGTCAATAGCTTTTATAACAGACGCATTCGAAGCTGCTATGGGAGCAGCAATAACATCTATATCATTATCAGGGTTATCATCTTCATTTAATTTGTCAAAATATTTTAACCACTCAGTAACCCTTTCGGTGGCTTCAACAGCAAGAGTATTTATCGGGTCTTTTGTATTTGAAGCACTTTCTCTACTCGTAAAGTTTTGCACAAAAAACGCTTTAGCCTTATCAACTATATTTGGCTGTTCTATAGTTGGCAACCTTAAAGGGTCTATATCATGAGGAAAAAATTGTACAGTCGCCGAAGGGGCTACCGTTGTCACATTTAAGGCATTAAGCCTTGCATGGTCTGGAACATCAAGAAAAAGGGGATCGCCAGGACCATGGACATCCAAAATAGCTACGTTAACTCCCTCCCCATAATGCGGCTTTTTCATGCCTTCGCCATCTCCTACTAATTGTTCAGTATGACCACCCGGCAATTGTTCTCTTGTATAAGGACCTGATCCCCACTTGGGCCAATCATTATTTATTCCCATTTGCCTTTATCCCTAATTCTCTTATATTAATATAAAAACAAAGCAAGGGAGCTAATTGATTTAAATTTTGTAAATATTTATTGCTGGATTATTATTACAAAAAGAAAGGTACAACCAGTACCGAGGTTACCAGGGCAATTCAATTCTAATTTTAAGCTAATAACGTCATGCCGCACTTGCGAAAATGAGCCGTCCCCAGCCATGGGCGGGGGCTGGAATGCCGTTTAATGCGAGAATGAGTTTCATTCACTCTCTGCGAGCAATCCGCAAGCACGGAGTGACAGTTTAAGTTTAGTTTGTCTAATTTAGAATTGAATAGCCCTGCGAGGTTACAGGCGAGAGAAAAATATAGGGCGGGTAAAAATTTTTTCTTTGTTCCTTAACTTAAACTAACGTAATTTATATTAAAAATTCTTGATAATTTTGCCTGTCAATACGCTTAACCGCGGCATTTTCGTAATTATCAACAAATGCTTTCGGTGGCTTAAACCTGGCGTCTTTGCCCCATTTAAACTCATAACCGTCTAACTGGCCCGAATGTTCTTCTATATAATCAACTTCCTGCCCGTCGTATGTTCTCCAGAAATATGAATTTACATATCTTTTATTTATTGAATTGTGTTTTATGCGCTCTATAATGCAGAAATTTTCCCATAAAGCCCCGATATCTGTCCTTATATCAACAGGATTATAGTTTTGGATTAAACTATTCCTAATACCTAAGTCACAAAAATAGACTTTCATCTTTTTATTAAGCTCTTTTCGCAGGTTACGGCTGAATGAACGCAAAATATGGATTATAAAACTTTCCTGCAATAAATATAAATAGTAATCTATAGTATGAACGCTAACACCTACCAGCTTAGATAATTCACTTATTGATACTTCATTACCTACTTGCAGCGCAAGGGCTTTAAGCATTTTAAGCAAAATATCAGTCCGTTTTAATTTTTCTATTTCAAAAATATCCCTATATAAATAACTGCTTGCTATTTCATCAAGTTTATCCCTGGCAGCTGCTTGTGATTTTTCATAAAGAAGCGTTACAACTTCCGGGTATGAACCAAACCTTAAAATATTCTCCAAAAGTGGATAATGATGTTTATTATACCTGGTTGATATTTCTTCAAAAGACGGCGGGTAAAGTTTAAATGTTCCTATCCTGCCTGTCATTGGCTCTCTTAATTTATGTCCCAGGTCAAAACTGCTGGAGCCGGTAGCAATAATTTGATACTCAGAATATGTATCAACAATTATTTTTATAATCAAACCAATATCGTGAATTTTTTGGGCTTCATCTAAAATAATAACTTCTGAATCGCCTAAAAATGTCTTTAATTTTATATCATCAGTTGTTTCAAGCGCTTCTTTACTTGATATAAGTTCACAATTAATATACTTTGCCTTACTGCCATACTTTTTTAAAACATTGTTTACTAATGTTGTTTTACCTGCCTGCCTGGGTCCGTAGATAATTATCGCATTTTTTTTCGGAACGGGAGTATCCTTATAATGATTAACCTGGTAAATAATTTTTTCTTCTATTTGTTCTTGAACGAACCTATTTATCATATTTTAGATCTTTTTTGTAAATAATAACTTTCTACTTCATATTTTAACATTAAATTTTAAAGTATAAAGTTATTATTTTTAAAAACCTTGTAAACAATTATAAATCCTGAATAAAAAAATGGAATTTTTATTTTTCAATTTAACTAATTTCCTCATTACTTTTTAAGATTACTATAGTAGTATACAGTTTGTCGTTAAAGAGAAAATTTAAATATTTTCAATATCCAAAAGTTCGCTCATTGTTATTTCAAAGGCGTCAGCAAGGCTTTTTATTACGGATATACTTGTATTTTGCTTGGCTGTTTCAATCTGGCTTATATATGAAGTATTTAAGCTCGCCAGTTCAGATAACTCATCCTGAGAAAGATGTCTTTTTATTCTTTCAAATTTAACTTTTAATCCAAATTTAACAATAGTTTCATATTGTTTCTTCATTATTACATTTTAAAATATTGACATGAAAATTTAAATCATTTATTATCAAATTTAATTGTTAGTTGTCAATTTAAAATGGTTAATATAAATTTAATTTATGAATAAACAAGACTTAATAACAGAGATATACAATGAATTAGATATGATCTGGCTTATAGCAAGGTTATCAAATTTTGCCATAATGAATAGCGCTAAAATTGATATAGATACTTATACGGTTCTTTTCTGGGATTTACAGCAGCGTTCTTATCGAGTAGCTGAAATGGCAGAAAAATTGGTAAAAGCTGATAATTCCTGACAAAGAAAAAGAGTAGCAGGTTTTAGTAACTCCCGCTGCTAAAATGCGGACAGCACCGAATGGGCGTTTTAATGAAAATTATCAAATTGAGGAATTTTTTAATATAATTTTAATATGAACCCTATTAAAAAAATTCTAATCCTACGCTTTGGGGCAATCGGCGATGTTGTGCATTCAACAGAGCTTTTTCGCAGTATTAAAAGAAAATATCCGCATATTTCAATCCACTATGCATCCTTTAAAACGCCTTCCAGGAATATCCAGGGCGATCCTGATCTTGACCGGGTATGGATTGCGGAAGCAAAGAGCTATAAGCAGCTCTATAAACTTGCTAAAAAGCTAAAAAAAGAAAATTTTGATTTATTTTTAAACCTCCAGCCCGGGATTAGAACCGGAATTTTTTCTATAATGCTTGGCAATCCACGAACTGTTACTTATAGGAAATCTTTTAAGCTTCATGCAGTGGAGAATTTCTGGCAGACCGGCAAAAAATATTTTAAAGACTTAGAGCTTGCGAAAAGTTTAAAACTTTATATTAAAGAAGAAATAAAAAATCGAGTTTCTGTGATGCCGGATAAAAAGGGAATAGTTATAGGGTTTAATATGGGTGTAAGCCCTACCAGGCAGGGAAGGCGATGGCATCAGAATTACTGGCGGGAACTTGCGCAGATGTTCTTTGATAAATACGATTGTGAAATTATATTAACCGGCTCAGAAGCAGACAGGGAATTTTCCGAATCCCTGCTCGATCTTTCTCCTCAAATCCGCTCTTTCTGTGCAAAGACTTCGATTGAAGAGAATACCGCTTTATTATCGCTCTGTGACCTTGTAATTTCCGGAGATACAGGACCTTTACATATTGCAGCCGCCATGGGAGTTCCTGTAATAGGCTTATACGGCGCAGCGCCGGTTTCCAGAACAGGTCCTTACGGTGAAAACTGCACTGTGATTTTTTCACACAGAAAATGTGTTCCCTGCAACAGACGCAAGTGCAGGTTCATAAAAAAGAACGAACCCTACACGCCCTGTATGCTTGATATTAAACCGGCACAGGTTCTGAAGGAAGCAGGGAGGTTTTTATAATTTATTTTGTCATTGCCGCAGAATACATCTGCTTTTCAGAATGAAATGTGTTTGCATACATGCAATTAGCTACCCGGGCTATTTAATTTTTTAATATTTTTTAGTTTTTTGAGGTGAAAAACGCAATTTAGTTATAGAAATTGACTTTATATATATAGGAAGATCTACTTTATTTATTTTTTAAAAATTCAGGAAGCATACAGGTAAATGTCTGATTTAGGAACACAAAGATATTATATAGCTCATAATCCGGGAAGCCAGGCTAATTTCACGGCTTTTACAGAGGAAGAAAACTTAGCCAGGCTGGAAGCTGCAAAACAGCATATGCAAAAAAACCCGGTAGGTAAGGTTATGAATGATCTTTCCGGACAGAATACCGAATCTGAGGACCCTCTTGCTCAACTTAAGAATTTTCTTAAGGCTATTTTATATGGAATACCAACCGTACTTACGCTTGGTTTCCTTAATAACCTGATAACAAAGGGACAGACCGCGGAAGAAAGTAAAATAGCAAGAGCTATGGCAAACCTGGATGAAAAAGTTGCTCAAAACGGATTTCTTAACAGGATTAACGGTTATTTTAGCGGGTTTGGAAACTGGATAAAAGAAAGATCTATTGTAAAGCATTTTGCCGGGCATTCAAAAGATTATGAGCCTGTATTATCCTTTGCAAGACAATCCAGTAGAACCCTTCAGGGAGAATTTATCGGGGAATTAATAAATAAAACAAATGATTTATATAATCAGGCAGGCAAAAAACCCTTTGAAGAAATACTAAGAGAAGCGGAGAAAAGAACAGATATTCCGAGATGGCAGCTCTATAATGATGCTGCCGAGCAAATACGCGGGAAAATTGTGGGCAGTACCGGAACAGCCCATCCGGGAAATTTCAGTCATTTAAGAGACTCGGTTGCCCAGGGTTATGAGAAAGCCTTTAACGAGTATCAAGATGCTTTGAAATCAAAAGATAACGCAAGAATTGAAAAAGCCGCAAGAAAATTCGCCAAAAAAGCCACTGCTGTTATGGGCGAACATAACGCTCATCAAGTAAGGCTGTTTACGGAAAGATTCAAACACATGCCGGTTACAGAAAAAGCCAGGCAGGAAATGTATGAAGAATTAGTTGAACACCTGGCAAAACTTGCCGGCAGGAACCTGGATTCCGCAACACCCAGAAATGGTAAGTTATTAGCCGAACTATTAGATGACCTGGAAGGAAAAGGTTTTGGTAACCTTGAAAAACTCAGGTTAAAAGCTAACAGAGTCGGACTAATAATGGAAACCCAGAGTAAAAGTTTTATTTCCAAAGCGATGAAAGGGCTCTATACAGGCGCCAACAGGATTGTAAGACCGGGCGATCCTTTTTTTATGCTCGCATCCGTATATTTTATGGGAGATGCTATCAGAAGGACGCTTGCAGCAGAAAAAGGAGAAAAATTCTCAACCTTTATGGAATGTATGGCAAGCGAATTTCTTCCATACCTGGTAATGATGAATGCCTTAACAAGGCTTCCTTATGAAGCTACAGGCGGACTGAAAACGTTCGGGAAAAACAGGTCCTGGTTCTTAAGAACCCTGTCAGCGCCTGTAAGATGGTCAGGAAATATCCTTGGCATGGGACTTGACGGAAGACTAACAGCCAGAATGAAACCCGAGGCTGCGGAAAAATTATTCAGAAAGGCTAAAGACCCGAAAGCTGCTTTAGCCAGGTTTAACGAGCTTCAAGCCAGAGTAATGGAAGGCAGCGCCGGACCAAAAGGTCCTATCAGCAGGTTAATGTCAGGTGATTTTAAATTCTGGCGGGGATCAAGCGAGAGCCAGTGGAAGTTCTGGAGACTGGGTGAAAGCCAGACCTATAAAGAAATGAGAATGCTGTTTAAAGAAAATGTTCCTTCGCTTAAAAGATTTGGCATACGATTTAAGAATTTATTCGGCGGCGTAACCAGGCTTGCTTTGATAGTGGGAGTCCTGATGCCTCTTGTGGGAGGCGTATTTACTAAAATTTCCCATTCTTTATTCGGAAAACCAACCAAGACCGAAGAGGAAGAAGCGGGTAAGAAAGCTGCAGAGCAGGTTGACCAGCCGCAGCAGGTCCAAACTGTCCAGGAAACAGCGGGAAATTTATCCCCGCTTACAAAAAAATACCTGCAAGAAAGAAAAAATCAGCCTGAAAATAACAGGAATAATCCATATACACAGGAAAACCAGTCTCTATCAAGCAGTGAGATAAAAAATAGCAACGTTCCCGCCAGAGCTCTCAATACACCGCAGAAAAATTATTTTTCCATACCAAATCCAATATCAAATAATTCTCAAACTTCGGTAGAATTTAATAAAACTATTTCCGAAGTTGACAGGGTACTGAAAGATGCGGAATTAACCCTGTATAAAACCTGAGGTAACCTGAAAATGAACACAATAACAGATAAAAATCTATATCCTGAAAAGCAAAGAGATGTCTTTGCCTCTTTTGTTGAAAAACAGACAAGGTACAGTTCTAAGCCTGTCAAAGCCCAGCCGGCAGAAAGCTTTGAGGAGGATATCATTGATTCATATGAAAAAGCTGTTAAAAACCCTCATAGTAACGCTTTCAGGTATACGGTAGCCGGCATCGTAACCCTTGTCCTTGGCGGGGTAGGTCTTATTTTCGGAAGAAGAAGCCTGGCAAAATTAAGCGAAAACCTGAAAATTATGGCTACTAACCTGGGTGACCGGGCTAATGCCGGGAGTATCGAGAAAATACAGAAAACAGCGGTAGAAGGCGCCCGTAAAACAGTAGATACATACTATGTGCTGGATAAATTTTCCAAGGATACAGGCTTAATGCTGCTTTTAAGAAATATAGATAAAGTATTCGGAAAAATAGGTTTTAAACCGGGTGAGTATATAATAGGGCTCAGTAAATGGTCTTTAAAAGGCACGGAGAGGACTCTTAGCGGCTTATACATCGGCGCTCACAACAAATTTAAAAATGCCAGGGATATTGTGCTCGGCAAAATTCTGCTTACCTCAAAAGAAGAGCAGAAAGCGCTGGCAGGCGCAAGGGAATTTGTTGAAGGCAATTTTGGCAGTCAGCTGGATGACGTACATAAAGGTATAGGGGGAAGGCTTAAAGAATTAAGGGATGTGGTGGAAAAGGAAGTTATAGACAAATATATTGATAAGTACTTCCCGGCATTTAATAAGCTTTTTAGCCCGACAGAATGGGGAAAAATATTCGAAAACTGGAAAAAAGCATTTAAGGACGGCAACCAGGATGTTTTAAGAGAAAACTGGGGTCGTGCAGAAGAAATATTAATAGGTAACATAAACAGGACCGGTGCGGGCACTTTTAAGCAGTCCAGGGAGAACCTTGATGATATTATCCGGACCCTGGACGACTTTGTGGCAGGGAAAGGAGGACCCGATAATGTAAGTAAGGGATTTAGAGAAATTCTTGGGGAATTAAAATCAGTCAGGGATAAGGTTAAAAAAGCCGTAAACTTTGAAGTAGCAGGCAGAGACCCTAACGGAAGCTATGCAGGAAGGGCTATTGACCTGGGTGCAGGCGGCGGTCTTCCTGAGACACTTATTCCTATCGTAACAGGGGGATTAATTTTCGGCAATACCATAAAAAATTCCGAAGAAAATGCATCCGCCGGCGATATTGCCAAAAAGTTTATGGGAAGCGGCGGGTTTGAGTTTCTGGGCTCACTCTGTGCGTGGGTAATCGCTTCCGTTAAAATGGGAATCAGCGGTTCCGCTGCTATTTTAGCATCTGTCGGTACTGCTATTGCTTTAAATATTATTAAAAAATCCTTTAACAAAGCAACAGAAAAAATTAAAGCTGATAAAGAAGAAACAGATAAAGAAACCGATAAAAAGCAGGCATAATTTCCGCGCGGTAATTAATCTATAACTGTTCTGTCAGATGTGGTTATGAAGCCTTGTTTCTTAAAGTATATTATAGTAATATTAAATATATATTCGTTTAAATACAGAAATCCGGAAAATTAAATGAATAAAAAAAATAATAATTTAAAAAAGAAACTGGAAGAAAATTCGGCAATGATAATTTTTGCCGTTGGTTTTCTGGGTTTTTTGAGTCTTTGCTTTACCGGGTTTTGTGTTTATAAAATCTATGGACACGCTTTTACGACATACTTAACCTGCAGTAAGAATAATTATATGTGTTTTATAAAAAAGAAAGATATTTTGGGAGTAGAAAATATTCAATATGAGTTTGATGAAAGAAATTTGAATTTAATTACTCTTGAAAAGAAAAAAAATATCTTAAGAGAAGATGTGTATTATCTTGTACTAAAAAATAAAGAAAAAAACGAAGAATACCTGATCACCGCTGAAACTCCCAATAAAGAAGACCAGCAGGCTTATTTAAACCAGGTAAATGAATACCTGGGTTTTTATAGAAATACTCTTGAGCTTAAAAATCCGCGTTATAAATTAAAATTTATCGGGCTTTCCGCAGCCACAGCAGGAAGTCTGATAGCTTTATTGTTATTTATCGAATGCATTGGCGGGATAATAAAGCTTAAAAAGAAAAAAGACAGGGCTAATTTTGATAATTTACTTAATTCGGGCGGTTCTTTTTAAAAATCAGTCTTAAAGGATTTAAAGAATTTCTGATATATTCTTTGTCTGAGTATCTTCACTCAGAATAACGAAGAGATTTCATCAGTCAAATTCTAAGGGGGAAAGAAAAAATTCTTACGAAGTGGTCTCAAAACCTATTAGTGATCTTAATAAATAAACGTTAATTGCAAATTATTATATCAAAATTAAATTTTGGGTTTGAGTTGGGTAGGTTGGGTCAATTTTGTAAATTGACTGGCAAAATATATGGAATGCGTTATTACCAAAAAAATCCCCGCCTATGTCTATATTGATGAAAAAGGCATTTTTTAGACCGCTTCGAGATTCAGCCCAAAATTTTCCGTATTCTTTCGCTTTTTTTCAATATGTTTACTGATTTTTCCTTTGCGATTTCAAGCAGCGTGCAGGTAGGGCGGTTGTCTTCTGAAATCATCATCAATCCTTCCAGAACCCCGATAATATCAAGGCTATTATCGGATATTTCCTCGTGAAGTGTACTTAGTTTTTCTGTTTCTTGCATTTTGCCTCCTTCTGTTAAGTTTTTTGAATTTTTTATTTCTTCTTGCGGATATTAAATTATATCATACGGATAAAAAAGTCAAGTTAATTCCAGGTAATATATAATTTTTTTATGATAAAAAGTAAATTATCTGAAATAATGGGAAAAAAAAGAATAAAAATGTCTGAACTTCAAGAATTAACAGGACTTGGAATAAATACTATTAGAAAAATTTACTATAATACAGGCAACAATGTCAGTTATAGTACTTTAGATAAAATTTGTGAGGCTTTAGATTGTAAAATATCTGACATTCTTGAATATGTTCCGTCAAAGACTTAGAGCCTATCCGAGAAATAATTTATAAACAAAACCAGCTAAGGGCAAACACCTGTCATCACGAAGAAGGATGAGCCCTGCGAATCCTGACGTGGTGATCTGTCCGGTTAACATTATTTCAACCCATTTAGACAGATTACCACGTCGGGCAGAATAATGTTTAT
>JANQEP010000137.1 GCA_028278305.1 Candidatus Gastranaerophilales bacterium
TCGGGAGCGTGGGAATCCGGCAGGTTAACATTTTTTAGTTTTTATACCAGGTTTGACAGATTGCCGCGTCAGGATTTTTCAAGTATATTAATATTATACAGAATCGTTTTTCTGAAAAATCCCTTCTCGCATGAATGAGCTTTTAAAAACGAAAACTCATCGTTTCCGTTTTTAACGCTCCCGCTTCGCAGGCAATGACATGCGGCGTTTATAAATTTTTAATTACCTTTTTGTTTTGAGACCACTTCTAAGAATTTTTTATTACTTCCTTACTTAAAAAATAAAATTTTTGCGTATATTATTTTATTTATGATTAAATATAAAATACCAGGTTAATAATCAGAAATAATGGAGAAAATATAAATGAAACGTACATTAGAGGGTACAAAAAAGAAAAGACAGCGTGTAAGCGGATTCCTGGTAAGAATGAGCACTCCCGGCGGCAGGAATGTCATCAGGAGAAGAAGGGCAAAAGGTCGTCATTCACTGGGCATTCAGCTCAAAAAAAGAGCATAATAAATTAAGTTTACTTTAAGAAGAATGCTACCTAAACAGCAAAGATTAACAAAAAGCAGTGAATTTGCATTTATCTATCGCAAGAAAAAATCAGTTGCAAATTCACTGCTTATTTTATATGTAGGAAACAAAAAGCAGGATAAAGAAGCCCTGAGCAGGGTCGGGTTTGTTGCAGGCAAAAAAGTCCATAAAAAAGCTGTTAAGCGAAACAGGATAAAAAGGCTTATGCGGGAAGCTTACAAAAATATAAGCCGGGCAGAAGACTTTAAACTAAAAGATTACCAGAGCCTTATTTTTATTGCCAGACCTGCTATAATTGAGTCAGACTATTATAAAGTCCATGCCGCACTTCTGGATTGTATCAGAAAAGCAAATAAAAAGTTTAGTAACCGATAATCACAATGAAAAAATTTTTTATTTTCCTTATAAATATTTATCAGAAAATTTCAAAACTTTTGCCTCGAAATTGCAGGTTTTACCCGACCTGCTCACAATATACAAAAGAAGCAGTCATAAAATATGGCGCTATAAAAGGACTCTGGTTAGGTGTAAAAAGAATTTTCAAGTGCCATCCGCTTAGTCCGGGAGGATATGACCCGGTTTCCTAGGTTTAGTCTAAAATATCAAGTTTTGTTAAAATTTTTATATAAAAAAGCAATTTTTTTTATTCACGTAAATTATAATATATGTGAAAAAAAATTGTGAGCAATATGGAAATCCAATCGAAACCCCATGCTATATTACAAAATACGGCTCAGGTGCCCTTTAAGCTAAACAATGCAAACCCTGCTTCTCAGTCTTATAAGGAACTTGCACCCCCCGGGCAGAATGATTTTCTGAAGGCGTTTACGCAGGCAAGGCAATCTGAACATATTGCAGGTAAGGATCAAGAAAAAGATATCCTGCTGGAATCCCCCTTAAGAGCGCTGGCATACACCAATGAAATAGGAGTAGCGCTCAAACCCGCCATAGGAACCACATTATCACATGCTTTCTGGGCGCCTGCGCTTATGTATTTTGGGGCAGATATCTGGGATAAATACAAAAGAGGCGAGGATGATTCATATCAGAACAATGACAAAAGAACCGCTTTAAGGCAGACTATATTTCACGCAGTGGCAAGCCTTGTAGGACCTACAGTAGCTATACTCGGAGCACAGTACGCGGCAATGAAAAAAGCAGGCGGTGAAAAATGGATAAATACCACTTTAAAGAAAATAAACATGCCAGATTCATCACTTGCTTCAAAAATAGAAAAATTTCCTCTGGGAAAAAGCCTGGTTAGCATATTAAAGAGACCTTCGGCCGGTAAAAAACTCTTATCAGTGGCACTGGAGACGGTTGTTGGTCTTGCAGCGCTTGCCCTTGTTGCTATTCCCCTGGATATACTTACAGAAAAGATCCTTATTAAGAAAGTTGTTAATCCTTCCCTGAGGCTGAAAGATCAAGACTAAAACCCGCATAAGCAAAGCTGATAATCTGCTTCAAACGCTTACAAAAAGTCTTGCGCCTACAATATTTTTTTTGCCGTTGTAATACCCGGCAAAATACCCGCCTTTAACCGGCTGGTTTTTGCCGCTAAAAGATTGTTTCTGAAAAGGCGTTCCCAAAAAAGGCGAAGCAAAAGGATTTTCTATGGCATTTTTAGGTAAAGCCTGAGTTGAAGTTGTCTGTGGTGTCTGAAAAACAGCATTTACCATATTTATGAGGCTGGTAATCATAAGGAGTAACCCTTCCTGCTCTCTTCTTCTCTATATAAGCTTATTTTAATTATACTTTTTTAAAAGTCATGATTTTCTCTATAATTATTTTCCAGCCATAACGCAAACAAATAAAGAGGGTATTCAGAAAATACTTCTTTTATCGTAGTTTTTGAAAAAAACAAAAATATAAATCCGCATTATTTGGGCAGGGTTAAAAAATTCTATTTTTTAACCCTGCCTGCTGCTGCTTTGATTTTTCGGGAAATAGTCCGGGAGTTTATTCATAAAAATTTTCAATATGATGAGATAATTTATTCATAGCATCATTACTATGAAATTTTACTGAGCGTAAAACATTTCCCGTTTCAAAGCCGCCTAAATTCCCATCAGCTGCTTTTTCAAGTGCCATTTTACTTGTGGTATAGAGTGCCAGCATTGAGTCTTTGCATTCAATAAGTGTTTTCTTTTGTTCTTCTAATTTCATTTTTTGCTCCTTTTGTTAAGAATATCATACTTTTTGTTGTGATAATACACTAATTTTTATTAATTTTCACAAAAACTGTATTATTTTTCGTGAAAAATGTCAAATTTTTATCAAATTTGTATAATCCTGTATAACAGGAGGGCTTATGTCTGTAAGAGAAGACATTAAAATACTTTTGACTAAAGAAAATATTACTTTAACAAAGTTGGCTGAATTATTAACTAAAAAGAATAATAAGAAGTATACTGTTTATGAACTTTCCAGAAAGCTTAATCAAGGTACAATGAAATATGACGAGGCAAAAGAAATTGCTGATTGTTTAGGTTATGAAATTGAGTATAAAAAAAAATTGTAGGTAACAATTCACAGCTTTAAATCCGCATTATTTGATATTGGGTTAAAAAATTCTATTTTTTAACCCAACCTACTGCTACTGATGATAAAATAACAATTAAGGAAGTATGAAAAAATTTTAAAATGCGGGCAGTATCCCGATATCATTTTGATAACTCCCGAAATGTCATTTTTAATTTAAAAAATAAGATGATATAATTAATTTTGTTTTTCATTAAAATATCAGGAGGAATTTGAATAATGGAAGCACTGATAAAAAGCATTAAGAATAAAAATTGCGTAAAAATCATTGCAGGAATAGACAATTATGATATAGAAAACATCTTAAAAGTAATTTACGCTGCTGATCGAGGCAAAGCTGACGCTGTAGATATAGCAGCAAGAGAAGATCTTATAAAACTTGCCAGAACAAACACTGACCTTGCAGTATTTGTTTCTTCAACAGAACCGGAAAAACTTCTTATGGCACAGGAAAATGGAGCTGATGTCCTGGAAATAGGCAATTTTGATGCTTATTACAGACAGGGAATAAGGATAACCGCTGATGAAGTATTGAAAATTACAAAAAAAACCATAGAAATCGTCCAAAAAAATACGATGATCTGTGTTACAGTTCCGGGACATATTGATATAGCGGAACAAATAGAACTTGCACAGGCACTGGAATACTTAGGAATTAACCTTATCCAGACAGAAGGAGCTTGCACATCAGAAGCAAAATCAGCAGGCGCAAGAGGTTTAATGGAAAAAGTCCTGGTTTCTGTATCAAATACTATTGAGCTTGTTAAAAACGTGAATATTCCGGTAATGACAGCAAGCGGCATAACATCCACAACTGCCGGTATGGCTTTTGCGGCAGGCGCAAGTGCAGTTGGTGTGGGCTCGGCTGTAAACAGTCTATCCTCGGAAATTGAAATGCTTGCAACAGTTAAATCTATTGTTGAAGCTGTAAAACCGGAAAAAATCTTAACCCCAAAAACTTCTGTATAGAAGTCTATAAGGGGTAAAGAATAAAAACTTACGCATTTTAAAATCTTTCAAAAATCTAAGGGAAATGGAACAAGATTTTACGTATAACAAGGGATTGCAACCCCTTGTTGTTCTGTTTCATTTAACAATTCCATATAGATTTTTGAAAAATTTTACGTAAGAATTTTTTATTACTTCCTTACTTCTTAGTTTGAATAAAAAATTTATCTGGTAGAAAATATAAATGTGAGGTTGGAGTTTTATTTTTTCAGAAATCCGTAATTATACACGGATAGGGGTCATATGGAGATTAATTAATGATATTTGATAAAGACCAGAGAGAACTTGCACAAAAAATAGAGGAAGATATTTCTATATCTAAGTGGAAAAACTGGAAATGGCATATAAAACATTCAATAAAAGATATTGATAACTTTGAAAAGTTGACAGGTATTAGTTTCAGCGAGGAAGAAAGAACTCATCTGGAGAAAACTACCGAAAAATTTCCCCTTTCAATCACTCCTTACTATCTTTCCCTTATAAATCCTGAAAATTACAGAAACGATCCGGTATTCAGGCAGGCATTTCCTGACCCGCGTGAACTAATAACCTGTAAATATGACATGAACGACCCACTCGCTGAAGATAGCGACAGTCCCGTAGAATTAATAACTCACAGGTATCCTGACAGAGTATTGTTTCATATAAGCAATGTATGCTCTATGTATTGCAGGCACTGTACCAGAAAAAGAAAAGTGGGAGATGTGGATTATATTCCTGCCCCGAAAAAAATCAAAAAAGCCCTTGAATACATTCGGGAGAACATAGAAATCCGGGATGTGCTGCTGTCAGGCGGTGATCCTTTAATGCTGTCTGATAAAAACCTGGAGTGGATACTGGGTGAATTAAGAAACATACCTCACGTGGAAATAATAAGGCTTGGCTCAAGAATGCCTGTTGTTCTTCCCTATAGAATAACCCATGAGCTGGTAGAAATACTTAAAAAGTATCATCCTATCTGGTTTAACACACATTTTAACCATCCCGGAGAAATTACGGCGTCCTCAAGGGCAGCTCTGGCAAAGCTTGCTGACGCTGGTTTTCCGCTGGGAAATCAGACAGTGCTTCTTGCAGAAGTTAATGACTGTCCCCGGATTATTAAAAGACTTGTTCAACTGCTGGTTCAAAACAGGGTAAGACCTTATTATATGTATCAATGTGACCTTTCTGAAGGGCTTGAACATTTTAGAACACCGGTAAGCAAGGGCATAGAAATTATGGAAACCTTAAGAGGTCATACCAGCGGATTTGCAATACCCACATTTGTAGTGGATGCCCCGGGCGGCGGAGGAAAAATTCCTATTAACCCTAATTACCTGGTTTCCTGGTCAGTTAATAAAGTAATCCTGCGTAATTACGAGGGGATTATAACTTCTTACCGGGAACCTGATAATTACAATAACATCTGCTGTGACTTAAAATGCAGCGAATGTGACCTGGACTTAAACGTGGATCCGGCACAGGAAGTTGTGCCCATAGGACTTGAAAAGCTTCTTACTGACCACGATGAAACCATAACACTGATTCCTGAAGATTGCTACAGATTAACCAGAAGAGAAGAAGAAAACAACGAAGACTAATATGGCTGATATTTTAGAGTATTTTAATGATTTTTTGATTCAGCACGGCAAGGAAAATAATAGGGTTTACCTGATTAAGCCCGGTCAAACCATTACTAAAAAGGTGATTGATTATATTGAAACCCTTGCCAGTGAGAATAATTACACAAAGATCTTCTTAAAAATCCCATTGTCCGAACAAAAAGAGTTCATTAATATGGGATATACCCGGGAAGGGTTTATTCCGCGATTTTTTAAAGGCACGGAAGATTGTTGTTTTCTGGTAAAATACCTTGATGAAAGCAGGAGTAAATTAATCGATAAAAACGAAATTGAATCCGTGATTTCTGCAAGCCTGGCTAAGAAGACCTGTAGCAGAAAGCTGTCTTTACCCGAAGGGTTTGAATTTCAGTCTCTAAACCCGGATGACGCGGAAAATATAGCTTCTCTTTATCAAAAGGTTTTTAAAACCTATCCCTTCCCGATTTTTGATCCAAAGTATATCCAAAAAACAATGAGTGAAAATATAATTTATTTTGGAATCAAAAAAAATGATGAACTGACTGCGCTATCATCCGCTGAAATTGATTATGATAACCTGAACGCTGAAATGACGGATTTTGCGACTCATAAAGAATACAGGGGGAAGAATTTTTCCCTGTACTTGCTGCAGAAAATGGAAGATAAAATAAGGAATCTGGGTATTAAAACAACTTATACTATTGCAAGAAGCCTGTCTTATGGTATGAATATTACATTTGCCGGAAATAACTATAATTTTGGCGGGATTCTTGTAAATAATACCGGTATTTACGGCAGAATAGAGAGTATGAATGTCTGGTATAAGAATATTTAAGGGAGTAACAAAAAATTTTAAAACGTGTAAGTTTTTATTGTTTACTCCCTACTTGATTTTATACAGATTTTTATCGTCTTTTTAAAAACAGTAAGCTTTTTAGCTCTTTTGGACCGAAAGTAATTTTATCATCCATTTTATACTCTTTAGAAATCGGCTCTTCCAGGGAATTAACTTCAATGAAACCTGAAAAAACCATATCACTGCTAAAAAAAGTCTCTGTTGATTCATCGCAGGTATTGAACATTCTGACTACTATTCCCATGATTTTTCGGTTTTCCGGGTTTTTAACTGCATAGACAAGCAGGTTATCACCGGAAATATTCATTAAATTCCCGGGAAAAATAGGAGATTTAGGGGTTAGAGCACGTCCTGTATCAGCTATAATGCTTCCCATAAACTCATCAGCTTCCCTGAACAGCTTTTGAGGATCTTCTGCGAAACACAGGGCATATCTTACGGAATGCTTGCCCGGACACCCGGCACCCGGGGTATCTAGGGCGGGACCAGCCGGGAAATTCCGTGTGTTTAGGGATATTCCTGATAATTTTCCGGTTGCTCTTAATATGGTTATGGCAAGAGAATTTCCGCTGACTATATACTCAAAAAGCCCTTCTGTAATTACACCAAGTCCCCGGGTAAACACAAACCTCTGCATAGGCGCTGAATTTGTCTTTAACTCTTTACCTTTTTCTGCCGGAATATGGTCTTCCATGCGGTAATCAGGGTTAAAATTCCTTGTTATAAGACCAAAAGTATCCTCTGAAACCGTTTGCGTTATTTTTTGCGGCAGGTTGAATTTTAGCTGCATAATATGGTTTTCACAGGAATTTTCCCATGAAGTAATAAATTCTGCACGTTTTGAACCTGCAAAAATAATAATTTCCGTTGAAATTATTGTTTCATGGCATTCTATGCTTCTGGAATTACCTTTAAAATCAAAATATTTTGGAATATTTATTCTGTAAATCAGTTTTAATATCCCTCTTAGAGGACCTTTTTCCGTTATTTCAGTACTTATAAGTTCAGCTTTAATAGATTTATCGCCGGTAAGCGGGGCATAATTATAATTATCGCCTGTATCAGCCCGGTCTGAAATTATATGCAGTTTCTCAAAGGCTTTAGCGGTTTTTAAATCCCTTAAATTTATTGATCCGTCAGGGTTTATACTTATTTCTACAGAAGAATTTGCTATTTTGTCGGTAAAAACTTCCACTGAATCAGGACAATTAACCGGTAATATGCTTTTTACGGAAAAAGACGGAACATTTTCAGTATACACAAGATATTCCCTGAATTCTGCCATATCTTCGCAAAAAGGTGCTCTTTGCGTATCCAGCAGGATTTTTTTAGAAAACTCAACAGATGATTTTACGAACTGGTGCGGCATGGGTAAATTCCCGGAAGTTTTCACGCTTACAACGCCTGAATAATCGTAATTAGATAAATTGCAGACAAACAGTTCATTTTCAGAAAACATACCGGAAATTTGACAGATACACCGTTGTATTATAGCATTAGAAATCTGGTTAACCTGCTTAAACCTTGAGACGTTCTCTTCATGAACCTCATCAACCGAACAGCCGCAGATGCTGTCATGGGGATGATTCTTAAGAAGCAGCTTCCAGGCATAGTTTAGCTCGTTTTTTTTGCTTTTTACAAGTCCTGCTGTTTTTAAAAATGAGTGCAGAGGTTCTGCAATTCTTGATAAAAGCCAGGTGGAACCTGCATTCATCTGCTTTAAATAGAGCCTCGAAGACAGCGTACCGGGCAGAACAGGATTTTCGGAATTATCACGCAGTTCTCCTTTTACTGTTTCCAGCTCTGCAAAAGGCGGGTTCAGGCTGGAAAAATAGTCATCTATCTTACCCTGTTTGATTTCATAACCAGCCAGCTTTTTATTTAGTTCTGATATTAAGCCGTTTAAATTAAGCACAGGTCCTAAATGATCACCACCGACAGGAAGCAGAATTTTATCGGAGATTGTGCGGTTTTTTACCCGGTCTAAAAATTCCCCGATTTTTTTTACTTTCTTATCAATCGGTAATTCGCCATGAAGGGAGTCTTGAAAATAGCCTTCTATAAGATATGTAGCCAGGATTGAAGAGCCGTCTTCTGATTCCCAGATAAACTCCGACTTTCTATTCCCGGCTCCTCTCCACAAAACAGCTTTTTTTATGCCAAAAGAAGATAAAATCCCCGGAATTTTTGAATTATGACCGAATGAATCCGGCAAATACCCAAAAAAATCAGTGCAGCAGTATTTTTTAGCCTGGTTTATGCCTGTCAGCAGGTTTCTTATAAGACTTTCACCCGAAACCAGGAATTCATCCGCAAGAACGTACCACGGTCCGATAAACAGTCTTTTTTCCTCAATCAGTTTCTTTATCAGACTGGCTTTTTCCGGGTGGATTTCCAGGTAATCCTCAAGTATCACGGTTTGACCGTCAAGATAAAAGTACTCTGTTGTGTTGTTAATCAGCTCTTCTATCAGCAGGTCTACAACTTCACAGAGCCTGATCCTGAAGTCCTGAAACGGCTTATACCATTCCCTGTCCCAGTGTGTATGAGAAAAAACAATGACTTGCATATTAAAAACTCCTTAAAAGCAGTTTACATTGTTCTAAAAAATAAAAAAACAGTCTTTTTTAATATTTTTCTGAATTAATACAACATATAAATGATTACACATCTTGTAAGCTCAATTAATATTGTATTAAAACTACCGTAATCATCGTTAAATACTGTATCAAAACAGGAAAAGGACAGATGAAAATCAAAGACCGACATAGAGATAGCGAACAAAAAATTAAATATATTTGCCGAAAAGAAAAAAATGAAATTTCCAATTCAATTACAAAAAATTGGACGGATCAGGCAATCAGGTGCTATTTGACCAATTGTAACTGTACGCAATGCTCTGTGGCACAGGGAAATTATTCTTTTATATGTCAAATGCCTGCTGTAATAGAAATTCTACTCGAGCAAATCGGTCCGCCTGAGCAAAACAAGATTAATAAGCTTTTAGCTTAACTTATAAATTCATTTCCTGATTTCTTTTTGGGTTCACAGGAATAAAAAATTTTAAAATGCGTAAGTTTTTATTCTTTACCCATTAAGGTTAATACAACTTCCTGAGCATTACATTATTATAAAAATAGCCCAGTATCTGGTAAGCACTATAACCTTTTTTAGCAAGAATCTGCGCTCCATTCTGGGACATGCCTACTCTGTGACCGTTTTTGGGAATTTTTTCATCAAAAGACTTGACAGCTTTTATATAAGGTAAGTCTTTGCCCCACACCTTTCTGGCTGGTAATGTACTTCCTCCTGCGCTTGCATGGTAGTAAGCCGGGATAACTTTTCCGTTATAAACCAGCACCTGTCCATGGGTAGATTCCACAGCCCTGTTGGTCTGTAAAGTTTCAGCAGAAATGCCGATATAATTCTGGTCCTGAGGTGTATCTTTTAAGTCATAGCCATATTCAAGCCTCTTGCCCGTATTTGCTACGGCATAACTCCTGGCGGCAATCGCCTGAGCTTTATGCGCTTCTATATTCCAGCTGGTTGGCATTTCTGCAGGAACAACGCCTTTTATATAATTTTCCAGGTCAAGTTCATTTATAACGGTCAAACCCTGCTTCTCGTTTAATACAAGCAATTGCCCCCTGTACCAGCGGTTTTTAGCAAAAACCAGTCCGTTGCTTTGAGAGGTTCTTATTATAATTTCCCGTGATTTAATCCTATAGAGTTTTTTATCAATTTCAACCTGTATAAAATTCCCGCTTTTTTTAAGTTTATATGGCTTCATCCGGTTTAAAACAAGAATATAAGCGCCTGTTTTCGCATTTTCAATCACACCGCCTTTTGATACACCCACAGCAACTTTATCGCTATAGTGTGTATATAAACCGATTTTTATCGCATAAGCCGCAGAATTAGCCAAAAGACAGCTTAAAATTATTAATATCAGGTTTCTCAGGATTTTCATGATTTAAAAACTTTACAGGCGCAATTTCCCATTATGCCCTATTATATTAATTTTCAAAATAATTGCATCAATTAATAAAATGAATACATGTTAAAACTCGAATTGCTAATTACATTTTTTCAAAATTCCTTAAAACGCCCACCCGCCCACCCTGAAGGAGGGCGCCGGCTTCGCCGCCGCCTCTTTTTTATAAATTTTAAGAAATTTTGAATCAGTCATATCAAGCCTTTCAACTAGTTAACCCGAGTCGCGAATTAGTCAAAAGTCAGGATATGACTATGCAACATTTGCCAAAAAATTATAGAGAATCGAAAAGAGGTGCGAAGCAGG
>JANQEP010000048.1 GCA_028278305.1 Candidatus Gastranaerophilales bacterium
TAAGTTATAAGGAGGAGTGAAAAGGCTTCGCCTGCTAAAATGCGGACAGCGCCGCCTGCTTCGCCTTTTCTAATCCATATACATTTTGAAAAAATTTATAAGTAGCAACTTGAGTTTTTATAAATTATATTTCCCGTATTTTTTATGATATTTTATAAAGTTCTCTACTGATCTGTCATAGGTTTTCTCGCCTTGCGGCGGGAAGAAACATCCCGGAATTTCCCCTCTTTTCCTGTGAGAAATTACGCAATCACAGCAGATTCCTCTTTTGCTACAGGAGTAAGTGCATGTACAGTCTTTAAAATTTATTTCTTTCTTACATTCCATAAAAACCCTGCTTTTTTATTCTTAAGGTTTAGCATAAAACCACAAAACTAATTATAACATTTAATCTTTTTACAACGCCGCCAAAACCCTTCTTAAGACATTATTATTACACGATTCAGAATGACGTGTATATATATTAACGTATCCGGTATTAAAGAGGGTTACAAAAAAATACGATATTATTATATACTGCTCTTTATTAACTATATTTTAAAACATTTTAACTATATGCTTATAAACTATGATAAATATTCCCTCAGTATAGACAATCAAAGAACACTTATAAAAAGTGCGGCAATCCATTATTTCAGGATGCCGGGGCATGATATCTGGCGTGATAGGCTGAGTAAGCTCAAAGCCGCAGGATATAATGCTGTTGATATTTATTTTTGCTGGAGATATCATTCACCGGAACCAGGAAAATACGACTTTACCGGAATAAGAGACATCAGGGCACTGCTTGATATAACTGCTGAGCTTGGTTTATATGTCATAGCACGTCCCGGACCGTATATAAACGCCGAGGTTTCCCTGGGAGGATTGCCTTTCTGGCTTCTAAACATGCCGAATATTAACCTGAGAAATAAAAAAGACGGAGATTTTGCATACTCTGAAATTTTTATGAAATACCTGAGAGAATGGTATTCAAGAATTATTCCTATTTTAAATGAATATCACAATATTATAGCGTTTCAGATAGAGAATGAGTATTACACAAATGAAGCCGAGCCGGATTATATTCAGGAATTATATGACCTGGCGCGTTCTATGGGGATAAAAGCCCCGATTTTCCATAATGATGTGCTTGGATTTGGGCTTTATTCCGACATAGTGAATATTTACGCTTTTGATAATTACCCTTCAATTAACATGAGCTTTGACTGGCGGGAATTTCCGGATAGTTTCGGAGTTCTCGACCATGCCGAAGAAAACCTTGGCGACTGCAAGGAAGACGCGCCGCTTTATCTGGCAGAGCTTCAGTCCGGGTGGTATGATAAGTGGAACGGCTTAGGATATGATTATATCAGGAAATTATTCGGCAGGGAGCATATAAACATAGTAACCAAGACTGTTCTCTCCCAGGGAATAACCATGTTTAACCACTATATGGGCTGCGGCGGCACTTCATGGAATCAGATTCCAAGCTCAGAAGTCTACACTTCATATGATTTTGCTGCACTGGTTACAGAACCCGGAATTCCGGGTGAAAGTTATTATAAAGCAAAAGAAATTAATTACTTCTTAAATGCCTTTAACCTCTCATCAACTGACTTAATCGCTGAAGGAAGCGATATTGTCATTACTGAAACCGAAAATACCTTTGCCAGGCTCAGGCAGGATAACCTGAACGGCTGTAAATGGCTTTTCATAAGAAATTTAAATAAGGAAAGCATGAATTTTAAGCTGGAAAACGGGGATAAGCTTTCAATTAAGCCTTTTGATATGAAAATACTTCCTGTTGATCTTGACTTAAAAGGCTGTAAAATGGACTTTTCCGGTATGTCTGTTTTTGCAAGGACAGAATATAATGACAAAGAAATACTTTTAATGCTTATAGAAGAAAATAATGAAGTTAAATTATCAGGCTTTGACAGCATTAAGACGGATTTAGCCGCAAAAAAAACTGATAACCTGGCGATTATAAGCGGTGAAGACTTAAAAAACCTTGATTGCTGCGAATTAATAAAAAATAATAAATCCACTAAAATTATATTCCTTGACCGGGATACTTCTGATAAAACGTGGGTTGTCGATAATAAGATCATAGTCGGACCGGATTTATTAACTGACAAGCTTGAAAAAGCAGGTTTTTGCAAACACAGGGAATCTAAAACCATAAGTATTAACAGGGAAATAGAGGTTAATACACACAAGGTATCGGACCCCGAAAAAATTGAGCTGCCTCAGCTTCAAAACCCACAATGTTTCAGGGCAAGTCCTGAAATTGACCCGGCTTATGATACTTCGAGCTGGAATTTTTTAAAAGAAGAAAAATTTGATTGCATTACAAATGAGATCTATGACGATTATATCTGGTATAAAGGCATTTTTAGCGGACATATACAGGAAATAGAAATAAATGCAAAGCATTGTTATTCGATTTACCTTAACGGGCGCCAGATTTTCCATTTTGACTGTCTGGTATACCAGGAAGGATGTGAAATTCCGGAAAAAATTACTTTTAATGTAGATAAAAAGTTTTTACGGGAAAAAGGACCGAACGAGCTGACAATCCTGGTACAAAACCTTGGTTTTGACAGAGGTTTTCAAAATGAATTGCGAACTCCCAGAGGTGTAATTTCCTTTAAGACTTTCCCGGAAAAAAAAATAGAATGGAAGATCAGAGGCGGGTTAACACCTGTTATAGAAGAGTGGACCGAGTCTTTAGCTGAAAATCTCGAGGAGGCATCTGATAATTCTTACTTAAAACTGTTATATTTCATTTTTGAATACGAAAAAAACAGTAATATATATAATCCGCTACTGCTTGATCTTTCTGATGTACCGTTTGAAAAAGCAGATATCTTTTTAAACGGGAATATGATTGGAAGATACTGGAAAGAAAAGAGTCCGCAAGTATATTTTTATTTGCCGGATGGCTTTTTAGATAACAAAAACATCATTTCCCTTGTTATCTGGGACATAAAATCCGAAAATTTATTTGAAAAAGGGTATGAAACACCAAAAAATTATGTTAAAATAAAGATAGGAAACGTTAAGCCCTTTAAACTAATACCGCTTAAAGAGTTAATTTGAGTTATATAAAAATATTAAAAGAGGTGCAAATGAACGTTCTTCCAAGTTTTATTCTCAAAAAGATCTATCAAAAAGGCAGTTTAAAGAAAACAAGAGAAGGAGTTTCCTTTAAACTTAAGAACATTCTGGGTCCGGGAATTGTAACAGGAATTAACTTTATTAAAATTAATAATAAAATTTATAATTCTTCCGTCATTAAAATTATTAAATCAGGCGCATCTACTGTAGCAGAGCAAATTTCAAGTGACAATCCTCTTATTTTCAAACTAAATGAGGATGTCACCTGCGTAATTCAGAATTGCCTCGGGCTGCAGGAGGGTTTAAACAAAATTATGGTGGAGTTAATAAGTAAAGATGTCGGCAAAGTTAGCGTTTCAGTTTCTGAAGTGCTCTAGAGCCGGGATAAGGAAGTAATAAAAAATTCTTACGTAAAATTTTTTCATACTTCCTTACTTTAAGGATGGCTTAATGAAAAAACCGGCTATCGTTAAAATAAACGGCAGCCGGTCTTATAATTTTATAATTTCAGCTTATTTTGAATATTCAGCGTCTATGACGTCTTCTTCTGAAGAGGGGGGTTCTTCTTTCTCTTCACTGCCTGAAGCAGCTCCTTCTTCTTCGGGCTGTTCTTCCGCTGATGCCTGCTGGTAAGCCGCTGAGGAAATATTGAACATAGTCTGCTGAAGCTCATCAGAAAGTGATTTTATTCTGTCTATGGCGGCTTCTTCTTTTAAAGCTTTATCAAGCTCATCTTTTTGGGAAGTAAGTTTATTTTTGTCCTCTTCAGAAATTTTCTCCGCGAGGTCTTTAAGAA
Source organism: Candidatus Gastranaerophilales bacterium (assembly GCA_028278305.1). Classification (GTDB taxonomy): domain Bacteria; phylum Cyanobacteriota; class Vampirovibrionia; order Gastranaerophilales; family UBA9971; genus JANQEB01. The sequence continues at coordinate 3,899 of JANQEP010000048.1, forward strand.
GCCTTTCAGAAGCATGAATCATGCTATTGGCATTATTTCTGATTTCAACTTCTTCTTTTTTCTGTTTATCTTCCTCTGCGTGGGATTCGGCTTCTTTGACCATATTGTCAATTTCGCTTTCACTGAGGTTGGATGTATTGGTAATGGTAATTTTCTGCTCTTTACTGGTAGCTTTGTCTTTTGCGCTAACGTTTACAATACCGTTTGCGTCAATATCAAAGCTGACTTCTATTTGAGGAAGGCCTCTTGGAGCCGGGGGGATTCCGTCGAGCCTGAACATACCCAGGGACTTATTATCTTTTGACATAGGTCTCTCTCCCTGAAGTACGTGAACATCAACCGCAGTCTGATTATCGTCAGCTGTTGAGAAAACCTGGCTCTTGCTTACCGGAATGGTTGTATTCCTGGGAACAAGCGGTGTCATAACTCCGCCGAGTGTCTCGATCCCAAGAGTAAGAGGTGTTACGTCAAGAAGAACTATATCTTTAACTTCACCGGCAAGAACACCTGCCTGAATAGCTGCACCTACTGCCACGACTTCATCAGGATTAACTGTCTGGTTCGGGTCTTTACCGGTTATATCCTTAACCAGTTTCTGGACAGCAGGAGTTCTGGTTGAACCGCCGACTAAAATAACTTCATCAATCTGTGAAGCTGTTATGCTGGCATCTTTTATTGCCTGTTCCACCGGTTTTTTACATCTTTCGAGCAAATCATAAGTAAGATCTTCAAACTTAGCCCTTGTAAGTGTTATATCAAAATGTTTAGGACCGTTTGCGTCTGCTGTAATGAAAGGAAGGTTTATATTTGTTTCATAAACGGATGAAAGTTCACATTTTGCTTTTTCAGCAGCTTCTTTAAGTCTTTGTAATGCCTGTTTATCAGCTCTAAGGTCAATACCTTCCTGTTTTTTAAATTCTTCACACAGGTATTCAATTATTTTTTCATCAAAATCATCTCCGCCAAGTCTTGTATCTCCGCTTGTAGAGAGAACTTCAAATACACCTTCGCCGACTTCCAGGATACTTACATCAAAAGTACCGCCTCCTAAGTCAAATACAAGAATTTTTTCATTAGATTTTTTATCAAGACCGTAAGCAAGAGAAGCTGCTGTCGGTTCGTTAACTATTCTGAGGACTTCAAGACCGGCAATCTTTCCCGCATCTTTTGTAGCCTGTCTTTGACTGTCGTTAAAGTATGCAGGTACTGTGATAACTGCTGATATAACTTTTTCCCCGAGGTATTTAGAAGCATCATCCGCCAGTTTTCTCAGGATCATAGAGCTGATTTCCTGAGGAGTATAGTCTTTCCCGTCTATGGTAACTTTATGATCGGTTCCCATTTCCCGTTTAATACTTAAAATTGTTCTGTCAGGATTAAGAATAGCCTGTCTTTTTGCGAGTTGTCCGACCAGCCTTTCCCCTGTTTTAGAAAACCCTACTATTGAGGGAGTTGTCCGACTGCCTTCAGCGTTTGCTATAACCGTAGGTTTTCCTCCCTCCATAACCGCTACTACCGAGTTGGTTGTACCCAAATCAATTCCTATTGTTTTTGCCATTTTCCTGAGTGCTCCTTGTGTATTTAAACTTACTATGTAATTAAGTTCTTTTTTAAAACAAAATAAAAACACTATAAGTGCTCTAGTATTATTTAATCAATATTTTTGTTAATTTTTAGATTTCTAAAGAAAAAATTAATATTTCATTTCACGTAATTTTTAGTTTATAAAACTCAAGTTGTCACCTATTAAAAATTTCTTTATTTTACATTACAAAATTTTTTCAAAATGTATATGGATTAGAAAAGGCGAAGCAGGCGGCGCTGTCCGCATTTTAGCAGGCGAAGCCTTTTCACTCCTCCTTATAACTTATCTACCTGTCCAGACGGGCTGACGTTTTTCCAGAAAACTTTTTATGCCTTCCTGAGCATCTTCCAGCTGCATTAATTCTTCAAGGTAAATTTTTTCTGAAAACTTTATCTTTTCTATTAATTCAGAATAATGCAGCTTCTTATACGCTTTTATAGTAGTTTTTATTACACTTGGGCTGTTTGAGACCAGTGATTTTAAGAATTCTTTTGTTTTAAGGTCAAATTCATTCCCGGGAAAAATTTGATTAACCAGTCCATACTTCAACGCTTCCTGTGCAAATACCTTATTCCCGGTTAAAATCATCTCAAGAGACCTTTTATTTCCGGTTATATAAGGAAAATAAACCAGAGAAACAGGAGGATAGCAGCCAAGCTTGATTTCAGGCTGGGAAAAATACGCTTCTTCCGATGCCAGTACAAAATCACAAAAAAGCGCAAGTTCGCACCCTCCTCCGATACAGCCTGATTTAACGAGGCTTATTGTAGGAATTTCCAGCTCAAACATTTTGAAAAATATTTTATGAAAAGAATTTAGCATCCGGCTGACATTCTCTTTTGAATGATCGCGGACATCTATCCCGGCTGAAAAAATTTTCTGGTCAGATTCTATAATTATTGCTTTGATAGCGGTTTCTTTTTTAATTTCATCGAGGATTTTCGAGAACTTTTCGAGATCTTCCACGTCAAGTATATTCAGAGGAGGTTTTGAGAGAGTTATTTTTGCGAACTCAGAGATTTTATTTAGCTGTATACTATTCATTACATACCTTAAGCTTGACCGTTAGTATTGATGATAGTATATTAAATATACTTAAATATAAAGAGAATTTTGGGCTTGTGGCGCAGCGGTAGCGCAGCGGACTCATAATCCGTTGGTCGCTGGTTCGAATCCAGCCAGGCCCATTTTGTTTTTATAAACATACAAAATAAAACCTGTTTCAATACGAAGCGGGTTTTTTGATTTTTTTATGAAGATGGTTGAAAATTTATTAGACTTATTTATGGGAACTAGGAAGAATTATGCAAGAAGAGAATCATGAGAAAGAGTTTAGTTGGCAAGATTTTGATAAATTACCACAAAAAGAAAAAGAATCTTTATTATTAAATGACCCCGAAAAAATTAATAAATTGATTCAAACTGATTTAATTAATATGCCTGAAGATTTTATTCAAAATATGATAAATTTGGCATATTCAAAGTTATATGATGAAAAATCCACCCCTTTGTACTGTTATGGACAGATTTCATCTTGTCAAACAGAACTTTTAAAGAGGTATTCTATAAAGTCTTATGACTCAGCAAATAAAGCTACATGGTTTTCAATTATATCAATTATTCTATCTGTGTTAGCTGTAGCCTTTGCTATATATTCTTGTAATTCATCTAATATGTTGCAAGAACAACAAAATATGTGGCAAAAAGAACAAATACCATTATTGAGAGAAATTAAGAAAGAGTTAGTAAAAATAGATGCTCATTTTGAAAATAAAGCCGAGAAACAGGAGCAACTAAAGCTATATTTTATTAGGTAGTTTTTCAAAAGAGTGATTGTTTAGGAAGTCAGGGCTTTCCTTTTTTGGTGCGGACTTGAGCGGATTGAAAATTCTAAAAAAGGTTTTTCAAAAACTACCGAAATTACCGGTTTTCTAACATATAATTACCGTGAATTTCCTTGAAAATTTATTTTAAAAACAGTTTAAATACTACTTATAAGGCTTTTAATGGGCGGTAATAAAAATATACTTTTTGAATTTTCAGGCTTTTTCTCTATTCAATAAACGAAAATAGCCTGCCTGTCTATTAATATACAAATATATTGGCTAGGTTGTTTGTTTAATAAACTTATTGCCAAATTGATTTTAAATTATTTCTCAAAAAGGTTTGCCAAAAGGTCTGCCATTTTTTTAAATTGGCAAACCATTGATTTTATTAAATATAACTTATATTTATAAATTAAATTTTGTTTTTAAAGGTCTGCCAAAATTTGTATTAAAATTTCTGATTTTCGGAAATTAAAAAGATAAAGGGGGAAATTTTTTACCTACCCAAACAACTTTGCCTTGTATTTCAACCTCTAATGGGTCTTCCAAAGAATGTGTGTAAGAAGGATGGTCAGGATTAGGGGATTCCTTGTAAATTAATTTTATTTTGTTATCAATCTGTTTTATCTGAGCTATAACAAAATCTGACGTAAACCTTACAACATAAATTCCTTCTTCATAAGCTTCATTTTGTGATTTATCATACATAATTAAATCGCCGTGATTAATATATTTTTCACGATTATCAAAACTTATAGTCATTGCTATCATTAAAGAAACGTTATCAGGATCAGCATTTAAGACATGCTTTATATATCTTTTTTTAAATATAAGGTAATCTTTATAATCTTTATTTTCCTTATATAAATAATAATTTCGCTGCCGTCAAAGAATTTGCTGAATTTATAGGCAAATCAGAAAGAACGGTATATAGACTCTGCCAAAACAAAAAATATAAAACCTATAAGCAACCTTGTAATGGTGGGTGGCAGTACTTAATAGACTTGAAAGCCTCGCTGTCAGAGGAAGAGTTAACAAAGTTTACTTTCTACAGATTTAAACAAGATCAGTCAAAGAAGTTTATACCAGAACAAAGCCCCGATCCCATAAGGGAATCCTCCATTATTTCGCAGGGGAAAATCTCGCCTTCCCCTGCGTCTTTTTCTTTTGAGGAAGAAAGGAAAATAGGGCTGGATTTAATTCATAAATCTACACGTTTCAACAGAAAAAAACTGGATAAATATAAACCTTTTGTTGATAGGTATGGAAAACTAAAAGGCTTAAAAAATATTGAAAAAGCCTTACAAGAGTGGAATTGTATAGTTTCCAAGGATTTACAAATTAATACAGCCAGGAGTGTTTATAGCCTTTATAATGAATTGGATCAATATGGATATGCTGCTTATTTATATAACTACGGCAAAAATAAAGGGAAGTCATCAGTAGAGGATGAATGGTTTGAAAGTTTCAAAGCATATTACCTTAATGAAAGTTCTCCATCTGTATTTTCTTGCTGGCTTATTGTTTTAGGAAAGGCTAAAAAAAAGAATCCAGACCTGGATACTAATAATTTTCCAAGTCCTGAAAGTTTTAAAAGAAGACTTAATAATGAAATATCAATTGCAACGCAATATTTCTTTAGGAATGGTCAATCAAAATGGAACCGCAAGTATGGAAATTACGTTGATCGTGATTATTCAAAATTAAAAGCAGGGCAATTATGGGTATCAGACCACAGGCAGACTGACATAATTGTTATGTATAATGGTAAACCTGTTCGTGCTTGGAAGACTGTATGGTCTGATGCAAAGACAAGAAAAATTTTATCGTGTTTTCTTCACCCTGAACCACCAAATAGTGATCATATTTTCCAAAGTTTTTATCAGGCGGTTTTAAAGCATGGACTACCAGAAGCAATATTGATTGATAACGGAAAAGATTACCGCTGCAAAGATTTTGCTGGCAGAAGAACTAGTCATAAAGTAAATGTAGATGAAACTACAACAAGATCAATGCTTAGTCTTATCGGTGTTATGGTTCACTTTGCTTTACCGTATAGGGCGCAGACAAAGCCAATAGAAAGAATTTTTAAAGACATAATTACTGGACTAGAAGCCCACCTTATAGGCTATAGTGGCGGAAACATTACAAAAAGACCTGAGAAACTTAAAGATGAAATCAAAAAAGGCAAAATATATGATTTTGAAGTTTTTAAATTTGCTTTAAATGATTATATAGAGAATGTTTATAACAATATGCCGTCGCAAAGCAAAGCCCTACAGGGTAAAAGCCCTAATCAACTATGGGCGGAAGATTATACAGAGAAAAAACATATTTCAAGGGATGAACTTAAATTATTCTGTATGAGAACCTCTAACGATGTAACTATTAGTAAAAATGGGGTTAAAGATTCAAAATTAAATGTAAATTATTGGGCAGATTGGATGTCTGCTGAAAAAGGCAGGAAGGTATACCTTAGAAGGGATATTGATAATCCGTTAGAAGGCTGGATATTTAATGCAAAAACAGATGAGTTTATGGGTAAAGCTGAAATGGTTGAAAAAGTCGACTTTTTAGCTAAAAACGATAAAGAAAAACAAAGCCTTGTTAAAGCAATATCAAGAGATAGAGCGGATATTAAATACAATAAGAGCTTGAAACCATCTGAAAAAGATAATATTTCTGAAATGCTTGAAAACCAAAAGGCAGCTGCAAAATTGCTTTCAGGTGAAATAAAGGAATCCAGGCCGAAAGTTACAAAAGTATCTAATTCTAAAATGTCAAAGGTCATTAAAGAAGCTGAAAAGCTGGAAAAAAAAGGTACTTTCGATATTACGCAACTTACCTGTAAAAAACCGGAAGAACCTGTATTTTTCTTGACTGAAGCACAAAAAAGCATTAGTGAAAAAGTAAAAAAGCACGCAAATTAAAGTGAAAGGAGGAATTTAAAAAAAGTGGAAACACGGCAAAACTTAAAAGATTTTATAGAAAAGACCGGCATTACCCTTACTTGTGTCAGCAGATCAACAGGTATAGGCGTACCCAGGCTTAGTCGTTGGTTAAAAGACAATTACAAAGGCGACAACCAAAAAATTAATGAAGCTGTGGAGAGCTTCATTAATCGTGAAAAGAATAAAAATTCTATATCAAATAATAGCATAAAGTTTGTTGAAACTTCAATTGCTACCACAATATTTGGAACAGCCAGAAATTGTCATTACAAAAGTGAACTTGGCGTAATATTCGGTGATGCCGGACTTGGTAAAACTACCGCAATAGAAAAATATTCCGTTGAAAACCCTGATGTCATATTAATTAAGGTTAATCCTAGCTACACAAAAAAGTTTCTGGTTCAGGAAATTCATAAAAAATTAGGCTATGAGGGATTAGGGGCTATTTATACAATGCTCAACGAAATAATTGCCAAGCTAAAAAATTCAGGCAGGATGATAATTGTTGACCAGGCTGAATATTTAACTCAAGCATCACTGGAGCTTTTAAGAGCCATATATGATGAAGCTAAAATAGGGCTTTTGCTTATTGGAATGCCTAAGCTTTATTTCAACCTTAAAGGACAAAAAGGCGACTTCAGGCAGTTGTTTACAAGAATAGGCTACAAAATAAAACTTGAGAATCTTTTACCTGAGGATACAAAGGTAATTGTAAATACCGCAATACCAGAGGCGGAAGACCTCTGGCGAGATTACCATAAAGTTTCACTTGCAAACACCAGGCATCTTTCAATGCTTTTAAAACGCTCTATTGAAGTTGCTGAGTTAAACAAAATCAACACAAATAAACTAAACGCAAGAATAATTAAAGATATAGGTGAAAAATTACTTGTAATAGAAACATAGAGTTAAATAAAAGGAGATTTAAACAATGTACGGAATATTGGAATTTAAAAAAATGTCGAAATTCAGGGAAGAACTAAAAGAAATGGTAAATTTCAGACAGGAAATTAGGCAAATGATGCAAAGCAGAAACCATTTTGTAAATTACAAACAACAAACAATAGAAATGATAAAGGCTTTTAAGCCTCTTGATATGAGGATTTATTAAATGAGAATGTCAGATAATAAGCAAAAAGCAATGATACACCAGCTAAAAAAGCTTTTAGGCCTAGATAATGATGTGTACAAAGAAATGCTTTTTAACAGCTACGGTGTAACTTCATCAAAAGACCTGACATACAAGCAGGCAACGGATTTTATGACAAATCTTAAAAAGCAGGCTGAACAGGCCGGGTTGTGGGAGAGCAAAAGAAGTTTTCAGAAATATAACTATAACAACCTGGAAGGCCGGGAAGGTATGGCAACGCCTAAGCAGTTAAGAATGATGGCTGCAATGTGGGCTGATTATTCAAACTGTGAAACTAATGAAGATAGAGAAAAAGCCTTTAGAAACTTTATTTCAAAGCGTTTTAGCGTATCTGACATTAAATTTATAGACGTAAAAACAGCAAGTAAAATTATTCACGCCTTAAAAATTATGACAGAACAAAAAAAGGCGGTTTAAGAGGAGTTTTTTAAAAAAAACGGGCTTAGATACCTAAAATAATTTTTAAACGCACTTTAAACGATTTTAAACAGCTTTTAAACAGTATTTAATTAATAAGGAGTATACAAAAATGAAAGAAAATGAACTTACCATCAAGGCAAAAGGATTACTTATACAAGGCTGGGATACACCAGAAGGAAAATACAGGGAATATATCCTTAAAAAAATTGAAGATGACGGAAACCTGGGCAGGATTATAGGAAAAGTTTTTAAAAAACTCGTTGACGGTGAATGGGTTGAAATTTCTGAAAAAGACTTGCCGGAAGGTTTAATAATGAAACCAAACAAAACTATTTGCCCTGATTATTATAAGGAAAATGCACAAATAAAAGAATTTACAGACATTTTAAAAACAATAAACAATGAAAACTGTGAATTAGAGGAAAAGTTAAAGCTAATAAGCAGTTTATTAACTGTATGCGAATTAGCTGCAAGAAATGCGGATATGGAAATTGATCTTCAGCTTAGTGATGTGCTTTGGGAAACAAGTGGCAAGGCTTTTGAGGCAAAAGACGCATTATTAAAATTGCAGGACATTGTATTTAAGGGGATCAAAAAGCTAGAAGATATTAAAGTTTAAAAAACGTTTAAATAAAAGTTAAATTTGGGTTTAAGGAGTACGAATAAAAATGCAAAGGGCAGGAGAAATTGCTAGTAAAGCACAAAAATTAAAAACTGAATACTGGAGAAAAGGCGTTTTTATATCTTTTCAGGAAGCTGTAAACAGGGTTAGCGGGGATTTTATCGCCCGTTATGAAAATTACCTGGTTAATGCAGCGATGGAATATAAATACAAAAAAGAAGAACTGGGGGAGTTGATAACAGACGAACAGGCGATAAATGCTATTAGAAACCTTGATGATATAGAAAAAATTAGAGCTGCCATAAGCGAGCTTGAAACATTAAGCGGTGAAGACTTCGAAAAAGCCACAAGTGAAATTCTTCAATCAATGAAAAAAGTGAAAAGTGGGCTTGAAGAGGTTAAAAAAATAAATGAATTAAAAACTGAACTTAAAAAATTGATATCTGAGATAACGGGAATTAAAGTTTGGAAATTAAGTAATTTGTTTACAGAGCATTCTTTTAAAATTGAATGTAAAAGGGAATTTGTCCAAAAATTAATGTGTTTTGCCTCAAATTCCATTAATAAAGAAGCTGAAGAGCTTAATTCTTATGAAGAAATTAAAACTGCAATAAATAATCTTTATTTTTTAAGCGGTGAAGGACTTTTAAACGGCATAACGATAATAAAAGAGGCGTTAAAAACTAATTCTGTGAATTTTAATCAATATGAATTTTCAGAAAAGAAAGCAGGTCTTAAAAAGACGCTTCAATTTTTATTGAAAACAGGTGGAAATAAGGACGAGGAAGGACATATTTCCGAATTAATAAGGCGTTTAGAACAACTTGGTTATTAAAAACCAGAAAAGTTATTAGATAAGCAAAAGGAGAATTAAAAAATGGAAGAAATCCTCAAAAACGTTGAATCAGACATTAAAAAACTTGAAAGCTCTATTAGCCAGAAACAAAAGGAAGCTGAACAAAAACAAAAACAGGTTAATGAGAAGAATTCAGAAATTGAAAATCTGCAAAAGAGGCTTGACAAGGTTAGTAAAGAAGAAAAAACCTTAAAAAATGAATATTCCAGGAAAAGGGAAGAAAGGCAAAATGCCCTGTATAACGATCAGCCTGTAAGCGAAATAACTAAAGAAATTGGTAAAGCCCAGGAGAAACTTGAACTAAAAAGTGATGAAGTTGCCTCTGTTGATAGAAAATTAAAAGAAGTCCAGGCGGATGTCTTAGCCATAGAGGAAGAACTGACAGGCTTAAATGCTGAAATTAAAGCAATATCAGACAAAAAGTGGGCGTATCAAATTTGTGTTGATTACAATAAGGCTGCCCGCTCTTTTGCAGAGGCAGTTAAAAATTATTATGAATTTAGAAACCAAAATAGCAGGGAAAATGAAAAGTATTTTGCTTTTGGTAAAGACAGCTCTGATAGAAGTATGGCTAATATAAGTATAACTGCAATAGCAAAATTATATGTGCAAGAGCATCAAGCAATCTTTTATACTTATGACAAAAAGCCTCATCCCTATATAGAGGGTCAGTATGACAAAGAAAATTTAAGAGTTTACCCTGAAACCTGGCATTGGTTTAAAACACGTTAAGTTTTTAAAATACACATTTTTACAGCAAAAACTTGTTTAATCATTAAAACAGAGGAGATAAAAAATTGAAAATCACCAGAATTAAAGATGACAACTCATTCCAGTTTGAAAATGTTGAAATTAGAACCCCTTTACTAAAAGACTTACAGGAAGTAGGCAAGGTGGTTTCTGTGGAGACAAACCAGATTGAATTTTATGCCCGATTAATATCAAGGGTCTGTACTTTTGACGGGCAAAAACAACCACCTGAAGAAATCGCAGAAATGAATCTTGCGGATTTTTTCGAATTAGCCCAGGAATTGGGCGAGTGTGGATTACAGACCTTGGGGAACGAGTTATCTACCTCACAAAATATGGAAACATAGATTTTAATACAATAATGAATATGACAGTGGATGACCTGATTTATTGGTCATCCGCTTTGGGTAAAGTGATAAATAAAGAAAACGAGGCTATAAATGGGGAATAATTTTGATTTAGCAATAACACTTAAAGCAATAGACAGGGTTACTAAACCTTTAAGAGTGGTAGAAAGGGCGACAGACAGATACTACAAATCATTAAATAGGTTGTCGGAAAAAGCAAAACAGCTATCAGGCAATATGAAAAGACTTGGAATGGATATGTCTTTAAAGCTTACCACCCCGCTTGCTGCTCTTGGTTTTATGGCTTTGAATACCAGTGGTAAATTTGAGCAGTTAAAAACAGACTTTGAGGTTATGCTCGGAAGTGCTGATAAGGCAAATAAGCTTTTTAACCAGGTTAAAGAGTTTTCTGCCTCAACTCCTTTTCAAATGCCTGGTCTTGCTAATAACGCAAAAAAGCTTCTGGCATTTGGAATAGAGCAGGAAAACGTTATATCTATTTTAAACAAGCTGGGTGATACTGCAGGCGGTAATTCCCAAAAAATGGAAACCCTTGTTGATGCGTACGGCAAAATATCTGCCAGCGGAAAAGCCTCAATGGAAGATATTAACCGTGTAACAGATGCGGGCGTGCCAATATTAAAAGTCCTTGCAAAACAACTGGATACAACGGTTTTAAATTTAAGAGAAAAAATGATTCCGGCCGGGGAAGTTACCAGGGAAGTTTTTGACGAGGCTTTTACCTCTATGACCTCAAAAGGCGGTATGTTTTACCAGGGAATGAAAAAACAGTCTAAAACGCTTTTTGGTTTGTTTTCCACTTTTAAAGATAACGCAATTCAAGCTCTGGGAACTTTAGGGGATACAATGGCCAAAACCTTTAATTTAAAAGACAAATTAAAGGGAGCTATTGAATTTATGAAAAAATTAAACGGATTCATAGAAAAGCACCCGCAATTGACAAAAATGTTTGTTGTCTTTACTTCATTACTGGCAATAACTGGCCCGCTTATTATCGGGCTGGGCGTATTAACAGCCTCCTTAAGCAGTATTATTGCTTTTACGCCTCGTTTTATTATCTTTATCCAGCTAATGAAAAAATGGCAAATTGCCACAAAATTATTAACAGCAGCGCAATGGCTGTTAAACGTAGCTTTAAATGCAAATCCAATAGGCTTAATAGTTACAGGAATAGCTGCACTTGCAGGGCTGGGTTATGTTGTTTATAAAAACTGGAAGCCTATTTCAGACTTTTTTACTAACCTGTGGAAAAGTATTGAAAATGGTGTTTCCGGTGCTTTAAATGCCCTTGAAAAACTTTCTCCTATTTCAACAGGAATTAAAGCCGTTACTCAAACTGTAAATTTTGTTACCGGCAAAATACCTTCTTATGATGTGGGCTCCTGGAATATACCTAATGACCAGCTTGCAATGGTGCATAAAGGTGAAATGATTTTACCCCAGCCGATTGCTGATAGAGTAAGAAATAATAAACAGGGAACAACCAGCCAGGGTAGCGTGTCTGTTCATTATAACCCTGTAATACATTTAAACGGCAAAGATATAGGTGTAAAAGATGAGCTTTACCTGGCATTAAAAAATCATAAAAACGAAATTCTTAAAATTGTACAGGAAGCCCAGAGAGATCAAACGAGATTAGCTTTTTAGTCTTGAAAATAGTTTGTTTATAAAAATTGGTTGAGGAGAAAGTATATGCAGCAAAAAATATTAGAAAACATAACCCCTGAAGATATGCCAACAGAAAATATGCAGCTTGTTGCGGAAGTTTGCGGGGTTGATACCGCAATAAACCTTTTAGAAAATATGCCCGGAATTAATGTGTATGTTCCTTGCTCAGGGATAAAAAATCTTGTAAATAAATATATTATTGAAAATTACGATGGTACAAGAGCAGGAGCAAATAAGCTGGCTCTTGAGTGCAAAGTTAGTATTAACCATATATACAAGCTTTTAAAACAAAAAACCGAGATTGAAAATTGAACATAAAATTGATAAAATATTAGTAATTAAGTAATTGTATTTCATAACATAGCTTCGGTAGTATTCTAATATTCCGAAGCGTTTATTTTACAAAAGTCAATAGGCTTCGCTAACACGGTGAACCTGCCTGCCGTGCCTACACTGTAAAGTGTGATGAGTAGCCCAGGGGATAATCGGCAGTACCCCGGCGAAGCTTCTAAAATTTAATAATAACTTCGCTAACACGGTGAACCTGCCAGCCGTACCTACACTGCAAAGTGTGATGAGCAGCCCAGGGGATAACCGGCAGTACCCCGGCGAAGCCAGAGCTTTAAGCGGTAAATCTTGCGACCGAGCCTTCAGGCGATAGAGGAAAAAGCGAGTCCTCTCTTAAAGCTTAAAAGAAGAAGTCCTCACAGGCTTCTTCTTTATTTTTTTAAAGAGCGTTTAAATGCTTTTTAAAGTGCTTTTAAAACAGTTTAAACCTGCTTGTTTTTCCTTTAAAATATTTTTGATTTTCGGAAAAAAATAAATTTATAAAATTGAAAAACTAAATGGAAATTTTTGAAAAACCTTTTGCGCTGTTATAAATAAAGGAGGGCAGAAAAATGAAAGAAAATTTAGGAAATTGTACGAAATGTGGCAGCAAAAATATAATAAAAAATGGGGATGGTTTGCAAAATCAAGAGTTACAAAATAAATAGTAGCTTACTTTGTAGGCAATAGAGATCGAGAAAGTTGTGAGGAATTTAAAAATCGTTTTCCAGATAAGTACAAAGATACCTTTACTTTTAGTGATTTATGGGAAAGCTACTCCAAT
>JANQEP010000152.1 GCA_028278305.1 Candidatus Gastranaerophilales bacterium
TAAATAAGTTAAAAAAGCCGCCTGTAAAAGTTTAGAATGCCCTGCTTTAAATGCTTTTGATAAACCCTCTTGTTTATTTATAAACTTAACCGCATGTGCTGATGCCCTGGCTTCTTCTGTCATAAGAGGTATAAATGAGGCAAAAGTAAGCGCTCCAATGTGGTCTTTTATAAACTGTCTTGATTTTTTGAAGAATGAATCCTGGTTAATCGCCTGTTTTTCTTTATTTTCCTTATCTCCTTTTCCTGTAAACATTGCCGTAAAAATTAAAGCAGGTAATACGAAATATTTAGAAACATTACCTGCTCTGAAAGGCAATTTAGAGAAAAAGTTTCCATATTTATTTATTGCATGTCCAATTTCGTGGAAGATAGCCCCTACATGTTTATTAGTTACATTAATGTGATTGTCAATAGGGTTATAAAAAGTTTTTTCTGCTAATTTTATAAAATTAAACTTTTTAGGTAATTGCCCTACCAGTAAGTCGGAAGTCTTTTGAAACATGACACCTAAGAGAATTAAAGGGTTTTTTGAAACTAATACTTTAATTGATTCTTTGATTTGTTTTTTTAAAAGCTGTGCAGTTTGTTATAAATTTCCAGGCGTGGAGTATGAAAAACTTAATTCTTTAGGAATAAATCCTCCTTTACGTTTTCCTATATTTTCATCTATCATCTGGTCAGCTAATTCAGCAATTTTAGTTAAAGAAAAACCTTTAAAAGTTGCATCATGTGCTTTTTCCGCAAGATTAATCAAATACTTACCTATTGTTTTCTTGCTACCCTGATTTATAGCAAAAGCAGAAGCTGAGCCTGCTGCAATACCAGCCGGTACAGCTATTAAATTATTGATGTTTGAGGGGTCCTGGTTATTAGAATTAACATAAGTTTTTGTATTTTCATTACTTCTATTACTAATTGCCGGAATTACTGACATGGTCTTAGCCTTTTTAACTTCTTCTGCAAGTATAAAACAACTAAAAATATAAAATTGCGCTGTTTTTCAGTTTATAAAAGATTTCCTTAAAGAAAGCTAACAAAAACTTAACAAATGTATGGTATAAGAGAATGTATAGTCTGGTATAAAAAAGAGCTTTTCATGGTAGTATGGTTTCTGAATAAACTAAAATTGATCCAGCAAATTCGGAGGAAATAATGGTAGTTTTTTTTCAGGTAGTGCAAATACTTACAGGCTTAATGACAATACTCCTGGTGCTGCTTCATGCGCCAAAGGGTGATGGAATGGCAGCTATCGGAGGTGCAGCGCAATTATTTTCCAGCCAGAAGGGCGTAGAAGCCGGTTTGAACAGGGTAACAGCCATATTCGCAGGAACTTTTATTTTTGTGTCAATCCTTTTAGGCTTCGGAATTATAAGTTAGCGGGAAATATAGCTTGAAGGACCCTATTAAAAAAGAAATTGATTCATTAATTGCTAAAAGGTCAAACTTTACAACTATTGTTATCGTTGTCATAACTGGTACAATAGGGTTAACTCTTAACTTTAAACTTATTTATTTACCATTAATTCTATTAGGTATTTCTATAGCTGTATTTTTCTTTTATGGAATATTAAACATTGAAGAAAAAATTAAGTGCTTATTAAAGGAGCTTGAAAAATGAATTATGAGCTTATTGGAGAAGTTTTCGCCTGGGTTTTAATAACCGCTTTTTTAATCTGTTTCACATATGGAATGTATAAAACCACTACTAAAACCCAAAAACATTGTGATTAAGGATTATGACAGTAAATAAAGTTAAAAAACCGCAGTTTTCCCTTAAAAAAATTACAAAAGCCCTTGAAACCGGGAGTTTTCGTAAAGTAATATGCGGGGCTTCAAACACAAGCGAAAAACAGGTTGAAAGACTAACCCTGGTTTATTCCCTGTGCGGGGCTGACGTAATAGATATAGCTCCTCAAAAAGGTATTTATACCGCCGCAAAAAGAGGAATTATAAAAGCATATGAATTAGCCGAAAAACAACCTGGAATTTACCCCGGGTTCAACGTCCCCGCCATAATGAAAAGCATAAATGCAGGGAAGGATAAGCACTTCAGAAAAGCTGACTTTAACCTGCAAAGATGTGTTCAATGCCTTGAGTGCGTGAAGCAATGCCAGTCAGGCGCGCTTACGGAAGTTGACGGGAAAACTTCATTTTCCAGTGAAAAATGCTATGGCTGCGCAAGCTGCGTGGAAGCCTGCCAGCATAATGTAATAACCACAACAGCAAATCCCTTCATTCCCGAGAAAGACAAAAACGATATAGGTAAATTCGACGCAATAGAAATACATACAGGAAATAGCTCTGTTGAGGAAGTTAAAACCTTCCTGGAATTTAATAAAACTATAATAGGGAGGGCAGCTTTTATTTCAGTCAGTATTGATTCTACACGCTTTAACAATAAGGAACTCCCGGAGTATGTTAATCCTGTCATAAAACTGTTTAGTAAAAAAATAATTCTCCAGGTAGACGGAATATCAATGAGAGGGGGGAGTAAAAATTCTTCTACACTTCAGACCATTGCAGCAGCAGCAGCACTTCAAGAAGAAAAAGTTGACGCATATATCCAGCTTGCAGGCGGTACAAATCACTTAACTTCCGAATTTGTCAGACTTGCAGGGCTTAATATTTCCGGAATAGCTTACGGAACTTTTGCAAAAAAAATCATTCTTTCTTATATAGAGGAATATGAAGAAAAAGAATTTATGGCGAATTTGTATAAAATAACCGCTGTTGCCGGGAGTTTAATAAAAAACTAATGCAAAGAGGCTAAAAATATTGTATAATATAGATAAGATCAAATTAATTTAGTGGAAACCGCCATGAATATCGGAAAAATCTTACATAAACCAGTATTAGAGTTAATAAAGAGGAGGATTTAGTGAACTCAGCAGGTGAAATGTTTTATTCTGATTTTTTTGACGACTTACAAAGACTAGTTAACGTTTTACCACCCAGAATAATTGGTGAATTAAAGAAAAAGGACCTCAATGAAATTGTAGAAATTGTTCTGGACATAGGCAGATTACCGGAGGTGAGATATCTAAACAAACAACTGGAGTATTTAGGGAAAAAGGAGGTTATTCAGGAAGATATTGATTACATAACCGAGAGAATCGAAGAATTTACATCTGATAATAGAACTGGAATTCCCGGTACACTTCACCGAATAAGCGCAATCAAGAACAGAAAAGGCAAAACAATAGGCCTGACGTGCAGAATCGGTAGAGTCGTGACCGGGACTATTGATTGTATAGAAGATATTGTTAAAAAAGAAAAAAGTATTCTTTTCCTGGGCAGACCGGGCGTGGGAAAAACAACAAAACTCAGGGAAATTTCAAGACTGCTGGCAGATGATCTTAATAAGCGGGTTGTGGTGGTTGATACTTCAAATGAAATTGCCGGAGACGGTGATATTCCGCATGCAGCCATAGGTAAGTCCAGAAGAATGCAGGTACCTTCTCCTGAACGTCAAAAAGACGTAATGGTAGAAGCTGTTGAGAACCATATGCCGGAAGTGGTTGTTGTAGATGAAATAGGTACTGAAAAAGAAGCACAGGCTGCAAGGACAATCGCGGAAAGAGGAGTTATGCTCGTAGCCACGGCTCATGGAAATACTCTTGAAAACCTGATTAAAAACCCGACTTTATCAGATCTCTTAGGCGGTCTTACCAGCGTAACCCTCGGGGACGATGAGGCAAGAAGAAGAGCCTGTCAGAAAACCGTCCTGGAAAGAGAAAAGCAGCCTACATTTGATGTGGTAATCGAAATCAGGGACAGAAATACGCTTGCTG
Source organism: Candidatus Gastranaerophilales bacterium (assembly GCA_028278305.1). Taxonomy (GTDB): domain Bacteria; phylum Cyanobacteriota; class Vampirovibrionia; order Gastranaerophilales; family UBA9971; genus JANQEB01. The sequence goes on from JANQEP010000152.1 coordinate 3,794, forward strand.
TTTACCCGAGTGTATCAGATGCTGTTGACTGTATTCTCAGAGGCTGGCTCGTAACTCCTGAGATAAGAAAAATTGACGATAAGGGCAAAACAACCGAAATCCGTCAAGCTCCTGAATTACCCTGTGCAGAAGAAGAAAAAGAAAACTTCGAGCAGTATATTAATAAATATATGAGAGAAGTTAGCAGTAATGCAGCGAATAAAAAAATATTTGTCTATGCTGTAAGCAGGTCAATAGTTGACAAAGTAATAGAAAGATATGGACTTAACGCTGAGGTAACAAGAAATATTGACGAAGCGGATGTGGTAATCTCCCACAAGAGCTACTCAAAGAGCGGGGCTAAAATCATAAATGTAGCAAAGGAATATCATCTTCCCATACATTTTGTAAGGTCAAATACCACAGCCCAGATACAAAAAGCAGTCAAGCACGCACTTGGAATCGGGGGACGTCCAGGCGATGACTTTGCGGAAGAATGCTTCGATGAAAGGGAAGAAGCTCTCAAAGAAGCACAGGGGGCTGTTTATAAGGTTCTGAACGGTGTAAGTTCAGTTGAACTTGAGCCGAGAAAGATAAATATCAGAAAACTTCAGCATGAATTGATCGAAAAACACAACCTTGAGAGCACCAGCGTTGGTGACGAGCCGAACAGGCGCCTGAAAATAGTTAAAACGCTCAAGAATACAGGTTAAACCATAAATTAAGCCATACAGTAAAGAGTTGTCACAGGACAACTCTTTTTTTGCTGAAAAATAAATTCTTTCCTGATTAAGGAACATTAACTTATAATGCTTTTAAAATATTTTTACTTTTTAAAATGAATTATAATAAATTATGTTTGCAAGCTTTATTTGGAATTTTGGCAATGGAAAATATGGAAACAAAACAAATTCTCTCGGAACTTATAAATATAAGCTATACGGGCAAATTTTAAGGACTGCGATGTTAAAACCTGCAAAGATCGGGCTTTGCAAACAGGAATTCCAAAAAATTATAGAAATCTGTTTTTTTAAGGTCACTATAAAGCAATTATCAACATTTATAAAAAAACAGATTTATTGTAAAATTTATTTGTTATAAAGAGAAATTAAAAATAATTTATTTATGAAAGTTTTTATAATAGGCTCAGGCGGGAAAATTCATTCACTCGTATGGAAGCTAACCCAAAGTGAGAGAGTCAGCAATATTTTTTGTACATACAATAATGCCGGTATGAAAAACCTTGCTGAGTTTGTTGATATCAGGGAAAACGAAGCTGATAAGCTCTATGAATTTATAAAAGAAAACCGGATAGACTTAACCGTGGTTGAATCCCTGGTAACCGGTAATACAGGGCTTGCAGACAGGTTAAGAGAAGAGGGCTTAAACGTATTCGGACCGGGAAAAAATTCCTGTAAAATAGAGCTGGCAAAAGGTTTTGCCAAAAAATTCATGCATAAATATAAAATTCCCACACCCAGGTTTGGAGTTTTTGATAAGGAATCCCAGGCTATTACCCATGCAAGAAACGCAGAATATCCGCAGGTTGTTAAGTTCGACTCAAGATTCCCCGGCACCGGCGCTATTATCTGTAAATCTTTTAGTGAAGCCCGCAATGCTGTTTCATTCTGTTTAAAAAATTTATATAAACCTGTAGTACTGGAAAACTATATTTCCGGAAAGCAAATTTCTTTTCAGGTAATAACTGATGGATATAATGCAGTACCTCTACCTGTTGCATATATATATACTAAATCTGAAGAAGGCAATCTTGGTTTTAATACGCAAGGAATGGGAGCATATTCTCCGGTATCTTTTGTTGATGCAGAGATGGAGTTTAAAATAGCGGAAAAAATTTTCTTCCCTCTGATAGATGGCTTAAATACAGAGAAAATGGGCTTTTCCGGACTTTTAAGAGTAACTATAATTATTGATGAAAAAAATAATCCTCATCTTGTAGAAATAAATGTTAATTTTAAAGACCCTGAAACTCAAACAATCCTACCGCTGTTAAATGAAGATCTGTTTGAAATTATGATGTTATCTTCAATTGGTGCTCTTGGAGATTCATATGAAGCTTTTAACATTTCAGATGATCATTCAGCCTGTGTAACATTGACTTCTGAGGGTTATCCGGGCGAGTATAAAAAAGGAGCAGTAATTGAGGGACTGGATGAAATTGTTGATGACAGTACATTTGTGTTTCATGCGCAGACTAAAAAAAATATTTACGGCGAAATCGTAACCAACGGGGGAAGAGTTCTGGACGTTGTATCAACAGGCTCTACACTTAACCGGGCGCAGGAACTTGTGTATGAATCCGTTAACCTGATCAGTTTTCAAGGCATGAAATACAGAAGAGATATTGCAAAACCTGTAGTTCTGGGCGAAATTCGGTATTAAGGAAGGTTGAAAAAGTTTTTACATAAGTGTCATGCCGCACCTGAGAAGCCTGTTATTTGACTACCCTTGTGATTTCGCCTATTTTTAATTCCCGGGCATTATCAATATTCGCGCAAAACTTTTTTCCCGCTTCAACAAACATAGACATATTTAAGCTTGCATAAAATTTTGTTGAGCCTTTTTCCTGGTCATTTAGCAGGTCAAAAAGCAGCAGGCTCTCTGATACTTTGGTTGCCAGATGTTTTGCCGGGTCAATCAGTATTTCTTTATCATTTGCAACATCCTGAATAATATGACCTAAAAAAGGATAATGCGTACACCCAAGTATTATTTTACCCACGCCTTTTTCCAGAAGCGGCACTACATATTTTATAACGAGTTTTTTTGCCTCATAAGTATCTGATTTATTGCTTTCAACTACCTCTACAAGTCCCGGGCATGCTATTTCAAAAATTATTTTTGAAGGATTTATTTTCTGGATAGCTTTTGTGTAGGCTTTTGAATTTACAGTGGCTGAAGTTGCCAGAACCCCGATTTTCTCGGCGTTTAAATAGGAAACAAAATCAGCTGTCGGCTCTATCAGACAAAATATCGGAAAATCATATTCATCTTTGATCTTCTCATAAACAACTGCCGAGCTGGAATTGCAAGCCATAACCACGGCTTTAACGTTTTTTGATTTAAACCATTCCAGAATTCCCCTTACATAGCCTGTTAGCTGTTCTTTTGTTTTTTCACCATACGGAACTCTTGCTGTATCGCCAAAATACAGGTAATCTTCATTTGGCATAAGGTTAACGAGTTCTTTTAAAACGCTCAGCCCGCCAACCCCTGAATCGAATATTCCAATAGGATTTTCTTTCATTTAGGATGTTTCTCAAATGATATTTTAATAAATTATAGTATAAATAAAAATCACTTCCACCCGCGGAGTATTAAATTTTATTTTAGAGTTTCTGCCTGTCTGAAGAGTCTGAGCCTGAGCTTTTTTCCTTGATGTATTTTATAATTCCCTCTGCTATTGCCCTTGCGGAAGATTCTTTTCTCTCCTCGGTCAAAAGCTGGTAGAATTCGATTTCATTGGACATATAGCCTATTTCAGCAAGCACGGCAGGAACTTTTGCGTTGCGGATAACGTAAAACCTGGAATTTTTAAGACCCCTATCTGGAATAACTATTCTGTTAACCATCTGTTGCTGGACATGCATGGCAAGAGATCTGCTTTTAAGAGTATACCAGTGTGTTTCTACTCCTCTTATATCAGGATTCCTGGAGGCATTAACGTGAATGCTTAAAAACAGATCGGGATTTTCCTTATTTGTAAGGTCAACTCTGTCTTTAAGAGAAACTGTTTTATCCTGCTCCCGGGTCATAATTACATAAAAACCGGCTTTTTCAAGATATTTTTTCACTCTTCTTGAAACATCCAGGGCAATATCCTTTTCATAAATCCCGTTATTCTGTGCTCCCGGGTCATAACCACCGTGTCCGGGATCAATTATGATTTTATTTTTAACTGTCTTACTTTCCGCCGGCACCACTGCAACACTATCCTGCAGGGTAATTTCCAGAACCCTCCCGTCAAGGCTGAGTTTTGATTTAATTACTGTTGACCTGTTCAGCGGTAATTTCCATTTTGAACCGTCAGGGAACTGCTCTATTGGTCCTGTCTTAACCCCGTGAAACTGCCCGGTTTTCTCCAGTTTTTCAACAAGTTCCTTTGCGGGTTGTTTTATATTAAACAAACTCAGGTTTAGCCTGTCAGGTGAATAAAGCCTGTCAATATTATGTATTATAGGCTTTTCAGACGTTAATACCAGCTTTGTAACTTTATCATCCTGCTTTATAACTTTTATATCCTTAATTTCCCCGGCGGACTTATTATCCGGGAATTCCGCAAAAGAAAGTTCCTGTTTCGGGGAAATCATTATTGACTGCAAGTCAGGTGAAAACGCGTTTGTATAAGTATCAGGATCTTTACTTTTTACGACTATACGCACTGTTTTAGGATCAAACTGGGCTATTCTTACTGTGTCGCCATTGTCTAAGTTGATTTCTTTTATAAGATCAGTTGAATTAAGCACAGCTTCAGGTATATCAAAAATTTTTCTTGCCGGTGAATCAAGAACAAACGGTTCTGCCAGGGAAATAATCCCTGCTCCGGAAATTAAAACACGGTTTTCATTCTGAACAATATTATTTATAACTATATTATGCTTTACTTTTTTCTTTATTTCATTAAGTATAGCTTCTTTTTCATCAATTTCATTTTCTGAAACCTCAGTATTTTCATTGTCCAGGTTATCTTTTTTAATTTTTACAACTGCTTCAAAATCACCCTGCGAATCCTGCTTTTCATCTTTTTTTGTATCTTTATCGGGTTCTGTTTTTGCAACAGGTTTATCTGTGACTTTAATCTCTTCTTTTTTAGCTTTATCAGGGTCAGCTTCGGCATTTCTATCTTTATAAACAGAAGAAAAAGGTATTTTAGCAAGTTCTATTTCTCCAAACTCAAAGGCAACGTTATTTTTATAAACTCTTATCTTAATTTCATCAAGAGTCTTGGCGGAGTCTGACGTAATCACGACCCTTACCACGTTTGGATCAACAGAAAACTGGGCTATCCTGATTTTTTCTTTCAGTTTTTCATTATTTAAAAATAATGCTTTTTTGCCTTCTTCAAGAGAAGCATTTTCTATGTCCACCACCATCCGGTGAGGGTCAGACAGCCTTGTGACTTTATATTTGGTTTTAATTTTCCCGTCTTTTTTTTTGCCCCCCAAAAAAAGAAGTTTACCGGCTTTATCCGGCAGGATATATCTAATAATAAAATTTCCCTCGGCTGCTAATGCGCTCTTTGTAAAAGTGAAAAAGCCCAGGAAAATTATCGTTATTAAAAATCCTATATCTCTTCTTTTCATTAAAGCGCCTCTTTGATTTCGGGAAAACCGCTGATTTTTTATAAATTAATTTCTTCTGTTTTAACTTTTATGAAAAAACCCGGCATGATTTGCCTGAAACTTCTGGTTTCTTTCTTAAGTTTATAGTTTTCCCTTGTTAAGTTATCTATCTTGGCTTTTAGCCTTTCATTTTCTGTTTTACAGCTTATTAATTCAATAATTGCGTCATCCAGTTTTTCGAGTTTTTTCTCAAAATTAGCTGAAATTTCCTCTACAATTGATTTTTTTGCCATGATTACCGCATTTACAATCTGGTCAGCTTCGGATTCTTCTTTTACGGTAATCGGATTCGTTGAATTTTCGCGTACTTTTAGTTGAGTTTTCTGAATTTTTTTATCACCGGCATGCTTTTCTTTTTTTACTGATGAGCAAGCCGGGTTTGTCTGTCCCGGAAAACCAAAAGCAGGCTCGGCTTTTTTATCCGTAAACAGTGATTTTTCAATATTTAATTGATTTTTTTCTCTTGTAGTAAATTTAAAATCGCCCATATTTTCATACTGGTTATCAGATAAACTTTCTCTTGTTTGAAGATTGGTTTTTTGTGTCTTACTCAAAGCTTAATCCCCTTATATATCCTACCCGGTCTATATCTGTAATTAAAATTAGTAATCAAATATATATAATATGAGTATGCGAATAATAATAACATATTAGTAATTAAAACAAAATAAAAAAATTAGATAAATAACCCGACCTGCTAGTACAATTAACCAATTGACTTTTCTTCATAAAAAGAAATACAGGAAGGAATTATGATCTGAAAAACTTTCTTAACAGAATCTTAGATATTTAACCTGAATGACGGGTTAATTAAGCAGTATTTTAATTCCTGAGCTTTATTGAGGAATTTTTTGTTCCCTTTTTTTTGAATACGCTTACTATCCAGGGTTTATTTTTTCTTATATCAACCAGTTCCAGATGCTTATTTGCAAGATTAAAAAAATCACCCGTAAGTTTAGAGTAGATCATAAACTCAACGGATTCTTTTTTATACAGGTTTTCATCACGGACTATTGACGCCAGGCTTGCGGGTTTATGATTAGCTACGTCAGTATTATGGACCAGTACAAAATACCTGCCGGATTCCAGGTTTTTATAAAAATTTTCTATAAAATAGTTTTCAAAAGAGTCTGTATAGCTTCCATAGCTTAGATAATTCTTGAAAATTTCCTCTGCATTGCTTATGTGTACTTTTTTTGCCGATTGATTTCCTATTAAGAGATTAACGTTTTTTCTTGAAAGAAATGAGCTCATGCTGTGTTTTTTCACGTTTATACCCAGGTAGTTTTTCGATAAATCTCCAGAGCGCTGGGCTATGACAATATCATCCCCGCATAAAGATAAGCCTGCAAGCGTATTTTTTAGAATTTGCTGACCGTCGGTCCTTGCTATTCTAGGTGCGCTTGCCGGGCTTAATACCAGGAAAAAAAGGTTTATTCCTATTAATAAAGTAATTATAGACCCTTTAATAAGTTTATTTTCAAATTTAACTATGCCGTAGCCTATGCATAGCAGGATAAAAGGAAGGCATATCAGGGTATACCTGGAAATAATTACATACGTGTTAAGTAAAGACAGGATATAATCAAGTAATAGAAAGCAAAAAGGCGTTAAAAAAATTATATGTATAGGCTTAAAAGATTTTTTTTCTGATAAAACCGCGTTAAATAAACTTATAAAGCATAAAAAAACCGGCAAAACTATAAATATAACCTTACCGATATTTAAATTTTTTATGAAAAATTCCAGAAAATGCGGAACATTATTATAAGCCCCGGTAATAATCGGAGAAAACCAGTTCTGAAAAACCATAAATATAGACTGGTAATCAAAGTAATAAAATTCAAAGCTGTTCATAATATTACTTTTTGAATATATGCAGGAATTTATAAATTTAGAGATCAGAATAGTTAAAAACGGCAGGGCGCAAACAGATGCAATCAAAATATATTTTTTAAAGTTAATTTTTTCATAATATTTAAATTGACCGCTTGCTCTAAAATAAATTATGAGAAACATAAATTCAAAAAATATAAAAATAGTGCTTATAAAGTGAGTGAGTATAAAAATGAAATTTACGGCAAGAAGTAAAATAAAATTTTTTCTGCCGGGTTTATTAATAAACCTGAGAAGCATAAATGCCGAAAGAGCGCAAATTAGACCCAGCAGGGCATATTGCCTGATTTCCTGGGAATAATAGATAAAAAATGAATTAACTGCGGTTAAAAGAGCTGCCGTAATTCCCGGCAGGCTGGTTTTTTCCGTAATTCCGGAATTAACGGTTTTATGTAATTCAGCTGCCGCAAAATACATCACAGGCACTGTAAATACTCCGAACAGCAGGGAGAGCATTCTCATTGCAAAGTCAGAGCTGCCCCAGAATTTTATCCAGTAGTGAAGTATTAAATAATAAAGAGGTCTGGGGGATGATATATTTATTATCTCTAAAATGTTGTTTTTAGAGGCAACTATATAGGTAACAACTTCGTCATGCCACATACCGCCGGTTTTTTCTATATCAATAAACCTTAAAACAAAAGCCAGAAGAGTTATTGCAGATATGCTTAAAATTAAATACAGATTATTTAGAGGTATTAATTTATTTGTTTTCAAAGTCCTTTTTAATCCTCAACTTCTTGAAATATTCCCGGGCATCAGGTGATACACTAAAATTTTGTATTGAAATGTTGAATTTATTCAGCTCGGCAAGTGTTTTTTGCTCCTCTTCAAGCAGAGCCTGATCGCTTATGGAAGGAGCCCGGCTTTGCGAATCCTGCATTTGCTCAAAAGATGTGTCAGTTTCCAGCATGTAAATCAGCTTATCAATGTCATAATTAGCCGGCAATTTATAATGCGCCAGGATTTCATCTTTACTAACCCCATAAGCAAACCGGTAAAGCCATTTTAATGAAAGTTTATCTCTCTTAGACGCTTTTGTAATTCCGTACTGGTGAGGAACATACATTATATCCGTTTTAAAAGGACTATGCTGAAGCCCCAGAGCATGCCCTATTTCATGGATTATGGTATGCAGGACTTCGTTTTTATTCTGGTAATCACTGTGAATAAGCCCGTCTGAAAGACCTATACTTACCTCAGCCGAGTACAGCCTGCCTTCAGAGTCAAAATTAAAGTAGCAATGCCCCAGGGACGATCTTTCAACTCTTTTCCATTCGAGGTTAATCTGGGAGTCAAACAGGTTAGTCACCCTCTGAAATTTCACACTGCCGCCTGATGCTTTTTCCCACATATTCAGGGCTTGCTCTATCATGGCGTAATATTCATATTCCTCATCTTTTGCCCTGTACCATCGAAAGCGGGAGATAAATATGCTCAGGGGCATTGCGCTATCAGCCCATCTGATGAGCCTACCGTCTTTAAAACAGTGATTAAGATATGAAATTTGCTCTTGTCTGCTCATAAATTAAAACTCACTTTCGGTGCCCGAAAAATTTTAAACTCTCTTTCAGCAAGGATCAAAACAGATTCAAATATTCACGTTTTATGACCCTGCTCAGGTTAGACTAGTTGTATATATAACAGAATTATACGCTTTTGAAAAAATAGTGTAAATCTGGAAATTTTTTAGTTTTAGATTTTACAAATTTTATTATTAACTAACCTGAATGACGAATTGTATTTTTTGAAATTTTCTCAAAATCCCCACCCATGAATGAGGCTGTGCGCCCGCTAACGCAGAGGCGTGCGCCTCTTTTTTATAAATTTTGAAGAATTTTGAATCATGTCGTATCAATGATTTTCCTATTTAACTCGAATTACGAATTAATTTGCAAAATCAAAAATTTTATAACCCATCCCCAACCCCCTCCTTTTGTAAGGGAGGGGGCTAGTTTATTGTTTTGGGCTCACTTCGGCGACTTCGTCGCCTCGTTCGCCCCTGTTTTTATTTATGATTTTGCAAAATTAATTTCAATAAAATTAAAATTTCAACTCTGTTTAAAACTTTGTTATAATTGCTTTTAAGCTAATTCGTAATTCGAGTTATTTAGTGATTCGGTTTAACTAAATTTAAAAAATAAATGCTTTTCTTGTTTTTGATATGCTAGACTTAATTAAAAAATAATGGAGAAATAAAATGAAAGCACATATAATTCTCGAAGACGGTACGGAAGTAGAGGGTATTTCCGCTGGTGCGGATATAACTGCCTTTGGTGAAATCTGTTTTAATACCGGAATGACAGGTTATCAGGAAATCCTGACTGACCCTTCATATGCCGGACAGGTTGTTGTAATGACTTATCCTCTCATGGGAAACTACGGAATTAATGAGGAAGATGTTGAATCAGACAGGATACAGGTCAGGGGTTTTGTTGTAAAAGAATTGTCTGAAATAGAAACTAACTGGAAGAGCAACAAAAGCCTTATAGAGTATTTAAAAGAAAATAATATTCCGTGTATAGCCGGGATTGACACCAGGATGCTGACTAAAAAAATCCGCACAAAAGGGGCTATGAACTGTGTTATAACCTCTGAAAAAATTACCGATTCCCTGGGTAAGCAGCTGAAAGAGTCGTTAAAAAAACAGCTGGGGGAATTCAAGTTTCCGCCGGACGTTGTAAAACAGGTTTCAGGAAAAGACGTGAAAATTATAAAAGGGGATGGAAAGAAAATCGCGTTAGTTGACCTTGGAGTTAAAAAAGGCATAGTCAAACATTTAGTGCAACTTGGCTGTGAAGTTCACATATTGCCTTATAATGTTCCGGCTCAGATGATTTTTGATAAGCAATTCGACGCTGTCCTGTTTTCAAACGGTCCCGGAGACCCGAAAGATGTAAAAGAAGCAATAAAAACAGCAAAAGACCTTCTCGGTCAGATTCCTCTATATGGAATCTGTCTTGGACATCAGATACTTGCTCTTGCAATGGGTGGTGATACTTATAAATTAAAATTTGGTCACAGAGGAAGCAATCATCCTGTAATAGATTTAAGGACAAATAAAGTAATTATGACCTCACAGAATCACGGTTATGCAGTTTCTGCGAGGAATTTACCCGATAACATTCATATTACGCATATGAACGTTAATGATGAGACGGTTGAAGGTTTTTGCAGTCCGGCTTTAAATGTAAACACAGTACAATTTCACCCGGAAGCCGGACCAGGTCCAAGAGATGCAAATTATATCTTCGCAGACTGGCTTAGAGAAGTTCAAAATATATAGTAAAAACTTTTGGTAGTGTTGTAATAATAACTGATATCACCCCGCACTTGATGCGGGGGCAGGCTTCTCAAGTGCCGCCGTAAGACAATCTGTACTGAAGTCTTTAAGACTGGCATGACATAAGTCTCTACAGCTTCTTTTTTATTTAATCAAAAACAAAACCACTAAGCAGGCATGAGGAGCTTATCAATTAATATTTGATCACTACCAAAATTTTTATAAAATTTTTATAAAGAGGTATGAAAAAATTTTTCGCTCACAACACTATAGCGAAAGTAAGAACTATTCTAATCTCTGCTTAAACATACGAGTTGAAACCGAAAGCGAAATTACCGCAAACACGGCAATCGGGATAGTATGCTCCAAAACAACATCAAACGGGATATCTTTTAATAAAACCCCTTTTAAAATGATGAAAAAGTGCTTTAAAGGGTTTATCACGGTAAATTCCTGAAGCCACAGAGGCATGTTTTCTATAGGCGTTGCATACCCTGATAGTATAATTGTCGGGGTCATAAAGGCAAAAGCCCCTAAAATTGCCTGCTGCTGGGTTTTTGAAACAGAGGATATAAACAGCCCTATTCCTATGATAGCAAGCAGAAATACTGACATTCCAAAATATAAATACAAGAATAAGCCTTCATGCGGGAGTTTAAAGAAAATAATCCCGGCTATAATAAAAAAAGTTCCCTCCAGCATACCTATAATAAAAGCCGGCACTGTTTTTCCGATAAGAATTTCTGTTGATTCAAGCGGG
>JANQEP010000018.1 GCA_028278305.1 Candidatus Gastranaerophilales bacterium
GGCGAAGCCCCTCCACTCAACTCCAAAATTTAATTTTGATATAATAATTTGCAATTAACGTTTATTTATTAAGATCACTAATAGCAGCTTGAGTTGTAATTTATAAAAAATTCTTCATTATTTTATTTACTATATTATATAATTAAAGTAAATACATATATAAAATCAGGAGATTTTGGACTTGCGGACTGACTTAAGTAAATTAAACAGAATAATTTTTGTAATTATTTCTATTGCAGGCATAATATTAAGTTTCGAGCTTATTCTTGTATACTATAATGCAAATTTTAACCCGGATGCAGCTCCGAGTTTCTGTGCTGTCAATGAATACCTGGATTGTGACGGCGTAGCAGAGAGTATATTTTCGAGGTTCTTAGGAATTCCCCTGGCTGTCTGGGGTTTAGGGTTCTATTCCTTTATTTTCCTTCTTGCATTATTTCCTTTTCATAAACTTGAATTATTCAGGGATTTTAAACACCCCAGAAGCTACATTTTTACCATGTCGTCTTTTGCAGTGATAGTAAGCATTATACTGTTTTTTATATCACATTTTGTAATGGAAAAAGTATGCATACTCTGCCAGAATTTGTATATTATAAATGCAGTGCTGTTTATAGCCGCCAAGCCGGGAAATACCTTTGTTGAGTTATACAAAAATACAATTAATGATGTAAAAAATATACTCTCTGACGAAATATGGAGAAATATAGCGGTTTTAGTAGTAATAACAGGAGTTATTGCGCTCGTGCTTGTTAATATTTATAAACCGTTTAGCCCTGAAAACCCCGCAAAGCAGATAAAACCTGAAACTTATTATAAAATCGGAACTATTGGTAATGTGCTGGGCTCTGAGGATGCAAAACTTGTGATACACGAGTACACGGATTATGAATGTCCCTTCTGTGAAATTTCAAATGCTATGATGCTAAGGCTCTCAAAAGAAGTTGAGGGAATAAGAATAGAACATCATGATTTTCCTCTTGATAAAACCTGTAATCCTTCCGTAAAAAACTCTATTCACAAGAACAGCTGTCTTGCCATATATTATGCAAAAGCAGCTAAAAAACAGGGTAAATTCTGGGATATGGCGTTTTTACTTTTTCAAAACAGGGAAGACCTGAGCGAAAAAAATATTTTAAAACTCGCAGAATCTATTGATCTTGATACTGAAAAGCTTAAAAAAGATGTGCAGGAAAATAAAGAGCTCTACAATAAACAGATCAGGGAAGATGTTGCCAATGCGGATGATTTAGGTATTAACGGCACTCCGAGCTATGTTATAGGAATAAAAAAATATGAGGGAATATTACCCTATAGCCAGTTAAAAGAAAAAGTGCTTGAAAGTTTATAAAATGACCCTGCAAAAGGATGTTTCAGACTCTCAAAATATACTTATTCATGCCTGCTGCGCTCCGTGTACGGCATATTGCGCTGAAAAACTTGAAACAGACGGGTATAAGGTTTCAGTATACTTTTATAACCCGAATATTCACCCGGAATCAGAGTATAAGCTCAGGTTTGAAGAGCTTATTAAATTTGCGGAAAATAAAAATTATCGGGTAATAGAGGATAACGAGCCTGCAGAGCGCTGGTTTAAAGCCGTAAAAGGACTGGAAAATGAAAAAGAAGGCAAAAAACGCTGTGAAGTCTGCTTTGAGCTACGGCTTGAAAAAACGGCTATGTTTGCAAAGCAGAACAGTTTTGACGGGTTTACAACTGTTTTGACTGTAAGTCCCCATAAAAACAGTTTTTTGATTAATCAAACCGGCAAAAAAATAGCGGAAAAATATAATATAGCTTTCATAGAAAGAAATTTTAAAAAACAGGACGGGTTTAAAAAAAGTCTTGAATTATCCGGTAAATATGGTTTTTACAGGCAAAATTACTGCGGGTGTATTTATTCCCGGGGAAAAAAATTTAAAAATGCGTAAGTTTTTATTCTTTACCCCTTAATATAAACCCCTTAATATAAATGTTGAATTTTTTTTACTTGCCTGACAGGCTATGCCCGGGTGGATAATACTTTTTATGCTCTTTTTTAGGAAAATAATTAATGTTAAAAACTTTTTTTTACTGCCTAAACAGCATAAGCAGATGACATTGATTTTAGGAAAAACTTATAGAGTATGAAAGTTTCTTTTGCCCATATGGGAAATACTTATATAGCCCTTGCTGGAGCTTTAAAAATTCTGGGAGCCGAATTTATAATTCCTCCCTATACCACTAAAAAAACCCTGAATTTAGGGAGTAAGCATAGTCCTGAAGTCATATGCTTACCTTACAAACTGGTTCTGGGCAATTACCTGGAAGCAATAGAAGCCGGAGCTGACGGAATATTAATGATTGACAGTCCGGGAACTTGTCGTCTGGGACAGTACAGCCAGAGTTCCAGGGTTGCAATAAGGGATATTGGTTATGATGTGGAGTTTATAAACCTTGATCTTTATAAAGGAAAAGTTTTTGAATTATACCAGGGTTTTAGAAAAGCCACCGGGAATGCAAATCCTATTGACCTGGTACGGGCTATAAACATTGCTCTTATAAAAATAGATATGCTTGATGTGCTTGATGAGTCTTACAGCTATTACAGGGCAAGGGAATCAAAAAAAGGAAGCGCAAAAAAAGCTCATAGCCGGGCATTAAAATTTCTTGACGATGCAATGACCGTTAATGAATGTAAAGCTGCCTTAAAAAACGGGCTGGAAATTTTAAGCAATGTATCCGTAGACCCGGGCAGGGAAATTTTACATATTGACCTTACCGGGGAAATTTTCGTAGTTATTGACCAGTTCTCCAATATGGACATTGCTGATGAGCTTGGCAGGATGGGGGTTCAGGTTCACCGCAAAATAAAGCTCAGCAACTGGACAAATACTTTTATAAAACCCACCTTAACTAAATTTGAAGATACCCATGAAGGACAAATGAAAACGCTTGCCAGGGATTTTATAAAAAGGGATGTCGGTGGAGATGCCCTTGAATCAATAGGTGATACTATTTCTGCCGGGAATAACAAAAGCGACGGGGTAATTCACCTTCTTCCATTTACCTGTATGCCGGAAATAATTTCCCAGAATATTCTTCATAATGTAACCAGGGAAAAAGATATTCCTGTTTTATCCCTTATACTTGATGAATTTTCAGGTAAAGCAGGGTTTATTACCAGGCTGGAAGCGTTTGTAGATCTTGCGCAAAGAAGGAAAAACTTAAGAACCAAAACTAAAATTCGGAGTTAATTAACCCCAATGACGGGTTAGCTAAAAAACAATTATAGCTTGATAAAAATTCCTTAAAATTTATAAACGCCGCATGTTATTGCGAGAGGATGGATTTTCCAAAGATATAATCTCTTATAATATTAATATACTTGAAAATCCTGACGCGGCAATCTGTCAAACCTGGCATAAAAACTAAAAAATGTTAACCTGACAGATTCCCACGCTCCCGAAGCCCTCTGGAATGAGTTTTAGCCTACAACGCCGCCGCCTGACACGAAAACTTTATAAGACCACTAATAGGTTTTGAGACCACTTCTAAGTTTTTATCCCTTATTCTATAACTTTTCCGCTAAAAACATCTATAATCATTTTTGCCTGTTCCGAAACATTTACGGGAACCGGGTTTTTATTAATATTTTCGAGGTTTTCCGTAACTTCGGCATCGAGCTCCTGATGTGATTCAGTGTCAATAGCTATTTGAGAGACCTGCCCTGGTTGGGGAGGATCGGGCTTAAAGACGGTTTTTGGCTCAGAGACTTCTGTTTCATCCGGGTCTTTTTTTACTTCTTCATCTTCCGGCATAGGAGTCCTGATGATGATTTGCGGAGAAGACCCAAACACCTGCCTGGCAGCCTGTTCCAGAAGATCAATTTTTTCCTTTTTTGCCTTTTCAATCCATTTTTCATTTTTGCAGGTAATTATAATTTTGTCCCGGTTCATTTCAACAGGTATGAAAATTTTGAAAAAAGCCTCGGATGGAGCATTAATTTTTGAAAGGGATGAAAGGAAATTTTTCCAGCAGCCTGATACATCGGTAGTTTCGGAAGTTTTTACTTCTTTTTTTACCTGCTGTAAAGGTTCCTGTTCAACAGATTTTTCAGCAGCGGATTCT
The DNA here is from genome assembly GCA_028278305.1 of Candidatus Gastranaerophilales bacterium. Lineage (GTDB taxonomy): Bacteria > Cyanobacteriota > Vampirovibrionia > Gastranaerophilales > UBA9971 > JANQEB01. Next base: position 4,111 of record JANQEP010000018.1, read on the forward strand.
GTAGTCAATATCATCGGTGTAACCACGGCAGGCTCGGGTTTTGAAACGGGTTTATTCAAGACAGGCTTGATTTCAGGAAAATTACCGGAGAAAACCGCTTCCTCAATTTTTTCAAGTCTCTGCTCAAGTTCTTTAATTACCTGAATATCGTGCCTGTGACAGATGCTTATCAGCGCAACTTCCAGCCATAAATGCTGCTGCGATGCATTTTTAATTGTTTTCTCGTATTCAGAGAGCTTTTCTATAATCTGAACAACTTCATTGACCTCAAATAGTTCTGATTGAGTTTTTATATCCGGTAAAAAGTTCTCTGAAACGTCAACTAAAAGTTTAACTTTATCTAAATCGCCTGCTGTTTTGATTATTAAAAGGTTTCTAAAGTAATTGATAAGTTCCCTGATTATATTAACGGGCTCACTGTTTTGTATAATTTTATCAATCAATTGTATCAATTTTGCAGCATCTTTATTGGCAAGTGTATCTGTAATTTCAAAAAGAATATTTTCAGGCAAACTTCCCAGCAGGGAAATTATATCGTTTTCCGTAATCTCTTTTTCCCGGCTAGCAATCACGCTTGCCTGGTCAAGAAGCCCTATTGCGTCTCTCATGCCTCCGAATGCTTTTTTAGCAATTACAGAGAGAGCTTTATCTTCAATTTTTATGCCTTCCTTGCCTGATATTGCCTTTAAATTCCCTATTATTTCCCCCTGGGGTATTCTGTGAAAATCAAACCTCTGGCAGCGGCTTATAATGGTATTGAGGACTTTATGGGCTTCTGTTGTAGCCAGTATGAACACAAGGTTTTTAGGAGGCTCTTCCAGGGTCTTTAAAAGGGTATTAAACGCTTCTGAAGTCAGCATATGGACTTCATCTATGATGTAGATCTTATACTTTCCTGAAACCGATACAAACTGGACTTTTTCAAGAAGGTTCCTGGCATCTTCGACTTTTCTGTTACTTGCGGCATCGATTTCTATTACATCAACCGAGTTTGAATTAAAAATATCAACGCAGCTGGGACATTTTCCGCAGGGATTGACTGTAGGACCTTCCACACAGTTTAAGGACTTTGCAAAGATCCTTGCTGTAGAAGTTTTACCTGTTCCCCGGGGTCCGGTAAAAAGGTATGCATGCACAACCCTGTCCAGCTGAATCGCATTTGAAAGCGTCTTAGTTATTAATTCCTGTCCTGTCAGCTCATCAAATTTTTGAGGTCTGTATTTTCTGTATAAAGGCGTATATGATCCCAATACCCAAATTCCTTTTTTATTTTCAAGCCGGAGCTGTTGTTGATTCTACGTTGAATATGATTATTTTACCCGGTTAACATGTTATATTAAAATAACTTTATCGCAATGTAAAAGGTTTGCGTTAAACGTTGAAAAATTTAGCGATATGCTGCTGCTTCGGGTTATCCTGAAAAAATTATACAGTAAATATAAAAATGAAGATAAAGCCTAAAAAACTTAATAAAGGTGATACAATCGGAGTAATTTCACCATCAGGCGCGGTTAAAGAGAAAAAAATGTTTGAAAATGCCGTAAAATACTTTGAAACCAGAGGTTACAAAGTAAAAACAGCGCCGCATGTCCTCGATAAAAAAGGCTTTCTTGCGGGTGAAGATTCACACAGGCTCAGTGACCTGGAAAATTTTTTCAGGGATGACGAAATAAAAGCAATCCTGTGCTCAAGAGGAGGCTACGGCGCTTTCAGGATTTTAAGCGATATAAACTATGATCTTATAAGAAATAATCCTAAAATCTTTGTGGGATACTCGGATATTACTGCGTTGTTATGTAATTTTTTCCGGAAATCCGGTCTTATAACTTTTCATGGTCCGCTTTTTGTCTCGGATTTTGGAAAAGACAGGGTTGATGAGTATACGGAAGACTCATTCTGGCGGATTTTCGGGGAAAGTTCGGAAGTTCCCCTGGATTTCCCGAATCCCTTCGAGTACCACTGCATAAAACCCGGAAAAACCAGGGGTGAGCTGATGGGAGGAAACCTCTCCATTATATGCGGGCTGCTCGGAACTCCTTATATGCCTGATCTTACAGGCAGGATTCTCTTTCTGGAGGATGTTGGCGAGCCTCTTTATAAAATTGACAGAATGCTGATGCAGCTAAAGCTTGGCGGTGTTTTTGAAAAAATATCAGGACTTTTATTTGCGGAATTTTCATCCGTTTCAAATTCTGATAGCAGGGAAGAAAATGATTTAGCTGTTTTAGATATAGTTTCCGGGCTGGCAGGGGATCTGAAAATTCCTGTCGGATACGGTTTTCCAGCCGGGCATAGCGATAAGAAAGCTACTTTTGCCGTGGGGGTTGAATATTTTTTTAATTCTGAGGAATTTCAATTACAATTAACCGAAGATTATTTAACCTGAATCACGAAATACGTAAAACTCTGTAATAGCCTGCTGAAATTTTCTCAAAATCTATATGGAATCGTTAAAGGCGAAGCAGGCGGGCTTTGCCGGGAATGAACATTCGTTCCCGCTGGCGCGTGTCCGCATTTTAGCAGGCGAAGATTGTGTGTTAAATGTCAAGTAGTTAATGCAAATTTTTCCCTTTGTTTTTGAACCCAATCAGCCTGAAATGGCTGATTGTTCCTTGTTGATAGCCCCCGAAATGTCATTCCGAGCAGCGCGGGCGAAAAAGCGAGAATGTAAGCAGGTAATTGTTATTCGCCCGACGTGGGAATCTGAGCAACGTCGCATTAAGCTATAAATTTTAAGCTTTGACACGGGGAGTTCCACAGATTGCCACGGCCTCTCAAATTGTCATTGAGCCCTCGCAATGACAATTTGGGTGTTATCAACTCAATTTCGGGAGACCAGGCAAAATTTTAGTATCATCGGTATCCGTGAATTTACTTGAGGGCATTACAGCCATTATTGTTCTTAATCCAAAACCTACGACAGCAGCTGCACCCGCGCTGAGAATACCTCCGATTAATGCGGCTTTACAAATCTTCACATAGTTATACTCGAATTGCTAAATAACTTGAGTCGCTAATTGCATAGTCATATCCTTGCTTTTGGCTAATTGGCGACTCGGGTTATTTAGCAATTCGAGTTATCCTGACTCGGGAAGATGAATATAAAAGCTGCTTCCCTCTCCTACTTCACTTTTAACATCAATATGCCCGCCGTGAATCTGGATTATATGCTTGACAATAGAAAGCCCCAGTCCGGTTCCCCCGAGCTTGCTGCTTCTTGCTTTGTCTACACGGTAGAATCTCTCGAAAATACGTGATAAATTCTCCTCAGAAATACCGCAGCCCTGATCTTTAACTTTAATCACAATCTCTTCAGGCTGTCTAAATGCTTCAACAAGGACATTACCGCCATCTTCGCTATATTTTATCGCGTTATCAATAAGGTTAATAATTGCCTGCTCAATAAGTAAGGGGTTAACATTAGATTTTATATTGCTGTTGCAGGTGAGATTTATCTTTATTGACTTTAATTCCGCGCTTTGCTCACAGGTCTGGACAGCTGTAGTTAATATATCTTTTATATTCCACTTCTCAAGGGAAATTTCGCCCGAGCCGGAACCCTGCTCAAGCCTTGACAGGCTTAGTAAATCTTCGATAATAGCCTTTAAACGCCCTGTATGTTTTTTAATAATTCTGAGAAAATTCTTTATTTCAGCCGGATCATCCAGTTCATCATCAAGAAGAGTTTCCACATATCCCTGAATAGATGTAATAGGGGTTTTAAGCTCGTGTGAAACGTTAGAAACAAAGTCATGTCTTATATTTTCAAGTCTTTTAATATGGGTTATATCATTCAGTACTATTAAAGTTCCGCTTCTTTTATTATTTTCCCCGTAAATAGGTACGCTGTATACCTGTATAAAACGTTTTTCCCTATCCAGCGTAAGCTCTTTTTCTATAGATTTTTTACTTTCCAGGGCTTTGCTAAAAAATTTATAAAAATCAATGTTTTTTATTGTATCTTTTATTCTCTTTTCATATGCTTTTTTAGCATCCAGATTAAGCAGCTCAGCAGCCGTGTTATTCAGCTTTGTAATTCTTTTTTGCATATCTATAACAATCAGACCGCTTTTCATGCTTGATAAAATTGTTTCCTGTTCCCTGTTTTGCCGGGTTATTATATGCATCCGCTCGTTAAGCTGTTCCGCCATTTCGTTCATAGAAGCCGCAACATCATCAATTTCCTCAAGGGTAAAAGCCGGCAGCCTCTTTTTTAAGTTTCCCGAGGCGAAATCTCTTGCCTTATTACCAAGCTGTTCAAGCGGCAGACTTATTTTTTTGGATATATTGTAGTTTATAAATCCTGCAATCAAGGCTACAAGAAATCCTCCAAGTATTATTTCCAGATATGCCCTTGCCAGGGAATCTTCTATCAATGTAAGAGGCATGGCAATTCTTATTATTCCTGCTATTTCATTATTCTTAAGCACAGGAACAGCTACATAAAACATATTTTTTCCTAAAGTATTACTAAACCTCTTAGAGGATCCCACTTTTCCCGTAAGAGCCTGTTTAATTTCAGGTCTGTCAGTATGATTATCCATCCAGGATGGGTCTTCTTCGCTATCAGCAATTACTTTTCCCGAAGGAAGTATTATAGTAATCCTGTTTAAAATCTTTTCAGAGATTTTTTTACATATATCCTTTATAGCATCAGTATTTAAAGGTAAAAATTCTTTAGATAACTGGTTTTCTATAAGATAAGCTCTTTGCTGAAGTTCATTGAATATTTGTTTATGGTAAAAATGGTTAAACAAATTTGAGGAATAAATTGTTACAAGCAGTAAGGATATAAAAATAATTAGAAGATAAGAAGGAAAGAGCTGCCAGAATATTTTCTTTTTTTTGCGCATTTTAATTTACCGTTATATAAGTTTATATGCATGTTAGAAAAACAGTATAATTTTGTCAAAAAACTGTCTTTAAAATGTTCGGGTTTTGTCAAGTTTTGTTTATATTCGATTAGGGATTCGAGTTAATCAATGTTAAAATACGGTTATAAAATACACAACAAATCTTTCAGTAATTAGTAAGATGAAAAAAATTTTTTTATTCTATCCGCCGATCGGGCTTTATCAAAGAGGAGAGGACAGATGCCAGGCAAATATGCAAGGCAGTGCTTCGGGTTCTATCAGGGCTTGTAATGACCTCGGGTATATGGCGGCAGTCGCTGAAAATATCGGGCTGGAAGCAAAGCTTATGGATTATCCCGCTGAAGAAAAGGGCTGGCAGGATTATATAAATGATCTCAGGGAGTTCAAGCCTGATCTTGTTGTTATGAGCATAACAACAGCCACAATTGAAAAGGATATGGAAGCTTTTAAAATAGCAAGGGCGCTTTTGCCTGATGTGGTCTCAATAGCAAAAGGAGCTCATTTTATCAGCTGCAGCTCTGAAGAGCTTAATAAGGGTATTTATAATGTAATGGACTATGCAATCTCAGGCGAAGCTGAGTTCGTTATAGGAGATTTATTGAAAGCCCATCTTGAAAACACTTCGCTTGCAGAGGTAAAGGGAATTTTTTACCGGACTGAAAACGGCATGGTAAAAACAGATGAATATGAATACGTAGAAGACCTTGACAGCCTGCCGTTTCCGGCAAGAAGACTAATGAACAATAAATTATATGTCCGTCCTGATACGGGTGAGCCTATGGCAACGCTCAGCGTTTCAAGAGGTTGTCCTTTTTCCTGTTTTTATTGTCTTACACCGGTTGTTTCCGGTAAAAAGCTTAGAAAAAGATCTTCAAAAAATATTGCGGATGAACTTCAAGAATGCGCTGAAAAACACGGTATAAAAGATTTTTTCTTCAAGGCAGATACCTTTACCGTTGATAGAGACTGGGTGATAGAAGTCTGTGATGAGATTATCCGCAGAAACTTGAAAATTTCCTGGGGAACAAGCGCAAGAGTAAAACCGCTTGAGCGGGAAATGCTCGAAAAAATGAAATTAGCCGGGTGCTGGCTTATAGCTCTTGGCATTGAATCAGCGGATGATGAAACCCTTAAGAAAATTAAAAAAAATGCCACCAGACAGGATGCGGTTAATGCTGTTAAAATGATTAAAAAAGCGGGAATTAAAATTTACGCATATTATATGCTGGGTTTTCCCTGGGAAACACGCCAGCATATCAGGGAAACCGTGAAATTTGCAAAGCAGCTTAATTGTGAGTTTATTGAGTTTCATATTGCTGTTCCTTTTGAGGGTACGGAATTTTATGAGCGGATTAAAGATACACAATGGCTGGAAAATCGGGCTACAGGTCATGATTCTTATCTTAACCCGGCTGTCAGAACCAGTTTTTTGACTTCCGAGGAAATTCTCGAGCTTAAAAACCGGGCTTTAAAAGAAGTTTGCCTGAGCCCGGGTTATATTATAAATACTCTTAAAAATATTAAAAGCACAAAAGAGTTTTTAAACTATTCAAAATATGGTTTTCGGATGTTAAAAAATACTTTAAAAAAATAATATTTTTAAAATCTTCTATTTAAGGAAGTAAGGGGTAAAGAATACTTACGCATTTTAAAATTTTTCAAAAATCCCCACCCATGAATGAGCTACTGCGTTAGCGCCCGCTGCCGCAGCATGAATGAGACCGGGCTCCCGCTGCCGCGCCCGCCCTCAGAGGTGGTTAAAGCCTTTAACAGTTCCATATAGATTTTTGAAAAATTTTATATTCTTTTATTTAATATTTTTTAAGGTTGGTATATGAAAAATTTTGTTTTAAAATTTTGTGTTATAGTACTGTCTAGTTAATAATATTTTTTTAATTTTTGAAATGTTCAAATTAATGATTATTAATTAATTACACTTTATTTATGTATGATATTTGAAAACACTTGGCAAAAAATGTTATGTTTTAATTATTAAGATAATTAGGCAAATAATTTTTTTAGAATTCAGTAACATTAATTTTTATATTCTGGGTAGTAAAAATAATTAAAAAAAGGAAGAAAGTTATGGCAATTAATTTTGTGAATTCACCAGACAACAAGGGTTTTGACCCAAACAAACCAATGTTTCCAATCAGCGTAGTGGCTGATATTCTTAAGGTTCATCAAAGAACACTTAGAATTTACGATGATGAAAGTATTCTTGTACCTTCAAGATCTCCTAAAAATCGTAGGTTATACTCTTTTAATGATATTGAAAGAGGAAAATTTATTCAATATTTAACCAGAGAATTGGGAATTAATCTTGCAGGTATAAAAATCATTATTCATCTGTTAAAGCAACAAAAAATTGATCCTCATAATTATATGGATCACATCAATGAAATTGCAAAAGAAATTGAAATTTCACCTGAATTCAAACAGGATAAAAAATAAAAATCAGAACACAATAAAATCAGGAAATGAATTTAAAAGGAAGTTGTCATATTTTGACAACTTCCTTTTATTTTTTCTGACATTAAAGTGGTCTCAAAACTAAAAGGTAATGAAAATAGAATTTCTATTGTTCCCATAGTTTACAATTAGCCAAGGAAAAAATTATTCCTGACAACTTACAAATATCTGACACTAAAGTTCAATACAATTTAGTGTCTGTCAGATAATGTCTGAACTTTTACAATTTTACATCAAATATTTACTTTAAACTCATTCCAGTTAGTAATTGGCTCGCCTGGGAATTCAACATCATTTTTCAGTGATTTAAAATGATGCTTTGCACAGTGAATTTTAAGTTTTTCAGGTGTTCTTAAGTCAAACAAATCAGTAGTCCCTTTTGTTTCTAAAACAAAATACAATTTTTGCTCTCCATTTTTTTCAAGATAAACAGCCCAATCAGGATTGTATGAACCAATAGGCGTTTCTACTTTGAAACGGCTTGGAATTTTAAAGAACATTTTTACATCAGGGTCTTTATCAAGACTTTGAGCGAATTTATTCTCAACTCCACTATCATAAATTACGTGATCATATATGCTATTTAAAACTTGAACAGCGTTTTTATCAAGATTGGCAATTAATTCTGCACTGTCAAAAATCTCTTGCACATAGTATTCTTCACCATCTAATTTTACGTAACTAATCCCATCAATAGCCAGAGAATGTCGATTTTTGGAAATAATTTCTAAAGCTTTTTCATAAAAACCTTGCGGGTTATTCAAAAAATCTTTTCCTCTGTTGCTTTCTTGAATTATGTTGGCTATAGTTGAGCGTTTAAGTTGTGTTTCAGCTGATATCAAGCGTAAAATGTCAGGTAATGTGTCATACGTTCCCTCTATGTCAGTAGTATTAACCTTACGTTCTATGTGCGAAATACTCTCGTTTTTAATATCAATATCAGCTAAAGCTGTAACTATTCGAGCCTTTGGGATAGGCGGCATTTCTTTTAAGTCTTTAATGCATAAACTTGAAAGTTTTTCACTATCTATATTCACCCTGTATGTAGTTTTTTGTTTGATTTTATCCCATAGTTCAATAAATTCAGGGGATAATATTGCTTGTTTTTTTAATTTGACACTAACTTCACGAGAAGCATCCCTGATAGGAGGTTTCTTATCAACACGTTCCAGTGCACCTAAAATAGCTTTTTGGGCAGCACTGGAGTGCCTGTTATCCAATTTAAGCACTCCGGCTGTAAGCTGTGCTTTCATTGTGTCTTTTATTTTACCGTCTGTTGAGATTACTTTTTTATCTTTTAACTCTTTTTCTATTTCAACGGCTTCTTCATAAGAGAATTTTTTCTCCGGGATAACTTCAGTATATGTTTCACCTTTAAAACTTTTTACTGAGACAGTTTCATCTTTTTTGATAATTTTTTTAACTTGAATTTTTATATCTTCAGAAATTTCAGGTAATTCAATTTTTTCCGGATCTACATCTTTTGAAATCTTGCCTTTATCATCAACCACACCCGCTTCTTGCAGTGTTTCAAAAACTTCTACAGCTTCGTCCTGGGTAATTTGTTTTTCTACTATTTGTTTTTCTTCATAAGTCAAACCAATAAGCATATCAAGTTGGAAAACACCAAACTTAACACCAGTTTCATCTTCAATTTCTTTTTGAAGTTTTGTCGCAAATTCAGAAAAACTCTCATTTGCCATAACATGAAGAATATTGGTATTTCTATCTTCGATTCTTTCGCCGTTTTGATTTACACAGAGTCTTAAACCACGTCCGATTTTCTGACGACAAGTAAAAGTCGACTTTTGCTCAATCAATGTACAAACCTGAAAAACATTCGGGTTGTCCCAACCTTCTTTTAGGGCAGAGTGTGAAAAAATAAAACGCAAAGGACAATCAAAAGACAAAAGCCATTCTTTTTCTTTCATAATGGTGTTATACGTATCGTCATCGGCCAGAGTGTTGCCTTTGGTGTTTTTGTAAATCCCTTTTTTATCTTGAGAAAAATACCCGTTATGGGCTTTTTCAACTTGAGTATTAAAATATTTTTTCAACTCGGCATATTTAGATTTTTCTAAAAGTTCTCTGTAACATTCTTCAAAGAGTTTAGCATATATACCTTGCTCTCCATCTTCGGTTCGATATTTTTTAACCTCATCAATAAAAAACAAAGATAATACTTTAATCCCTTTTTCAAAATACCTAAGTTCTTTATCAAAATGAGCCTCTATTGTTCTATAGATTTGAGTTCTTTTTAGTATCTCCTCATCAATGCTGCCTATTGCTTTGCCCAGGGATACACTTTCAGAATTTGAAAACTCAATAGATTCAAACCCTTGAGTACAATTAATTCCGGCAATTGAATATCCTTCATATAAATTCCTATTTCCTGATAGAGTATATAAATCATCATTAGGCTTGACTGTTATTGTTTTTCGACTTATGGTACTATCCTTATCTTCAATATCTATCTCCACTTTGGCTCTAAAACCATTGTCATTTGAAACAGATTTTAAAGCTATGTAAGGTTTATTAAAATCATTAATTATAGAATTTGAAGAAACACAAATTTGTTTGACCAGCCCCATTTGATAGGCGTCTACGGGGGTTAAACGATAAAGCAGGTTTATTTTCTCACGATGGGTTGCACTGTATCTAAAAACACAAAGAGGCTTTAAAGATGCTATAGCTTCTTTTGCTTTAGGTGTATTATCAACACTTTGGGGTTCATCAATAAATACAATCGGCTTTGTATCTTGAATGTATCGCATTGCTGTTTCGCCATTGAGTTTATCCTGCTCTTGATTAATAATATTTTCTGCTTTTTTAAAGGCATCAATATTAATAATCATAATTTCAATATTATTTGAAGTCGCAAATTGGCGAACATCAGGCAACTTTGCAGAGTTATAAATAAAATAACGATAAGGTACGTTATCATAATGGTTAGAGAAGTGCTCGTGCGTAACTTGTAATGATTTATAAACTCCTTCACGAATTGCAACTGAGGGGACTACAATAATAAACTTTGTGAAGCCGTACTTTTTATTTAATTCAAAAATCGTTTTTGTATAAACATAAGTTTTACCGGTTCCTGTTTCCATTTCAACATTAAATTGAAGGTTTTGAGTATCTATTGTTTGAGGTAAGCGGTTGCGTTTTTGAATTTCGTGCATGTTTTCAGTTAGAGTTTTTTCATTTAATAACAACTCATTACCAAATCCAAATTCATTGGGTAATAATTTTTGTTGTTGTTCTTCCACGATAGAGAAAGTCATGGAGGATTTTTCCTGACCTGAGAATAAGTCAGTAACAGCATTTACTGCGTCTGTTTGGAAGTTCTGATTTTTAAATTTTAGTTTCATTTCCCGACACTCCTTTCAGTCGTGTTAGAGTTAGATAAAACGAATTTTTTCTTTTTGGCGGTTAAATATTTATAAAGATTCACAATTCTTTTTGCAAATTCAAAACTTTTGTATTTTACTGTATTTTCTTTATCCATAACTCCTCACTGCTAATTTCTAATTGCTCACTAAAGAAGCTTCATTTTGATGTTACGGTCTTTGAGTATATAATGTGCGTTTGATAGAGCTGTATCGTCTGCGAATGCTTCTTCACTTGCGATGATTTTTGCCGGCGCTAACTCACACATCGCCTCTATATCCTCAGGTGTTATGCCACCGTCGCTTCCGTCTAAACATACTAATAGCAAACATTCTTCACCTATTGAATACGCTTTTTTATCATTGATTTTTATCGGTAAAACTTTGTAGTCAAGCGGAACTCCCATTTTTAGCATAACTTCATACACAACATCCTTATCAGAGCGATCTTTTTTAATGGTTTCTGTTATTGAGTTAAAACGTTGGAA
>JANQEP010000023.1 GCA_028278305.1 Candidatus Gastranaerophilales bacterium
ATAAACATTATTCTGCCCGACGTGGTAATCTGTCTAAATGGGTTGAAATAATGTTAACCGGACAGATCACCACGTCAGGATTCGCAGGGCTCATCCTTCCTCGTGATGACAGGTGTTTGCCCTTAGCTGGTTTTGTTTATAAATTATTTCTCGGATAGGCTCTAAATAAGATCTTCTTTCATTGCTTTCATTGCAGCATGGGTGCGGTCTTCTACTTCCAGTTTATGGAATATATTTTTAATATGAGTTTTAACAGTGTTTAAGCTAATGCAGAGCTCTTCAGAGATTGCCTGGTTACTATACCCTTTTGATATAAGGTTAAGCACGTCAATTTCTCTTTCTGTCAGGTCAGTCATGGCGTTAGATTTTAAAAATTTGCCGGGTTTGTTCACAAACTTATCAAGAACTATTCCGGCAATTCCGGGATCAAGCCAGGAAGCGCCGCTGTGAGTGCTCTTTATCACAGACCGCAATATTTCCGGCTCAACATCTTTCATGCAGTATGAGTTTGCACCCGCAGACATTGCATCAATCACATTCTGTTCATTTTCATGGGAAGTGAGCATAATAACTTTTGAATTAATATTCTCAAGCTGCCTGATCTCTTTAGTTGCCTTAATTCCATCCAGTACAGGCATGCCTATATCCATCAGGATTATATCAGGGTTTAGCCTTTTAGTTGCTTCTATGCCGTCCTGTCCGTCATTTACCTCGCCTATAACTTCCAGTTCCTCAAATTGGCTCAGGGTTGTCTTTAGCCCGACAACCGTCAGTTTGGAGTCATCCACTATTAATACTTTAATTTTACTTTTTTCGCTCATCACCTTATTCCTGTCTGTTTAAAGGTAAAGTAAACTTAAATGTGCTTCCTCCTGCTTCTGAGCTCTCAGCCCATATATGACCCTTATGCATACCTATTACCTGGTTTGCATAATATAGACCCAGACCGCTTCCTGCCGGTTTTCTGCCTTTGCTTAAAGAAAACCTGTTGAATAAAAGCGGTATATCTTCCCTGTTTATCCCGGCACCGTTATCTTCAATGCTTACCAGTATGCTGTTGGAAATTTCAATCGGACCTTTCAAAGAAGTATAGTACTTTTCATCTGATTTAGGTATATATTTAATAGTATCATTTATTGCCTCTATATTACAATTTAAAAATCCTCCATGAACCCCATGATTTATTGAATTACTTGATAAATTATGAATTAACCTTTTAATGTCATTCTTATCCGCGTTAATCATTATGTTTTCCTGCGAAGAATTAACATTTACCAGGATTTTTTTATCTTCAGCCAGGGATTTAACCTGGTTCAGGGCTTCTTTTATAAGTTTTACAATGTCAAATTCTGTTATAAAAAGCCTTACATTCCCGCAGTCATAGCGGTAGACTTCAAGTAAAGTCCCTATCATTTCCAGGGAGGAATTATTTGTGCTTTTTATTAATTCCAGGACTTCACGCTGATCTTCTGTTATGGGACCATAGGTTTCTTTTAAAAGAAAGGTTATGGTCTGGTTCTCTGCAAGCATTGGGACTTTCAGGTCATGGGTAAGGGTTGCCACAAAATTGCTTCTTAACCTCTCATCACGCTGCAGGTTACTTACCATCCGGCTAAACGCCCTGGAAAGCTTGACCGTCTCGTCATTACCTTTTGTTTCCACTTTATAATCAAGGTTTCCAAGATTTATTGACTCTGCTGCTTCTTTAAGAGCAAGTATCGGATCTGTAATTTTCCTGGCAAACAACGCTGCTATAACAATTGCGACTATTAAACTGATTATTGTAATGAAGCTGATTAATTTAAAATTTCTATCAGCCCATATTATAAAATCAAGTTTGGGTATTCCCAGGTAAACCTTTCCTATAGGCTTATTAAAAAAGTTAGCCAGCGAAAAGTTTACATGAAAATCAGCCGGGTTAATAAGGATATTGCCGTCAAATTGAAAAATCCCGTAATTTGAGTCATTGCTTACTTTAAGATAATTATCTAAACCCGGAATATTCCCGGAAACAGCAATAAATGCAGCCCTTTTGCCATTAGTTGTATACACAGCGACAGTTGCACCGGTAATATTGTTCACATAGCCGGCAATATTACTATTTTCCAGGGACCTGCCCGCAATTACAATTGAGGAAATATCATTATTTTTAAAAACAGGAATAATTACTGTCTGGAAAATATTATTTTCTATATTTTCAGTGAATAGTAAGCGATTTTCAACGTAATCAACGGGAATCACTTTTGAAAGTCTGCTTAAAATAATGTCCGGTTTCATATTGCCTTTATATGCCGTTATTTTTTTCTGGGGATCCAGTACCATGCTGAAACTTAAATCAGGTTTACCTGCAGATAAGTAATCAACAAACTTTTTGCTCTGCAAATCATATTTTCCGCTATATTTTATCCTGAAATCCTTAATTTTTGAGGTTATATAGCTACCAAGCCCGTTCAGTTCATCAAAATATTTTTTTTCAAATATTTTTCTGTTAAGATCAAGCCTGGTCTTAGAATTGTCGATTATACCCTGGTTAATGATATCAGTGGAAAAATTAGCCACTACAAACAAAGGTATTGTAATACAGCATAAAACCAGGGTTAATAATTTTGTAGTAATTGTATCTATTGAATTAAAAAACTTATTTATGCCGTTTAATAACCATTTAAACGTCTTCATGGTTTTTCCTTTTATTATTAAGCTTTTTATTTTTATATTATACCTTTTTTTGTCAGTCTCGCCCTTATTTTATCCAGGGCGCAGTGAATTATTTTCGAGACCCTGGAAGCTGAGATCCCGTAGTCAACAGTTATTTCTTTTATTTTTTTATTCTGGTAAAATTTTGCTTCAAGAACGCTTTTTTCCTTTTCCGTCAGGTACTGCATGGCTTCATTTATGTGTTTTTTAAGTTCAAAAAGCTCTACTTTCTGCTCAGGGTTAAGAGAATTATCTTCAATCTGAACCGGGTTTTCAGCCTGTTGAAGCTCATCAATGGAAAGAATGGTTTCATATACAGCTTCTCTTAATTCTTCTTTGTTTGTATGGGCAAGGTCATTTTCTTCATCTTTTTTAGAGGAATATTTCAGCGAATACCATCTGTAACGCCTTCTTAATTCGTTTCTGATAGCCCATTTAATGGCTGTAGAAATATATGAAGCATTATGATAGTTTTTAGGTTTTGAAGATAAAGTTATATATACGGCGGTAGTACCGATATTAATGATTTCTGAAAATTCCAGAATAGGCGTGGTTAATCGGGCGGCTTCAACCCTGGCAACAGTTTTAATTAGCTCAGTGTATTCTTCCAGGTCAATTTTTTTATTATTTTCAGATTTTTTCATTTTTTAAACCAAAAATCAAAATAATTTTTATTAAATAACGCAGCTTACCGCAAATTTTTAAAATCTATGCCGTTTAATAAAAGCAAATCATTAAATCAGATTAAAAAGCCTTCCAATAAAGTTAATAATATATTATAGGGGTCTAAAAATCAAATTATAAATTTTACATAACCTGAATGCCGGGTTAGCAATTCGGGTTTTTAAGGGGGTAAAGAGTAAAAACTTACGCATTTTAAAATTTTTTCATTCTTTCTTAAGACCCATTTTAACCTTTGTTAGCAATAGTATCAGATTTTTTATTAAGAAAACTTTACAATTTAATTTCAAAAAAGCAATTTTTTTATACCGATTGTTTTTATATTAATACGAGGTAGAGGAGAGAAAAACAATTTTATCTTTAGAGAAGAAAAGGAATTTAGATAGTTTTACCAACATTAATACTATTTAGACTTTATTTTCAAATTTTGAAACCAAAAAATTGTCAGGTTTTTAAATTAAGTAATCATAAGAGGTAATGAGCACTTACTATAGAAAACTTGATACCACAAAAATTTATATTATTTGAATTTATCTGATTTTTAATGTGAGAAAAGAGGAGAGGAGAATTTATTATGAGTATTTACGGTTATCCGGGAATGGGTACTATCGGAGGTCCATCTTACGTTCCACTTAGCCATGTTATGACAAGACCTTTCGGAATATCATCAACCTGGAGAACAGGACCAAGTTCAATATTTCCGGGAACGGGCACTGTTGGAGGTCCATCTTACGTTCCACTTAGCCATGTTATGACAAGACCTTTCGGAATATCACCAACCTGGAGAACAGGACCAACTTCACCATGCCCAGGAAATAGTTTCGGCAACTTCGGGTTTGGTTTAAGAACTTCAAGCTTTACGAATAATCCTTATACAGCAAACTCAGTAAGAATGAATTTCGGCGGGCTGCAAATGGGAACACATCGTGGTCCGTTCGGGTCAGCCACAGGAATTTATAATCCGATGACCGGTACAAGATTCGGGCAACTTACAACAGGAAATGGCGTAAAAACAGCATTAGCCGGTGATATATACAACTTCAGCCAGTCAGTTGAAAAAAATCCGTTTGCAACCAGGACAACAACACGGTTTGAAGATGACCAGTACAGATATACGGTTAGAAATACAAGATCCAGTAATTGGTTCGCATAATTACACTTAAATATCAAAAATAATTAAATGATCAAATATCAGCAGTAATTATAATTTCTTCTCAAGATAAATTCACACAGTAAGGGTTAATTCTCTTACTTTTTATTTTCCGGCTTTTTGCCCTAATTTTTTATTATCGGCTGCTTTGGGCTCAATACTGTTTAACTCGTAAATATCTACCCAGGGATCATTCAATGCTGAAGAAAAGACCTTGCCCGTAATTACAACTTTATCTCCGCTTTCCATATCCATAAGCTCTTCAGCCTGATCTCTTTTTATAATAAGTTTTAATTCTGAAAGAGGAATTGTATATTTATCAGAAACATCAGGTCTTTTGATTAATACGGCAATATAATCTTTTGAGCTTCTCATTGCCCTGTCATAATCAAGACCAAGCGTTGAGAATTTATGAAACTGAGCCTGGATTTTAATTTCCTGATTCATAAAAGAGCCTGGATTATTAACGAGCTCAAGCGGGTTTACCTGCGCCGGGTTTTCTATCTGATGTTTTTCAATTTGCGCTTTATTTTGCGCCTCTTCCGCAAACACTTTCGCAGCCGGGGACAAACTAATTATAGCTACTGAAAATACTACCAATGTAATTGTTTTAAGTAAAAATTTCATAAACCTGTCCTTATAAATTTTTTCCTCTTGAGAATATATTAACACTTATTATATTTTTAGCACCAATTTAGGTTGAAATTCAATTCATAATATTGGTTAGAGAGTCGGCAGTAATATAAAATGAATTGATTTTATATCTCTACCTAAATAGATTAGTAAAATCTTTTTCATAAATCCAGCTTATTATTGAAATATTTATTTCTTATTGTTTCTTTTTAATTTCAAGAGCCGCATTATACGCCATAACATAGACACTGCATGCTCTGTAGCTTTTTAAATAAAAAGCGCAATCCTCTTCCAGACACATATTTGGGGTTTCAGCGCCGCTGCTTAATACAGGACATACTTTAGGAGTGCTTGTAGATGTCATGTTTTATCTCCTCGCTAAGAAAAATTATATTATTTTTTATCTTCACTTTTTTTCGCTTCATTTATATTTTCTTCGATAATTTTTTCTATTTCTTCCTGATCAACAGGATCTGATCCTTGAATTTTTACTGAAATACTGTTTCTTAATATAAGATATGCACAAAGTGCCAGAAAAATCCATAACAGTGAAGCCTGATAATAGTTTATGACAGGTCCGCCAAAAACATTTACGGACAGTTCATTCCAGCATGTCATTATCACCCAGATCGGGAAAAGCATGAAACCGCAAATTAGTCCCGCTAATACAAACCCGAGTAATAATAACCCTGATAAGCCGTGAATCTGAACTACTTTAAAATTTTTATTCATAATAAATATAAAAACTCCTGTAATTAGTTAATTTAAACGGATGTTAGATTTAAAAATTCATCTTCCTTTAAAATTTTAACATTTAATTTTACTGCTTTGTCAAATTTTGATCCGGGATTTTCACCAACAACCAAATAATCTGTTTTTTTACTTACGCTCGATGAAACTTTTGCGCCTGATTTTTTTATTATATCACTTGCCTGGTCCCTGGTCATAGTTTTTAAAATTCCGCTCAGCACAAATACTTTATTGCTGAGCGGCTGGTCTTCTGTTATTTTGGGCTTTTCTCCATGAAGTTTAACACCTGAATCCTTTAATTTTTTTAACATGTCCAGGATATAAGGATTTTTAAAAAATTTAACAATACTGTCTGCCACCTTATCCCCAATCCCGTCTATTGAAGATAATGCCTCAAACTCAGCGTTTTTTAATTCATCAATTGAGTAAAAATGCCGGCTTAATAAGTCAGCTGTTTCTTTTCCCACGTATTTTATACCAAGAGCATTAATTAACCTGTTAAAAGGTCTGTTTTTACTTTCCTGAATTGCGTTTATGATATTTGAAGCTGATTTTTCCGCCATTCTATCAAGAGATAAAATATCATCTATTGTTAAGGAGTACAGGTCTGAGGAATCCTTGATAAGCCCTTTTTCAGTCATCTTTTTAACCATGGACTCTCCTACCCAGTCAATATTCATAGCATCCCTGCTGACCCAGTATTCAATTCTTCCTCTTACCTGAGCCGGGCATCCCAGAAAGTTTGGACAGTGAAAAGCCACTTCATCTTCTTTTCTTTCGAGCAATGTTCCGCACTCCGGACATTTTTCAGGATACTTAAAGGGTTCAGCCTCGGGATTTCTTTTTTTAAGATCAACAGCTATGACTTTGGGTATAATTTCCGCGGCTTTTTTTACCCAGACTTTATCTTTAATTCTGATATCCAGCCTTTTTATTTCATCAGCATTATGCAGACTGGCTCTTTTAACAATAGTTCCTGCCAGTTTAACCGGTTCCAGATGAGCAATAGGAGTAACTGCTCCTGTTCTTCCCACACTGGCTTCAATATATTTTATTTCCGTAAGCGCTCTTTCCGGCGGGAATTTATATGCAATAGCCCACCTCGGGCTTCTTGAAGTGTAGCCGAGCTCTTCCTGTTGATTTAAGTCATTTACTTTAATAACCACCCCGTCAGTTGCGTAATTTAGCTCAAATCTCTCTTCATCCCACTTATTGCAGTATTCTGTAACTTCATTAATATTTTCACACAGCTTTATATGAGGATTTGTCTTAAATCCGAGTTTTTGAAGCAATTCAATGGTCTGCCAATGAGTAAAAGGAGTGATGTGGTCTTCAAAAACTCCGCCGTATACGAAGATATCAAGGTCTCTTTCCCTGGTAATTTTTGAGTCAAGCTGCCTTACAGAGCCACTGCCCGCATTTCTGGGATTGGCAAATTCCGGTTCTCCCTTTTCCCTGCGTTTTTCATTGAGTTTTTCAAAAGAAGAAATCGGCATGAAAATTTCTCCCCGCGCTTCGACATGCAGGGGAATATTCCTGTCATAAGGAGTAAAGAGTGTTAAAGGGATGCTGTTGATTGTCTTTAAGTTAGTGGAAATATCCTCACCGATTTTGCCGTCACCACGGGTTGCGCCTTTTGTGAATCTTCCGTTTTCATATGAAAGCGTGACCGCAAGCCCGTCAATTTTTAGCTCACATACAAACTCAACTTTATGCGGCTCAGGAAAGGTTTTTCTTATTCTGTTGTACCAGTCCGTTAATTCTTCGCTGTTATTAGCGTTATCCAGGCTATAGAGAGGATATTTATGCTCCACCTGCTCGAATTTCTCTGAAGCAGATGAGCCGATTCTCTGTGTTGGACTGTCAGGGATTATGAATTCAGGATTTTGCTCTTCAAGCTCCTTTAGTTCTCTGAACAAAATGTCAAATTCCCGGTCGGAAATTTCGGGAGTATCTTTTACATAATAAAGATAATTATGGTAATTAACTTTATACCTTAGCTCCTGTATTTTTCGCAGAATTTCTTCCTTTGTAAGATTTTCTGTATTCATTTAAGAAACCCTTTTATATCTCCTGTTTGAAATTTTATAATAAAAAAAAAGAGAGTCAGAGACTATAAAAAATTTTTTGGTAATGTTCATATTGTAGCTGATGGGCAGAGTCATTGGAGTTATTTAACCTGAATCACGAAATACATGAAGCCCTGTAATAGGTGAAATTTTCTCAAAATCCCCCACCCGCCCTCAGAGGTGGTTAAGGGACTTCGTCCCTTAACAATTCCATATAGATTTTGAGAAAATTTCAAAAAATATAATTCGTGATTCGAGTTATTTATTCATATCATCTATTAAAAGTTGTTTAAATTTTAATCCTTATTTTTGATATTATTAATAAAAATTCTGAATTTATAAATAAGGAAAAACTCATATGAGGATGACAAATTTATTTTTTACCACTTTAAGAGAAACCCCGGCTGATGCAGAAGTTATAAGCCATCAGTTAATGGTACGGGCAGGATATATAAGAAAACTAACCAGCGGAATTTATACTTATCTGCCTTTAATGTGGCGAGTTATCAGGAAAATTTCCGATATTATAAGAGAAGAAATGGATAGAAAAGGGGCGCAGGAAATCTTAATGCCTATTCTGCAGCCGGAAGAGCTATGGCAGGAATCAGGCAGGTGGGATGCTTACGGAAAAGAATTAATGCGGCTGGAAGACCGGCATGGACGTAAGGGCGCTCTGGGACCAACGCATGAAGAAATAATCACAGCGCTTGCACGGGATGAAATAAGGTCTTACAGACAGCTTCCTGTTAATTTATACCAGATCCAGGATAAATTCAGGGATGAAATAAGACCGCGTTTCGGGCTTTTAAGAGGCAGGGAATTCCTGATGAAAGACGCTTACAGTTTTGACGCGGATGAAGCCGGGCTTGAAGCCAGCTATCAAAAGATGATAGAAGCTTATACAAATATATTTAACCGATGTGGGCTTGAGACAAGGATGGTTCGCAGTGATACCGGTGCAATCGGGGGTAGCGCCAGCCATGAATTTATGGTACTTACCAGAACAGCCAGCGGGGAAAACGATGTTCTTTATTGCGACAGCTGCAGCTATGCGGCAAATTCTAACCGGGCAGAATCCTGCCTGCCTTTTGCACAAGTTGATAGCGGATTTTTAGAAGTAAAAGAATCTGACACACCCGGAGTAAAAACCATCGAAGAGCTGGCGGATTTCTTTAAAATAGAGCCGTCGGCTATCTGTAAAACCCTTGTTTACATTGTTGATAATAAACCTGTTATGGCATTAATAAGAGGAGACAGGGCAGTTGAAGAAATAAAACTTAAAAACGCTCTTGGAGCAAATGATATCCGTATTGCCAACAATGCTGAAATCGAGGAGTTAACCCAAAAATCCGGTTTTGACACACAGGCAGGGTTTATAGGACCTGCGGGAATTAATGTCCGGGTAGTCGGTGACGAGAGTATCCGTGACTTAAAGAACTTTGTTATCGGCATAAACAAGACAGATAAACATCTTACAGGCGCTAACTGGGGTAAGGAACTCCGGCTTCCGGAAAAGATCGCTGATATCCGGCTTGCTTTTGCAGGTGATTTTTGCCCGGAATGCGGGGGAAAATTTGAAATCACCAGGGGAATCGAAGTCGGAAACATCTTTAAGCTCGGTATCAGGTACTCGGAAAAAATGCAGGCAACTTTCACTGATGAAGATGGCCAGGAAAAACCTTTTATAATGGGATGTTACGGCATAGGCATTACCAGGACAGCAGCCGCTGCAATAGAAAGATATCATGATAAAGATGGTATTCAATGGCCCATGTCCATTGCTCCATATCATGTAATTGTTATCCCGGTTAACGTCAAGGATGAAATGCAAATGATGACAGCAGAAAAAATCTACAAAGAGCTGTGTGAAAAAAATATTGAAACAGTCATTGATGACAGGGATGAAAGACCAGGTGTTAAGTTTAAGGACGCTGATTTAATAGGATTCCCCATAAGAATAACTGCAGGAAAAACTCTGAGCGAAGGAATGGTGGAAATCAAAATTCGCTCTACCGGTGAAATGTTTAAAGTGCCCGTGCAGGAAGCTGTTGCAAAGGCAGTGGAGCTGGTTAATTCCAATCATTATACCAGGATGAATTTTTAAAAAATAACTAACCTGTCATTCAGGTTAATTAACTCGAATCGCTAATTACGTGAGTTCGACCTGACCGGGATTATTAGCCTGTAGGGGAATATAAAATTTAAGTCGAATATATATTATGTTTTATGGAAATATATTTGCACTTATTTTTCTTAAAAGGGGAGATTAAAAAATGAAAGCTACTGAAAAAAATGGCAAAAAATTTAGGAATATGGTTGGACTGTTGCAAAAAACAGGTCAGGGAGTAAAATTTGCTACTGACACAGGTTATAAAACAGGTTACTTTATGGCAAAACACCCTGGCGTTGAATATGCAAAAAAACAGATTCAAAAAAACTATAAAGCAGGTTTGATTACTATTTTAGGGCTTGGAATAAGCCTTTTCGGGCTAATTCATATTTTAGCAAAAATGAAAAAATAACTGATCACCATAAAAATAGTCAGTACTGCAAACTAGCTTTTTAATACTGCAACTCTCTTGATTTCCCGAACAATATGCGATGCGGAATCCGGCTTTGCCAGTGATTTATTGGCTTTTTTCATCTCATTGAACTTGTCGGGATTACTGAGCACGGAGTTTATCAGCTCTACCAGTTTTTCAGGGGAACATTGCGCATCTTCAAGATATAAAGACGCTCCCGAGTTTTCCATTGCTTTTGCGTTAAAACGCTGGTGATCCGCAGCTGCATAGGGATAAGGAATCAGCACAGCAGGTAATTCGCACAGGTTTAATTCTGAAATACTGAGCGACCCGGCTCTTGAAACAGCAATATCAGCTGCATTAAGAGGTAATGACATATCTTCAAAATACGGTTTTACCAGATAAGCGGGATTTTCCCTTAAACCGGGATTTTTTTCATAAAAGTTTTTTATGTATTCATCAAAATTTTTCTTACCTGTCTGGTGAATCACCTGAAAGCCAAATTCATTGATAAAAACCGGAACAACACCGCTTATTGCATCATTAATAGTTTTTGCCCCCTGTGAGCCTCCTATGGCAAGTATGGTTTTCTTATCAGGATTTAAGCCCAGCTCTTTTTTAGCGGTATTTTTACCGGTATTACCCAGGTTTTTTCTTACAGGATTTCCCCGGATTTTTATATTTTGATTTTTTATGTGTATTTTTGCGTCTTCAAATGCAAGAGAAACACTCTCAGCCCATTTTGACATTAATTTATTAACCATGCCCGGATACGCATCAGGGTCATGAATTACATAGGGAATTCCTAAAAGCCTCGCCGCAATTAAAACCGGACCTGTCACATAACCGCCTGTGCCAAAAACCGCATCAGGTTTTACCCTTGATAAATACCTTACAGCCACGAGAGTTGCTGTTAAAAGTTCAAAACACCATGCCAGGAATTTTAACCCCGGCTTTCTAGGCATTCCGGATACGTTTATAGGGTAAAATTCAAGCCCTTCCTTTTCGGCTATATCTTTTTCAGGGTTTCTTGCACATCCTATATAATAAATCCGGGTAATTTCAGGGTCATTTTTTAAAACCTGGGCAACAGCAATAGCAGGATAAATATGTCCTCCCGTACCTCCTCCTGTTAATACCACGGAAAAAGCCTTCACCCGGTTCACCTGAGCCTTTCATGCAAGTTAATCGACCTGATTCGTTTTCTGGAAATATTAAGCAGGATCCCCAGCATAAACAGTGTCAGCACAACAGAAGTTCCTCCATGACTTATTAAAGGAAGGGTTACGCCTGTAATGGGGATTACACCAACCGCTACAGCTATGTTTATGAATGCCTGAAAACTTATTGAGAAAATTATACCAAACGCAAGCAGTTTTCCAAAAGTATCTGAGCACCTGTTTGCAATGAAAAACCCTCTTTGAAGAAGGGTAAGGAATAGTCCTATAAGTACAATACAACCAATAAATCCAAGTTCTTCAGCTATAACAGCAAAAATAAAATCAGTATGACTGAAAGGAAGCCAGAACAGCTTCTGCCTGGAATTTCCATATCCCACCCCGAAAAACCCGCCTGAGCCTATTGCATATAATGACTGGATTAAATTGTATCCTGCTCCCTGCGGGTCAGCCCAGGGATCGACCCAACCCTTAAGGCGCTCCAGCTGGTAAGGTTTCAGGAAAATTAACATGCCAATAATACCTGCTCCTATGGAAGAAATAGTTAAAAGCCTGAATGAAACCCCTCCTGCAAGCAGTAATGTAAACGTTATAAGTCCGAGAATAACAGCATTACTTAAATTCGGTTGTATAAGCAATATTACTATCATTAAAATAATCAGCCCGAGGTGTTCCAGCATTTTAGGCTCAATTATTTTTTTTGATTCAACGATAGCAGATGAAACAAGAAGAATAGTAGCGAATTTACAGAACTCAGACGGCTGTAGCGGAATCCCTGTAAGCCACCTGGATGACCCGTATATGGTTTTTCCGACACCCGGAATTAATGTGGCTATCAAAAAACCTATGACTACGTAGGTTATGGGCTTGACAAATTTTTTCCAGAACCTGTAATCTACAATATAGGCAAAAATAAAAAATACCAGCCCTACAGCTATTGCAATCATATGTTTGATTAAAAAATAAGCCACATTCCCGTACAACTCAGCCCCTTCAGGTGCACCTGCGCTGAAAACAGCCATAATCCCAAAAAACAGCAGTGCAAATATTGTGAGCGCCAGTATTTTATCAGGCGGTCCGAGTAATACGGATTTTGTATTAAAGGCTCTTTTTACCCTTCTCTCAGCGCGAGCCAGCCGTTTTTTTCTTGAGGACATACTCTTTAAACGCTTTTCCTCTTTCTTCAAAGTTCCTGAACATATCAAAACTTGCGCAGGCAGGAGATAGCAGTACCGGTCCGAGTTTTAATGAACCTGCCCTGTCAATCGCGTTTTCCAGGGAATCTTCTCTATATATGTTATCAACACCTTGCTGTTTTAAATCTTTTTCAAACCTCCCGGCGGCTTCACCAATAAGTATGACAGCTGCGGCTCTTCTTTTTACTTCCCTGGAAAACTCGGTCAGGTCAGTGCCTTTATCCCCGCCTCCCGCTATTAAGACGATTTTCTGGTCTTCAAAAGCTCTCATTGCACATATAGCTGAATTACAATTTGTGGCTTTTGAGTCATTATAATAATTGATTTCGTCGATTGTGGCAACAAATTCCAGTCTATGCTCCGGCGGGGTGAAATTCATTATTGCATCCCTGATTACCCCATGTTCAACACCAGCAATATGACAGACCGCAACCGATGCCAGGACATTTTCAAAGTTATGCCTGCCTTTTAGCGGAATTTCACCTGTCTTCATTATTTCATAAATTTGTTTTTTATTATCTTTTAAAAGAATTTTTTCATCCTGTAAATAAACGCATTTATCTTCCGCTTCCCTGTTAAAAAAGTAAGTTTCAGAAGGAATATCGAGTTTCAGGTAAGCAATTTTGAGGTTTTTTGCGTTTAAAACAGCCCATGCCGGTTTTCTGTCAATAAACAGTGAGGCTTTTGCCCTGAAATATTCATCTTCACTACCATGCCAGTCTATATGATCGGGCGTATAGTTCAAGAATACTGCTATATGCGGTTTAAAAGTCTTGCTTGTAGCTATCTGGTAAGAACTGACTTCTGCCACGAAAAAATCAATATCAGCATCAATAAGGTCTGTTGCCGGAGTCCCGATATTTCCGCAGGCCGGTGCTCTGTATCCCGCTCTTATCAGGATTTCAGACACCAGTTTTGTGGTGGTTGTCTTGCCGTTTGTTCCGGTTATTGCTATAAAAGGCTTGGCTGATTCCCTGTAAGCCAGTTCAAGTTCCCCGAAACATTCTATATTATGAGTCCTGATCATTTGCATAACTTCCGAGTGCGGAGGAATTCCGGGGCTGGTTATTATTACATCGGCATTCAGTATGGTTTCATCTTTATGTCCACCAGTTTCAACCAGGATATCCCGGGTTTTCAGCTCTTTTATCTTTTCTTCATCCCGGGGGGTCGGTTCTCTTTTTTCACTGATTATACAGTTTGCGCCTTTTGAAGCAAGATATTTTGCCGCAGAAATCCCGCTTTTTGATAATCCAAGTATTGTTACGTCAAAATTATTCCATTTTCTTTTCATAAGGTTATCCCGCTTGTGAACTCGCTATGACTTTTTCTTTCACCTCTTTTTCCAATTGAAATTTTTGCCTTATTATAGTCCATCTTTGAGGCAGGCTATCATAAGTATAGCCATATAAAATTGCTATTTGATCAAATATTTCAATTAAAACTTTATCATTTTTAAAAATTTCTTTATTTTGATTATATAAAATACTCAATATTTTTTTTGTACCCGGTTTTTTAGCGTATTCTTTTGGTAAAGAGTCATAATCTATAATATTAAACTTGCTACATCCGATTAAACGCTCAAAATATATAAGCGAATCCACAAATTTTCTTCTGAATTTCCTGTATTCTCTGTAATTATAATGAGCCACGGCATTCCTGAATTTTTTAATCGGCTTAATATGACTTTTAAAGGTTTCAGGTTGGATTTTAGAGAGATAAAAATTTTTTGCTGCTTTATCTTTTATAAAAATTGGTTCGTTTAAAAGTTGGATTAAATCAGAAAAAAACAGATACTCTAATGCTTTTTCCAATTTTTCATATCCTAAAATATCAGAACTTTTTAACTTTGAAAATTTATTCCTATAATCTTTTTTCCTTTTTTCTATATTTATAAAATATGCGGATAAAACTTTAAAACAATTACCCTGATGTACGTTATAAAATTTATATAGAATTTTATTTTTAAGACAATGTTCCAGGTCCATTAATCTTTTATAATAGTAAGCCAGAAATTCTATATAATTCTTATGCAATCATTAATACCCTTGAATTCAGCGTTAAATATGTTAAACTAATATTAAATCAGTTAATTAACCTAACAATTATACAATAAAAAGCGGTTTTGTTGATTTGCTGCACGCAAAAAGAGATGTTAGGTGTATACCGGTTAAACACTCTGTTTCCACAAAACCGTACCAGGTAAAATAAACGAAATTGAAAGACGCAGGTGTATACCGGTATGCGTCTTTCTTAATTTATATAAAACAAAATAACGCTTAAAACAGCGAATATGAATCCTGTGAGCCAGAACATATAGACAACTTCAGGTTCTGACCAGCCGGAAAGTTCAAAATGATGATGTATAGGGCTCATTTTAAAAACACGTTTTCCTGTTGATTTAAAGCTGACTACCTGTATTATTACAGATAATGTCTCGATTACAAATACCATCCCGATTATAATTAACCACAATTCAAACTTGCCCAGCACGGCAAGCGCGCCTAAACCGCCTCCCAGGGCAATGCTTCCCGTATCGCCCATAAACATTTTTGCCGGGTTTTTGTTGTACCATAAAAACCCGAGGCAGCTTCCCGCAATCGCTGCGCTGATTATCGCAAGTTCCCCCAGGTTCTGTAAATAACATATAACCCCACAGGCTATAAAAGCGAAAAACGAAGTTCCTGCCGCAAGTCCGTCAAGTCCGTCCGTAAGATTCACCGCATTAGAAGAGCCTGTGATTATAAAAATTGCTATTAACGGATATATAAGCCCAAAGTCAAATTCTGCCAGTCCAAAAAAGTATAATGACGTATTTCCTGTAAAAGTCATATAAAGCGCAGGTATCAAAGCAATTGCCGACTGAAAAAGAAACTTTCCCCTTGCAGTTAAGCCTTTATTCTGTTTTTTTGCAATTTTAATGTAATCATCGTTAAATCCAAGACCCATAAAGGCAAGAAAGGTAAAAAGCGCGACTAAAGAAGCTATATTAATACTGCTATTTATAGCTAAGACTGATAAAGCGGCAAAAACAGCGGGAATTATCAGAATTATTCCGCCTGTTGTAGGAGTGCCAACCTTTGCGGAATGCGAAGCCGGTCCGTCTTCCCTTATATACTGACCGTAATATTTTCTTTTTAGGAATTTCAGATATGGCGCTGCTAAAATGAACGTCAGTATTAATCCCAGAATTCCTGCAATATATATTAACACCGGATTTTTCCTTCCTCTTTCTCTAATTTCTATGATACAACAGAAAAAACCTGTGGTTTACACTTTCATCTGGAGATTCGAGTTATTTAACTCGAATCTCCAGATGAAAATTTTAGAAATTGTAACATACTTTTTAGACTACTTCTTAATATTTAGATATTTATTTTAGATTATATTAAAATAATCAGTTATAAATATGTGAGTTATTAAAGGAGAAAAATCAGCTTGATAACGGTTAAAGAAGTAGAATATGCCGCAAAATTAGCCAGGCTTGAGCTTAGCGAAAAAGAAAAAGAAAAATATACAGAACAGTTTTCTAAAATTCTCGACTATTTTAACCAGCTGAATGAGGTCAATACTGAAGAGATTGAATCTATGGCACACGTACTTCCTTTAAAAAATGTTATGAGGGAAGATAAATCAGAGCTTACTCAAAGCAGGACAGAAATTTTACAGAATGCACCTTCTGAAGAGGGCGGATTTTTTAAAGTACCTAAAATATAATAATATTCGGATATTGAAGTTATTAACGAGTTTGTGTTAAGTTTAACTGGGAAAAGGGATAGAAGGTAATGTCCAAAAAAACTACTAAATATATTTTTGTAACAGGAGGAGTTGTAAGTTCGCTGGGAAAGGGAATTGTCGGGGCATCCCTGGGTAGATTGCTCAGGGCAAGGGGATATTCTGTTACCATTCAAAAATTTGATCCTTATATAAACGTAGACCCCGGAACAATGAGCCCATTCCAGCATGGCGAAGTTTTTGTCACTGACGACGGCGCTGAAACTGACCTTGATCTTGGGCATTATGAAAGATTTATCAATACAAACCTGGGAAAAGTAAATAATGTTACAGCAGGAAGTGTTTACCTGAACGTAATAACCAGGGAAAGAAGAGGGGATTATCTGGGAAGAACTGTTCAGACCATCCCGCATATTACGGATGAAATAAAGAGTCGGCTAAAAGAAGCTGCAAAGGATAAACCGGACTTCCTGATAGCGGAAATCGGGGGTACTGTCGGAGACATTGAAGGTCTGCCGTTTCTGGAAGCTATCAGGCAGTTTAAAATTGACGCTGGGTACGGAAATGTTATATTTATACACGTTACACTCCTTCCATACCTTAGCGCTTCCGGTGAATTAAAGACAAAACCCTCGCAGCACAGCGTGAATACCCTGAGAAGTATCGGTATTCAGCCGGATATACTTGTTTGCAGGTCATCAAAACCTATTCCAAAAACTGAAAGAGATAAGCTTGCGCTGTTTACAAACGTGCCAAAAGAAGCTGTAATTGAAAGCAAAGATCTTCAGACAATCTATGAAGTCCCCCTGGCTCTGGAAAAACAAAGACTTGCCCAGGAAGTTATGAAAAGACTCAATATAGAAGATAATACCGAGCCGGATCTTGAGCACTGGAAAGAAATAGTGGCAAAAGTAAAAAATCCTGAAAATTCGGTTAAAATAGCCATAGCAGGCAAATACACCAAGCTTTCCGATGCTTATATATCAGTTGTGGAATCTCTTAGGCATGCAGGGGCAGCATTAGGAACAAAAATTGAAATAAAATGGATATCTTCTGATGAATGCGCTGACTTTAAAAAAGCAGAAGAAGGACTATCAGAAGTAAAAGGGGTAGTGGTGCCCGGAGGATTCGGAATCAGGGGCATAGAAGGTAAAATAAATATTGTAAGATATGCAAGAGAAAACAATATTCCGTTTTTAGGGTTATGTCTTGGCTTACAGTGCGCTGTCATAGAATTTGCCAGAAATGTTGCCGGTATTAAAGACGCTAACAGTTCGGAGTTCGAACCTGATTCTGCTCATCCTGTAGTTGCTTTAATGAGCGAGCAGGAAAATATTGAAGATATTGGCGGAACAATGCGGCTTGGATCATACGAATGTCACTTACAGCCGAATACTATAGCCAAAAAACAATACAATACAGATGTAATTTACGAAAGACACCGCCACAGGTATGAAGTAAATAATAACTACAGGGAAAAACTGCAGCAAAGAGGTCTTGTACTTTCCGGGCTTTCTCCTGATCATAGGCTTGTTGAAATTATTGAATTACCGGCTCATAAATATTTTGTGGCAAGCCAGTTTCACCCGGAATTTAAATCACGACCCGAAAACCCGCATCCGTTGTTTAAGGGACTCGTAGAAGCAGCTTTAAATCCGTCATGTAAAGTTACTGAGCTGGCTTTATAGGATATTTGTCTAAAAGTCAGTTTGAAAATCATTTACAATTGCTAATACTATTGTTTCTGAGCTAAAGAAACTTGCGAAAAATGCAATAATTTTATTTTTTATCATTAACAAATTCCACTTTGTAACCTAAAATTTCAGCTATTAATTTTATTTCTACATAAGAAATTGTTTCATTTCCAAGCTTGTTTGACAAACTCTGCACAGAAACCCTTTGTCCTTTCTTTTCACTAATTAATCGAGCTAATTCTGAGAGGGTTATATCCTTTTCAACAAGCAATCTTTTAATTTCTTTCCTTACAGACATTGATATCCTCTTACACAAAAACAATAAAGATTATATATTTTTATGTAAAGTTATATCAATAAATATAAAAAATACTTGATTATTTATATAAAAACATGTAATCTTAAATAAAAATATGTAATCTTTATTCAAAAAGCTTAACAAAAGGAATAAAAAAATGAAAATTTGCGAAAAATGTCAAAATATCTATAAAAAAGGGCGGGCTGGGTGGTGTTTTGACAGATTTTGTACTTGTTGCGATTAGCGACTCGAGTTAAATAATTATGGATTAGGTATCTTGCCTATCTTTTAAAACAACATCATAGCCTAAAATATCAGCTATTTCTATTAATTCGGTAGCCCTGATAGTCTTTGTAATAAGCTTTTTGCTAAAATTACTTGTTTTATCAATTTTTTGATATTTTTCATTTATAAGAACTTTTAATTCTGCCAGGGTTAGACCTTTCATAACTGTGAGAGACTTAATTTGCTGCCTGACATTCTCAGTATTTAATTTATATTCATTTCTCATAGTCATGATTGTACCAACCAGGGTAACAAAATTTGACATATTTACTATATAGCAATACAATTACACTATTAAGTAATTTATTTTTACAAAAAGCTTAACAAAAGGAATAAAAAAATGAAAATTTGCGAAAAATGTCAAAATATCTATGAATTACAGGAACTCGAAATGCAAGTGCATGCATTAATCAATGTTCTGGAACGTGCACTAAAATGTGATGAATTTGAAGGTAACCAGGACATAAATAATCTTTATTTAGTAGAAATTATCAGTGAAAAATTTGAAAAAATGAGCATTATTATTCATAATATGTAATTTAAATGACAGGATTTAGGCAACCGGAATCGATATCAAAAGTGCCTTTAACGTCATTGCGAAAAGCAAAGCGACCTGGCAGCCTGAGTAACAGGCATTAAAAATGAAAAACACTAATTTATATGGGAGTATTAAATTTTGTATCAGGGGAAGTAAGGAATAAAGAAAAAATTTTAAAACGCGTAAGTTTTTACTGTTTGCCCTTTTCATTTTTAATCTTTACTGGTTTTTTAAATTTTCATGCAAATATTAAAAAATGTATCAATTTTTTAATATTTGTATGAATTTCATAAAGTAAACTCAAAATTAAACCGACTAGATAAATGTGAACGTCATAACAGGGATATAAAAATTTTAAGGGGTATTTTATGAAAAATACTAATAAAATAGAACCTAATACAAATATATCTGAATCAGTCCTTTTTCTTCTGCGAGGCGCTAAAAAAAGAAGATCAATGGCGGTAGCTAAGGCAAAGATGATTCAGGGACAGTTAGGAGTGGTACCGCGTCTTGTTGCGGTGAAATGAGGACAGATCTGGGGAATTTTTATCATGAAAAATCTGCTTTTTAAGCAGGTTTTTTATTATTTACCACTTACCTTAATTTCCCTTAGAAGCAGGATTATTTTTTATAAGCACAAGAACTTCATCCTTACCAACCATCTTAAGGTTATTTCTGGCAAGCTCTTCTATTCCTTTGTTAGACGAATATACTTTAAGCTGGTTTTTAAGCTTTTTATTTTTTTCAATCGATTCTTTATTAAGAACTTCAAGTTTATCTATTTGTCTGTTGAGTACCACATACCGGGTAAAATTATATAAAGATCCATATAAAAACTGCAGCATGCATAAGGATAAAACCAAAGTCAAAAACAGATAGTATACCCTTTTTCGGTAAGTTTTTCTCAGTTGTTTTTTTAATTTGACAGATTTTTCCATTGAATTTTTTAATTCAGCTAATTTTAACTATACCTTCATACTTGTTTTCTAATTTTAAATAAGGATAAAATTTCTGTCCAGTTAAATAACCTGAATGACGGGTTAGTTATTTTTAAAAATTCCTTAAAACACCCTGGCGAAGCGGGAGTTACGAAAACGGAAACGTTTTAGTTTTCGTTTTTGTAACTCATTCCCACCCAGCCCACCCCAGAGGAAGGCGCGCGGCTGCA
>JANQEP010000054.1 GCA_028278305.1 Candidatus Gastranaerophilales bacterium
GTCATTGCGAGGGCTCAATGACAATTTGTGAGCCCGTGGCAATCTGTGGAACCCCCGTGTCAAAGCTTAAAATTTAGGTTTAATGCGACGTTGCCCAGATTCCCACGTCGGGCGAATAACAATTATCTGCTTACATTCTCGCTTTTTCGCCCGCCCTCCTCGGAATGACATTTCGGGAGTTATAAACATGGTGTCTGGAAACAAACTATCGTTTTATAAGTTTTTTGATGTATAAGGGTTATGATAACTGTAACTGCAATGATTAAAACCAATATAGCACCAAACTTCAGATAAGAAATTTGTTCAGTCTGGTTAATAAGACTATAACACGGATTTTCAAAGACAACGGGTGTTTTCTTGCTGTTTAGCCACCAGATATATAAAAAATAATGAAAGATTAGGTAGCAATTCCTCCCTGCAGATTTTCTATACTTTCTTAAAGACAGGTTAATTCAATTCTAAAACAGACAAATTTATCATGCTTGACACGGCATCTATCCAGCAAACATAATAAGCAATAAGAGCCTATCCGGGAAATATTTTTTATAATCAATAAAAAGCTGTCATTCGAGGACTGCAACGGCATTTCGGGCAGCCCGCGGCAATCTGTCCGGTTAACATCGGGGAACATCAGTCATTATTAGGCAACTAACAAAAATGGAAAGTAAAAATAAATTAATAGGAATTGATATTGGCGGTACTAAGATAAACTTTGCCTGTGTACAGGCAGAAGACATCACCTGTGAGGTAATTTCCCTTAAAACCCCCGGCAGTGCGCAGGGAATCCTTGATACCCTGTGCAGGGAAATTGAGGATTTAGCCGGGCAGCACCATGTAAAAGCTATAGGAATAGCAACAGCAGGAACAGTAAACCTGGAAAACTCAAAGGTTACGGGCTCAACCGGGAATTTACCGGCAGGATATCTTGATTTAGAGATTAAAAAGGTTCTGGAAGAAAAGTTTAGCATGCCTGTTTTTCTGGAAAACGACGCTAATGCGTCAGCTTATGCGGAATTTAAAGCTGGAAACGCAAAAGGTCATATGAACACCATAACCCTGACACTTGGAACAGGCATAGGCGGGGGAATTATAGCGGAAGGCAGGCTGATACGCGGCAGGACCGGCTCAGGCGCTGAAGTCGGACATATGCCTATGACCCCGGAAAAAAAGAGAAAATGCACCTGCGGCTCCTGGGACTGCTGGGAAGCTTACGCTTCCGGCACAGGTTATGTCTTAACAGCGCGGGAAATGGCGGGAAAAATTCCTGCTGAAAACAGAAAAGGTATTTTAAAAGACAGAAATATACCTGAGCTAACCACTTATGATGTAATTGCAGGGCTAAAAAACAATGATTCTTTTGCTGTTGAGGTTCATAACATGTGGGAAGAGTATTTAGCTATGGGTATGGCTTCTTTGATAAACATTTTTGAGCCGGATAGTGTTGTATTGAGCGGGGGAATGGCAAAATTCGTGAATTACGGAGTTTTAGCTAAAAAAATCCGGGAAAGAACTCTAACTGCCGATACCCGGCTGCTTCCCGCAAAATTTGAAAACTTCGCCGGAATCCTCGGGGCTGCATATCTTGCCGATCAAAAATTTTTTAAGTGACGATATCTAAAGGTTTTTCAGGCTTAGCAGAATCAACACCTGCCTGAGTTTCTGCAGGATAAGGTCTTTTGGGGTCAATTTCAGGGTTACGCCAGGGATCTCCATATTTATAATCATAATATCCGCTTTCAATTGCATCCTGATCTTCCGGCGGATCTCTGAATTTAAGAACACCTCTGGAAGGGATTTTAAAATTTAACAGGTCAGCTCCTCCTCTACTATAGGCTTTTCCTGCAAGTTTGCTAAAGCCGGGAGAAAAACCTGCCATAGTAAGAACCTGTCCGTAAAGATTATTTGAAATATAGTTTGCTGAAACTATTCTGCCTTTATACATGGCATATTGAGTTTCTTCTTCTTTATTAACCCCGGGAAACTCTTCTAAATATTTGGTATCCCAGGGATCTCCCATTTCAAAATTGTTTCTAAACAAACGAACAACCTTTATAAAAAAAGCAAATTTATTATTTTCTTTTTTTAATCCATCAATAGTTTCAAAAATTTCTCCTTTAAGTTTATCAAGTTCCTCGGTTATATCAGGATAAATTCCTTTGTCCTCTAAAAAAGGAGAAGTAGGAAAATTGTATTTTTTAGGTCCTGTATACCCCTTATAGTTTGACGGCAAAAATTCCGGTAAGCCGTTTTCTCTTTTAAACCTTCTTGACTCTTCTACTGTCTTATATCCAAAAGAGATAGCTGGTATTGGCGAATACCTGTTATTTATGGAAAAATCAGGATTAAAACCTACATTCATAGATCTTTTATCTTATTTAAGCTAACTAATAGTTTAAAAACAAAACATATAAAAAATTGCTTTTAAACAGAGTTTAATTCTAAGATAAAAACTGTTTTACCTTGCTTATGCAGGTACGCTTGCTGTAATTCCACTCTCTTGATGTGATATAAGCCAGCTTCCAGCCGCATCTTTCAAGAGTCCGATGTTTTTGCAGCATAGCCGGGTAATCTGTCCCCTCATTTTCCTCAAAACCCGCCGTTTCCAGTATAAGACGGTTTTCCCCCTCAGAAACAAGAAAACTCACGGGATATCCTCCGATTTCTATGTCGTATATAATATTTAATCCTTCATTTTCAAGCAGGTCTTTTATCTCGCGATGTACGGGATCAGGGATTTCTTTATTAAACCGGTTTTTAAAGTCCCTGCCAGCCATTTGGATGTATTCCAGATAATCCCTTAACAAGCCCTGCGGAAGGGTTTCCGGGGGTCTTGAAATATAGCACAGCAGCCGGTTCTTTGCTCTTGTTATTGCCACATTGAATAAGTTGGGTTTCTGGGCAAAAAACACGCTTTGATGATGGCTGTTAGGGGCAAGGGTAAGGGAAAGTAAAATAATATCCCGCTCATCACCCTGAAATGTATGGGCTGTTCCCGCTTCGATCCGGTGCTTTCTTATAATATCAGGGCTAAATACCTGGTAAAGAGCCTTTTTAATAAGCTCGACCTGACCCCTGAACGGAGAAATTATTCCTATTGAACCAGGCTTATCATAGTTCTTTAAGCTGTCTTGCTCTATGATTTCCCGGATTTTTTCCATAATTTTTTCACATTCAGCCATATTCCTGGTGCTATCCAGGTCAACTTTAGCGTTTTCTATGATATTAAGCTCAACAGTGCAATCTCCATCTTCTGACGGCAGGGCTTTTTTCATAATTTTCATCCGGTTTCCATAGAACTCAGAGTTGCTGAAGTTTATAATTTCCGGGAAACTCCTGAAATGCTCATCAAGAAGCACGCTTGCAGAGGCGTAATAGTTTGCCACATCAAACATGGAGTTTGTCCTGAACCTCCACATAAGCTGGTATTTATCAGGTATATTGTACTTATTCAGGAATGACTGCTCTTTAGCCTTTTCCAGAAAAGACAGGTGGGGAAGCTGTTTGTCATCACCCACAATGATAGCCCGCTTTGCCCGAAAAAGAATCGGCAGGCAGCCTGCAATATCGCATTGCGAAGATTCATCAATTATTGCCACATCAAACAGTCCGGGTTCGAGCGGAAGTGATTCCGATACCACCTGCGTTGTCACTGCCCAGCAGGGGAAGGTTTCCAGTAGCGGCGTAAAATCTTCGCCCAGCAGTATTCGGTTCTGGATGTGTTTTTTCTTTTCAATAAGCGCCTTTGAGTGAATTATCAGCCTCTGTTTTTTGTACTGATCCCGTATAAGGGCTTTTAAAGCTTCCCTGCGCTTGTTTTTCAGAATCTCCCGGGCAGTTTGCCTGTATTTACTACTGAGGTCTTTTAAGTTCTCAAAAACCTGGGCTAAATTCCCGTTTCTGGTAATCTGGGCTTCGATTTTTTTTAATTTTTCCTTTAACTCGGTCATGTCCAGTTCCTGTCTTAATTGCCCGGTAATTTCACAGGTGAACTTTTCAATATTGGTTTTAAGCCGTCTGTTAAGGATGAAATTTACTGCCTTGAGCTGTAATCCGTCTATAAATCCGTCTTTTTCGCAGAGAATTTCTATTTTATCAAGCATTTTCCTGCAAAAATTTATGTCCTGTCCGTAAAGAGCAGTATTTATAAGCCTGCTTTGCTCCCGGTCGTTCCTGATTTGCTCATATTCCTTAAAAACCGTATACCATTGATTTTCTAGCTTAAGAATCCTTTTGCATTTTTTCACAAATTCCTGCCGGTTTTCGCTAATAACCTCAAGATCGCCGGCTTCTGTCAATACAGCGCTTTCTATACCTGATTCCAGGTCAATTTTATTGGAGATTAAATCCTGAAGCCGGTTACTTAAATGTTTCTGATAATCAGGTTTCCCTGCCCTGAGTGCTAAAAAATTAGCTCCAAAGCTGTTTAGTCTTTCACTTACCACGTCTACAGCTTTATCCATTTTTGAAGCAACAAGAACTGTCTTGCCTGACCCTATAAGATGAGAGGCAATATTAACAATAGTCTGGGATTTTCCTGTTCCCGGAGGTCCAAAAACTGTTACCAGGGTATTATCTTTTATAGCTTCTATAACTTTCTTTTGACTATCACTTAAATCAAGCGGGGTTATGGTGATATTTTTAGTATTAGACTGTTTATCAGGTTTTTTGTTTTTAACAGCGCCTGTAAATTCCTCATGAACAGGAGCAAGAGCAGTTTCGCGGAATACTCCCACCGGCTTTTCGGAAATTTCACTTAGCTCATGAAGCAAACCTGCAAGCATATTTGGTCTTTTAGTCAGTATAATTGCCGATGTATCAATAACAGTAAGGCTTTCCAGAGTGCCGGAAATCAATTCCATTGAATTAACCTGTTTTTCTTCCTCCAGAATATGCGAAATTTCTATATCAGGAATAATCGCCTTCAGTGTGCTGAGAAACATTTTAATTTTATCTTTATTTAGCGGGATTTCCGGGATATAGTCAATCAGTCCATCCAGAAGATGCTCGGCAGTTTCATCTTCTTCGTCAAATTCCATTAAACTCACCAGGGCACTTGTATTTAGCGATAAACAATCGTCCTGGAGTATGCAGTTTATGTCAAGCTCGTTTCTTTCCAGCCTGCATGGAACATATAAAAGCGGCGTAAGGAAATCTTCATTCTTTCTGTTGCCTGAGCTTTTGCCTTTCAGGAATAAAAACCCGTATATAAGCTGGTAATCTTTAGGTGAGGCATCTGCCTGTACCATTAACTCTGTTAGTTTGCCGTCAGAGCTTTTAATTTTCATCGGCTTATCAGGGTTAAGCCGGAAAAAGTTCCCGTCTTCAAGGAAAAACCACTTATTGCCTTTATCCTGTTTAAGGTTCTTAAAAGAGCATGACCTGACTTCCTCACTGACACAGTCGTGAAGATACATTGCCAGTTTTTTTATAAAACTGTCCCTGAATGCCGAATTTATTGCCTTTGTTGCTTCCTGAAGCATTTACAGTTACCGGGTTTATCGTCTAAATTTTTTGTTTGCCGTTATTTAGGGCAGAAATTACGGTTTTTGTTCAATGTAGAACAATTATATACTTTCCGGAGGTTTTGGACAATTAATTTATTTTCCTTAACACAAGGGGTCTTTGCCAGATATTTTATATATGGTTAAAATAAACCGGCTTTCTAAAAATAACCCGCTATTCGAATTGTTTTTATTTGTATTTGTCATAATGAAAACAATTTCTGTTATATAATTTAACTAAACAATTAAATTAATGATTAAAGGCAAAAACGATGATAAACCTTTATAGAAAAAGAAAAGGCAATGTGGTATACCTGATAATTCTCCTGCTTGCTTTTATCATGGCTGGAATTACAGCCGGAATACTTCACTTGAACAGTCTTCCTTCTATTGAGCAAATTGAACAGTATGAGCCAACATTAACTTCACAGATTACTTCAAACGATAATTATGTAATCCGGACTTTTGGGGCATATAAGTACAAAAAAGTCAGTATTGATAAGATACCGGAAAGTTTAAAAAAAGCAATAGTCGCAATTGAAGATAAAAATTTCTATAAACATCCGGGATTTGATATTTTTGCGCTGATACGCTCTTCGCTAGAAAACATAAAAGCGGGAAAAATAGTTCAGGGAGCAAGCACAATAACCCAGCAACTTGCCCGGGTATTGTTTCTCTCCCAGGAAAAGACTTTTACCAGGAAATTTAAAGAATTAATAATAGCTCACCGGCTTGAGAAAACTATTTCCAAGGATAAAATTCTTGAAATGTACCTGAATAATATTTACCTGGGAGAAGGTGCTTATGGAGTAGCGGCAGCAGCGGATATTTATTTTGATAAGAAAGTGGAATCCCTGAGCTTAGAGGAATGCGCGCTTCTGGCAGGTCTGCCTCAGGCGCCGTCCTTGTATTCCCCGTTCAGAAACAAGGAACTGGCAAAGAAACGGCGTACCCAGGTTATTTCAAGAATGCTGGAAGAGGGTTTTATAACACAGAAAAAAGCGGAAAAAGCCAATAAATCAAAAATAGTCCTCAGTGAGAAACCAAAAAGAAATACCCTGAAAAAAGCCCCTTATTTTGTTGACTTTGTTATGCGCGAGCTTCGCGACAAAGCAGGAATCAGCGAACAGGAAGTTGTCCAGGGCGGTTATAAAATATATACAACTTTAAATTATGAATACCAAAAAGCCGCGGAAAAAAGCGTAAAGGTAAACCTTAAGAGCTGGGGGCTGACAAAACCCGAGCAACAGGCTGCAATGATTTCTTATGATGTCGTATCAGGGCAGGTACTGGCGTATATTGGCGGAAAAGATTACTCTGAAAGCCAGTTTGACCGTGTTTCCCAGGCGGTGAGGCAACCGGGTTCATCTTTTAAGATGTTTGTATATGCCGCGGCAATGGAAAACGGGCTGACCCCGTTTACAGTTTATCCTGATGTCCCTATTAAAATAGGTGATTGGGAACCCCAGAACTACAGCAGGAAATACAGAAGAAATCTTCCGCTCTATAAAGCCCTTGCCCTTTCTTCAAACGTCGTTGCTGCCCAGGTTATTATGGATGTGGGAGTAAGTGAGGTTATTAAGACAGCCAGGAAAATGGGAATATCTACCCCTATAGAAAATGATCCGACCATAGCCCTGGGTTCAAACGGAGTTAAGCCCATAGAACTTGCAAGCGCCTATGGTATTCTTGCAAACGGGGGTATAAAAGTTGAACCTTACGGAATTGAGAGGATAGAGACTTCCAACGGCAAGGTGATCTATTTTGCAAACAATTCTTACCAAAGGATTCTGGGAATTAAAACCGTTGCTTATATGGTTGAAATGTTAAAGCAGGTGGTAAAATTCGGAACTGGCGTGGCTTCAAACATAGGCAGACCTTCAGCAGGAAAGACCGGAACTACTGACGGATACAGGGATGCATGGTTTGTAGGGTTTACACCCGATATTGTGGCTGCCGTGTGGGTGGGAAATGATAATAATACCCCGACAGGCGATCTTACGGGAGGTTCTTTGCCTGCCGTTATATGGCGGGATTACATGCGTATGATTACCGCAAATAAGCCGGTAATGGACTTCATGTATCCTGAAGTTATTGTAGATACTTCATATGAACCGGGGATTCCCGAGGAAGAACTTGAAAAAATACTTGAGGAAGAAGAAAAAGAAAAACTGGAGAGGGCAGAGAATGAAATAACCCGGGAAAATAATGATATTTTTACTCTGAAAGAGTTTAAAGAAAACCGGAATAATAAAGAGGATATTGAGGAAGAAGAACAACTTAACCCGGCGCCTGTACCGGTTAAAAGGATCAGGGTAAAAAGATCAACCCGAATCCCCCCTGTTCCCAGAAGAAACAGTCCTATAGGCACGTCAGGTTTTTAGGCTTAAAAACAGGAAGTTTTTATTTATTATGCCAGAGAGCAGGAGCGAAAAATTTAATAAACTGCGGGAGGAAGGCTATAGGATCACTCCTCAGAGAAAACAGCTTTTGGAATTATTCTATGAATTACCGGAAGGTGAACATTTAAGTGCAGAAGAGCTGCATAAAAAGCTTTTGAGTAAAAAAATTCAAATAAGCCTTGCAACCCTGTATAGAAGCTTGAAATTTTTAACTGAAAACGGTTTTATAAGGGAGCTGGATTTTGGTGAGTATCATAAGCACTATGAGCTGAACATCCCTCATAAACAGCACCATCACCTGGTTTGCAATATATGCGGTTTAACAATAGAATTTGAGGATGAAAATCTCTATGAACAGGCATTTAAAATTGCCGGGGAGCAGGATAATTTTGAAATGAAGGATTACCAGTTTAAAATTTTCGGTATATGCGGGAAATGTGCTGAAAGGTAAATTTTTACAGTATAATCATAACTGGTAAAACAGATTTTTTCATAGCATTTTTAATATTTTTTGGTAAAGTCAAACAATGATTAAGGAATTTTTCGAAGCGTCAATAGATTATTTCAGTGAACTGGGAATGGCAGGTCTCGGGATTTTGGCTTTTATTGAATCAAGCTTTTTTCCGGTGCCCCCGGACCTTCTGCTTATTGCGATGAGTATAAACAGCCCGGAAAAAGCCCTGTTATTTGCGTTAGTATGTACAACTTTTTCAACCCTGGGCGGTGCTCTGGGGTATGCAATAGGAAAATTCGGTGGAAGACCTGTTTTTTACAGATTTTTTAGCAAAAAACCCCATTACCTGGGAAAAATTGAAAAAATGTATACAAAATATGGGATATGGGCAGTTTTTTTAGCTGCTTTTACCCCGGTTCCATATAAAGTCTTTACAATAGCAAGCGGTGTATTTACCTTTAATTTTATATTTTTTATACTGGCAAGCTTTATTGGGCGGGGAATAAGATTTTTTATAATAGGGATTTCCCTTATGTTTTTTGGTAATCAAGTCAAGGATTACCTGGAATTGCTTATACTTAGTGCAATTGTAGTGATAATTTTTCTGGCATGGGGTTATTACAGGAAAAAAAAATCAATCACCAAAGCGGAATATAAATGTGAGAAAAACTAAATTTAATAGAAACTAAGCAATCATTGGAGTAAAAAAATGCAAAAATTTATGGACCTGAATAATTACGATTTTTTTGGCTTATCAATAGCTAAAATACTTATTTTTATAGTAA
The DNA here is from genome assembly GCA_028278305.1 of Candidatus Gastranaerophilales bacterium. Taxonomy (GTDB): domain Bacteria; phylum Cyanobacteriota; class Vampirovibrionia; order Gastranaerophilales; family UBA9971; genus JANQEB01. The sequence goes on from JANQEP010000054.1 coordinate 9,143, forward strand.
TAATTTTTATAATATTACTTCTGGCAAAGTTTTTAAGCCTTGTTATTTTTAAATTTTTAAAAACCAAAGCTGAAAAAACCGTTACAGATTTTGATGATAACTTTATAGAAGCTATAGAAGCCCCTATTATATGGCTTTTTTATGTAATCAGCACTTATACTGCTTTACTTTTTCTGGGGCTAAAGGATACTGATATTCCTTTAAAGACTTTTGCAGGAAGTATAACAGAAACACTGGTTGCTGTATTTCTTACCTGGCTTGTGTTAAGACTTATAGACATCTTCGATACATACCTGGAGAGTGTTTTAATCAGGGAAAAAGGCAGGAAAAAAAAGGAAGTGCTTTTACTGCATTTTTTCCCGCTTATGAAAAGAGCGCTAAAAGTTGCGGTAGTTTTCATTGCTCTTATTGTGATTATCCAGAACTGGGGATATTCAGTAACTTCGCTGGTGGCAGGTTTTGGTATAACAGGTCTGGCAGTTGGTTTTGCGGCAAAGGAATCTATTTCCAACATATTCGGCTCAATTTTTATAGTAGCAGACCAGGTTTATAAGCCGGCTGATTGGATAATGGTTGACAGGTCTATTAATAACGGGAATGTTGAAGGCATTGTTGAAGATATTTCATTAAGATCAACCAAAATAAGGGCATTTGACAATACGCTTATAACTATTCCCAACAGTGAAATGGCAAATGCTACCGTTAAAAATGTTTCTGCTCATAAAAAACGCAGAATTTACGAATTTATCGATATCACATATGATACCCCGGCTGAAAAAGTTGAACTGGCTGTGGAAATTTGCAGAAAAATTGTCCGGGAGCATCCGGAAATGGAGGAATACCAGCAAATACACTTTAACCAGTTCGGCGCACATTCACTGAAGATAATGCTGTATATTTTTACTAAAACAACTGACTGGGGGGAGTACCTGGCTATAAGACAGGAAATTTTCCTGAGTATACTTAGAGAATTCAATAAACACGGCATAGAATTTGCTTTCCCGACACAGACATTGTATTTAAACCCGGCAGATATTGAAAAACAGTCTTCCATGCAGTCTTTTTAACCATTTTCGAATAACATATTGCGGATAAAGAATAAAGTTTAGGTTAAAATACTAGGAGAATTTTTTGTAAATAAAAAGCTTGGTAAAATGCAAAATATTTTAGAAATAAAAGGCTTAAATATAAGTTTTAGACTGGAGGATGGGGTATTTAAAGCTCTTTACAACGTTAACCTGTCACTGGAAAGAGGCAAAATCCTGGGAATTGTCGGCGAATCAGGCTGCGGAAAATCAGTAACTGCCATGTCAGTATTAAAATTACTTGCCTCTAATGCTGTAATTGAATCAGGGGAAATTATATATCATGGACAAAACCTTCTTGAGCTGTCAGAAAAAGAGTTTCAGCAGGTCAGGGGAAGTAAAATAGCTTTTATACCGCAGGATCCCCTGAATTCTCTGAATCCTCTATATACTGTTGGTGACCAGATAATAGAAACCATAAAATTCCACAGGAAAGTTTCCGCAAAAGAAGCGCGCAGGCTTGCGATAAATGCGTTGAAAGATGTTAAAATCCCGGAAGCTGAAAACAGGCTGAAAGAATATCCTCACCAATTTTCCGGCGGAATGAGCCAGCGGGTTTTGATTGCAATGGCGCTATCCTGTAATCCTGAAATAATAATTGCTGATGAGCCTACTACAGCTCTTGATGTCACTGTTCAGGCGCAGGTTCTGGAGTTGATAAAAGAAATTCAAAGACATAGAAACACTTCAGTAATCTTCATAACCCATGACCTTGGAGTTGTAGCGGAATTTTGTGATTACGTAGCTGTAATGTACGCCGGCAGAATTGTAGAGTACTCAGATGTCCGGACGATATTCAAAAACCCGCTTCACCCCTATACAAGGGGACTTCTGGAATCCCTTCCCGCTGAGAATAAAAAAGAGTTAAAAGTTATTAAAGGACAGCCTCCCTCAATTACAGAGTCGATTCCCGGATGCGTTTTTCATCCCCGGTGTCCTCACAGGATGGAAATCTGCGATAAAGAGCCGCCTGAATTAACCGCCGAAGTTGCAGCCCATCCTGTAAACTGCCATTTATGCAGATGAAAAAAACAGGTGGCACAGGTTCCTAAGATTAGAGCGGCTTCAATTTATCGAAATCAATGACTTAAGTTAAGATTTGTAAATATTGCCTGCTAAAAACAGCAACTTTTTTTTATGACAGGTTTTAATTTTTAATATAGAATGTATTTTTAATATAAATGTATTATTTTTAATATAAATGTATAAAGAAGGGAGATATTTTATGACCGCAATACAGCCTCAATCTCAATCAAATTTGACACCAAATACACCCCCGGTAAAAAATACAACAAGAAAAAATGAAAATGCATATCCTATGACCCAGGGGCAATATTACTTCAATGCAACAATGAAAAATGCGACAGGTTCCTCAATTGTAGGCGGAATTGCAGGATTACTTGCATTTACGAGTAGTAAGATCAAGGGTACAACAGCTCTTATAGCAGGAAGCGCAGTTGCCGCAGGACTTTTTGCCATAAATGCGATTAGAGGTTTCAACGGGTTATATGAAGTAAAGTACCAAAGAGCTAAAAAAAGCTTTGAAAAATTAAGCGCTTGAAAAGCTGAATAAAATTGAAAAGCAGAAAAAGTTTGAGATATATTTTTCCTTTCTTCGCAAGCAAGTTTTGCACTTGCTGCAATTAGCGATTCAGGTTAATTAAGGGGTAAGAATCAGGGTAATTCAGTTCTAAGGGATAAAGAATAAAAACTTAATACTTATAGGTTTTTATCCAATTGCAAGTGGCAGGAGGTCGGCGAACTCATGCAAACGGTGCGGGGCTTTCCGACTTTCAAAGGAATGATAAAAAACCACAAATTGGATAATTATTGGATACGACCGATTTTTGTTTCTTAATTTAAACTTGATTAGTTTTATATTGATTTAATAGTTAATATAGCATATAATAAGTAGCGTAACATATAATATAATAACTATTAAATAAGATGAAAAAGACTTCAGTAATCCCAATACCAGTTAATAAAGCATTAAAAACGTTGGGACAGAATATTAAAGAAGCCCGAATCAAAAGACGGCTCACTCTTGAGCTGATTGCTGAGCGTGCAGGAATTAGTTACTTAACATTAAGGAATGTTGAAAAAGGCAGCCATACAGCTTCTATGGGCATCTATGCCAAAGTCTTATTTGTGCTGGGACTGCTGGATAATCTTTATGAACTCGCCAATCCGGATAAAGACGAAGTCGGCAAGATTCTTGAAAGCGAAAACCTCCCCAAACGTGTTCGGTATAAAAAGAAAAAGGCTGATGATTAATTATGGCTGATAAAAAAGTATATGTATATATAAGCCTGAATGGCGAAGACTTCCTTGTAGGTGAGATGTGGTCGCATTTCAATAAAAACAGGGAAACTTCAACCTTTGAGCATGCGGATGAATGGCTTGCAAGAAAAGAGGTGTTCTCACTCCAGCCAAACCTGTTTTTAGGTAAAGGAAAACAGGCGGCAAGGCAGGGGATAAAAATTTTTGGTGCATTTGGCGATTCTGCGCCTGATACCTGGGGCAGGGTTTTAATGCGAAGGTATGAGGCAAAACTTGCCAAACAGGAAAACAGGCTCGCCAGAACCTTAAACGAAATTGATTACTTGCTTGGAGTTAACGACATAGCAAGGCAGGGAGCATTAAGGTTTAAAGTTGCACCGGATGGGGATTTCTTGTCATCACCAGATATAATACCCATACCGCCTATGGCCAACCTGCCTAAGCTGCTTGCTGCTGCTGAAAATATTGAAAAAGATAATGAAAAATTTGAAGATATAAAACTCCTGCTTGCGCCGGGGTCTTCACTGGGCGGTGCAAGACCAAAATCCTCTGTTATTGATAAACAGGGAAACCTTTGTATAGCAAAATTCCCAAAAAACAGCGATACACATAATCTGGTTTTATGGGAAGTGGTTGCTCTTACGCTGGCTAAAAATGCAGGGCTAAACACTCAGGATTGGTCATTAGAAAAAGTTGCCGGTAAAGATGTAATTATAATAAAAAGGTTTGACCGAAGCCAAAGAGTAAGAGTCCCGTTCCTTTCTGCTATGAGTATGTTAGACGCTGTTGATAATGATGAGATAACTCACAGCTATATGGATATAGCCGATATAATAAGGCTGCACGGTTCCAACCCCAAAGTAGACCTTGTTGAAATCTGGAAAAGAATTGTTTTTTCAATATTTATTTCAAATACGGATGACCATTTAAGAAATCACGGGTTTTTGTATGAATCGGAAATGGGCTGGCGGTTATCCCCGCTTTATGATGTTAACCCCAACCCGCAAAACGCCGGTGTTCTAACTACATATATTTCGCAGGATGACAATTCTGCCGATATAGAGCTGGCTCTAAGCGTTGCTGAATATTTTGGATTAAAAAACAAAGATGCAAAAATAATCATTGATGAACTTAAAAACACTATTAAAAAATGGACGAACATTGCAAAATCACTTGGGATAAGCCATTCTGAAACAGAACAAATGAGGGCAGCCTTTACCGGGTAATTTTCTAAAACCGGACAGAAAACCTTGTCAAATCAGTTAACATGGAATAAGCTTTTTATATGTGACTAGTTGGAGGTAAGAGACTAAAAATGGAATTTCCGCAAGCAATTGAATCAGCGTTTAAAAACTATATAAACTTTACAGGAAGGGCATCACGTTCAGAATTCTGGTATTTTCAGCTGTTTTTAATAATGGGAGGTTTGCTGGCAAATATTTTAGATATATTTGGAGGAGGAGGAGGACTGCTGACCTTTCTCTGGAATGTGGGAATAGCTTTGCCCGCTATCAGCGTAGCCGTAAGAAGATTTCATGATATAGGCAGGACCGGCTGGTGGATATTACTGCCGTTTACAATAATCGGTGTAATTCCATATATCTGGATGTTATGTATAAAAGGGGAAGAAAAAGAAAATAAATTCGGAGCTGATCCTCTTTTGCAGGCAACATAGGGATTTTTAAAAATATCTTTTTACCTTTGCCTGACCGGATATAAAATTATCTTTATTAAAATTTTTCAGATTTTTTACAAAATACAACGGCCTGTTTTTAGATTCCATATAGATCCTGGCGACATATTCACCGATTATACCAAGTGAAAGCAGTTGTATTCCCCCCAGGAAAGTTACGGCAACTATAAGGGAAGGGTAACCGGGAACAGGGTTTCCGTATAGTATTGTTTTAATAATCATATAAAAAGCATAAATAACAGACATAACCGCTATACTGAACCCTGTAAAGGAAGCCAGTTGGAGAGGCGCGAAGCTGAACGAGGTTATGCCGTCTATTGCTAAATTCCACAACTTTATGAGGTTTATATTACTCTTGCCTTTATGTCTTTGTTCTCTTTTATAAGGTACACCTGTCTGCTTAAAGCCGATATAGGAAAATAAACCTTTCATAAACCGGTGCTGTTCGCGGAATTTAACCAGCGCGTCAACAGCCTGTCTTGACATCAGTCTGTAATCCCCGGTATCGGCAGGAATTTCTGTTCGGGATATTTTTTTCATTATCCTGTAGAATAAATAAGCCAAAACCGTCTTTATTAGAGGCTCTTTTCCCCGTTTTTTTCTCACTGCATAGACAACATCGTAGCCTTCCTGCCATTTTTTGACTAATTCAGCAATCAATTCCGGAGGTTCCTGCAAATCAGCATCAATAATAATTACGGCTTCCCCGAGGGAAAAATCCAATCCTGCTGTCAGGGCTATTTCCTTACCGAAATTCCTGGAAAGGTCAATTATTTTGATTCTGTTATCGTTTTGCGCAATATAAGAAGCCAGCTGTAAAGTGTTATCAGTACTTCCGTCGTTTACAAAAATAACTTCATACTTTTCGGTAACCTGCTCAAGTGTACTTATTATCCTTTTATAAAATTCCTTAAGGTTTTCAGCTTCGTTATAGAGAGGTGTCACGATTGAAATATTCATTGCAGGGAAAATCCTTAAAAATTACTAAGAATTAATCTTTATTATAATTTAATTTAGCTGATTTTTCAGGTAAAATACAATAACAAGTTTGGAATTACAGAAAAAATTTTACGTAAGAATTTTTTATTACTTCCTTTTACATGAAAATGAAAAGATACTTTAAAAAATTGCCAGATGTGCCCTTTTTAAGTATAAAATAGTATATTACATCTAATAAAAACCATACAAAAAATCAGATGAATACAAGGTTAAAAGCTAAAAAGCTTGAGAATTACCCGCTAAAAGAACATACAACCCTTAAAATCGGCGGGAATGCTTTTGAGGCTTATATTCCTGATTCTGTTAAAGAAGTATATGAAATAAAAAATTCTCTTGCCTGTGAAAATTTAACAATTATAGGGCAGGGGTCAAATATTCTTGTTTCCTCACAGGGAGTGCAGGAAAGAGTAATTTTTACCCGGAACCTGAAAAATTATGAATTCCCTGAGCAAACTATTGTAAAAGCTGAATGCGGGCTGAAATCATCAAATCTTGCCAAAATCCTTCTTGAAAAAAATCTGTCAGGACTGGAGTTTCTCGTGGGAATTCCCGGTTCCCTGGGCGGTGCTGTAACTATGAATTCATCTGCACACGGACAGGCAATAGAAGATACGATTGAATCCGTGGAAGTCCTTGACCTTAGCAATAATAATGAAATTTTTACCCTTAATAAGTCAGATCTCAAGCTTGGCTACAGGGATTCTTTTGTTGAAAAAAACAGGCACCTGGTATTAACAGCAACGTTTAAGCTTAAAAAAGACGATCAAAGTAAGATCGCGGAAAGAATGGACTTTCACGTTAATTACAGGAAGCAAAGACACCCTGCGCTTTCAATACATCCTAATGCAGGCAGTACTTTTAGAAACCCATGCCCCGGTGTTTTTGCAGGTAAACTGCTTGAAGAGTTAGGCGCCGGAAACTGGAAAAAAGGCAAGGCTGCAGTTTCCGATAAGCACTGCAATTTCATAATAAACACAGGCAATGCAACTTCTTTGGATGTATCAAGGCTTATGCATAAAATGCATAAAAGCGTAAAAGATGTATACGGTTACGATTTAATCGCAGAAATCAGGTATTTAGGAGAACCAACCCGGGAAGAGAAAGAGATATGGCAGAATTTCACAGTTCATTAAAAATCAGGAAAGATGCGCTAATAGGGGTTCTTTGCGGCGGAATGTCCAGCGAGCGGGAAGTCTCGCTAAAATCAGGCAGAAATTGTTATGAAGCCCTGCTCAGGCTTGGTTATGAAAACGCCTGTCTTATTGATGTTACCAGGGATATAGCAAAAACTCTTACGGACAGAAAAATCGAAATAGCATTCATTACACTTCATGGTAAATATGGCGAAGACGGGTGTATTCAAGGGCTTCTGGACATTCTGGAAATTCCCTATACCGGCTGCGGAATTAAAACCAGCGCTCTTTGCATGGATAAGGAGTTTACCAAAAGAATAATGAAAACTCAGGACATCCCGGTGATTCCTTCTGTTATTATTAACGATCCGGACCAGTTAAAGGGTAAAGAGCCTGAACTGGAATACCCGCTTATGGTAAAACCTGTATGCGAAGGTTCAAGTATAGGAATGTCAAAGGTAAATACTTTCCGGGAACTTGAAAAAGCAGTAGAGCTGGCTATAAAATATGACACGCATATTATGCTGGAAAAATTTTTAGAAGGAAAATCAGTTACCGTAGGTGTTATTGATATTGATGAAAAAACCATAGCAACACCGATTCTGGAATTGCGCTGCAAAACAGGCTGGTATGATTTTGAAGCAAAATATACAGCAGGTTTAACAGAATTTATTCTTCCTGCTGAAATGGATGATAATATAACGGAATATACTCAGAATCTTGCTGTAAAAGCTCATAAAGCTGTTGAAGCAAAAGGAATAACTAGGGTAGATTTTATAATTACGGAAAATGAAGCTTATCTTCTGGAGATAAACACAATTCCGGGAATGACTGATCTTAGCGATCTTCCTGCGCAGGCAAAAATAATGGGTATAGAATATGACGAGCTTGTGGGGATAATTCTGAACAGCTCAACATACAGGCTATTTTTTGATAAAAATTTATTATTGAGTAAATCTGCCTACTATAGTGATTCGGAAAAATAAACAAGATTTAATACATGAGGATAAAAAGCAATAATAGTTTAAAAAATCTTCATGAATAACCATTTCATTATTTTTCTTGCTATTAAACTCGAGTTGCTAATTGCATGTATGCAACATTTGCCAAAACCCACCCACAGCCACCCTATAGGTGGAAAAGAGGCGGAGCCTCTTTTCGATTCTCTAT
>JANQEP010000056.1 GCA_028278305.1 Candidatus Gastranaerophilales bacterium
GTGTTTTGTCTGGGAATCGTTAACTGCAAACGCCGGGAAAGAAAGCTTTCCGTCTTTTTCCATAGCTTTAAGCCTTACAATACCGGTTGTTGTCTCTTCCGTGCTTCCGATAACTTCGCTTAACTGCGCCGGTCTTTGCTGAGTAATTGTCGCAACCACGTCTGAACCGTCATCAATAATGATTTGCGGTCTGTGATCAAGTGCGATATTAACATGTTTAAGGTAAGTTTCTGTGTCTTCCCCTTTGATGGCGAATACCGGGATCTCATAGTCCTTTACAAGCGAAGCAGCAACATCATCCTGTGTGGAAAGCGGGTTTGAAGCTATTAATACAGCGTCTGCACCGCCTTCTTTAAGGGTTCTGGCTAAATTAGCCGTCTCTTTAGTAACGTGACAGCATGCTGCAATTCTTATCCCGGCAAGAGGTTTTTCTTTGGCGAATCTCTCTCTGATTAATTCCAGTACAGGCATGTCTTTATTTGCCCATTCAATCTGGTTTTTACCCTGCTCAGCAAGGTTTATGTCTTTTATTTCATATTTCATTTTTGTCATTTCTGCCATTTTTTAACTCCATCTTTTTTATTAAACTTAAAAAAAGTATACCAAAAATAAGGAAACATTTATAAATTCTTCCTGAATCGAGCTGAAAGAGTACCATCATGATTCTGCAAGTTCTGTGAAGCTATGAAAATATCCCCGGTAAAATCATTATCTTTTTGGATTTTCATTATTTTTTGGGATAATTTTGAAGCAATTGCCGAAAGATAGACAACGTTTAATGCTAAAGCGCCCAGAAAAGCAGTTATTCTTCTGTTTTGACGGTTCATGTCTGTAAAATGTTTTAGCCCCTTGTTTATACCGATAAGACTGCCGAAATAAAACGCTGTACCAAGCGAATAAATGGATGCATCCCTTATTAAATCCCTTTTTAGCAATTTATTTTTTTTCTTTTGCAGCTCAGGATCATCGTTAATTCTTTGAAAGCTGTCTTTTTTGTCTATAGCATATCTGAAAAGCGGTGTTATTGGGGGAACAGTCCAGGTTAAAATTTCTCTGAACCTGTCAGAGTAAATAAATTTAGAAATTCCTTGTTTGCTATTTAAGGGTAATTTCACCATTTTAAAATTTTTATTATTTTTTCACTTAAAGTGATATTAATAAATCATTATTGTTTTTTGTCCAAAATAAAATTTGTTCTGAACACTTTATAGCTTTTCAAAATATTTGTCAATTTAGTCGCCTTAGTGCTATATAACTCCAATGACGGGTTAACTAAAAAACAATTATAGCTTGATAAAAATAATTAACCCGTCATTCAGGTTATATAACTCGAATCACGAAATACATGAAGCTCTGTAATAGGTGAAATTTTCTCAAAATCCCCCACCCATGAATGAGACCGGGCGCCCTGAGCCGGATCTATCCTTGTTATCAATTTACATAAGGAAGTAGCAAAAAATTTTAAAATGTGTAAGTTTTTATTTTTTACCACTTAGATATGGTTTTACGGCAGTTGTGATTCCAGATCAGCTATTTCTTTCAGCAGATCAGCAATTTCTGCCTCAAGTGCAACTCTTAACTTATTAAACGGATTGATATTACTCTTTGGCATAACCGCCTTGAGCTGTATTTGCTTATCAATCAGCTCGACTCTATTTGAAGATATGGTTGCTTCAAGCTGCTGAAGATCTTCCTTGGCATTAAGCTGGTCTATTTGCTCCTGCAGCTCTTGAATTTCATCCGGGTCTTCGCTGATATCCCGCTGATAAATCTTTTCAATAAGCTCTGCTCTTGTTTCTGATAGAATACTGATCCTGTCATGTAAGTCAATTCTATAGCTTGAGAGTAATTGCTTATCATAAAGAAGAGCAAGTTCTTTTCTTGCAACTTCTTTTAGAGGTTCCGGAACAAAGAATTTAGTAAGCAGGCTTTCTTTTTCATCTACCTGTGCCTGTTTATGATGCATTTCAAGCTCTTTTTCCGCAATATCAAATTTACTTTGATTGCTTATTTTTTGTTGAGCAAATACATCAAGATTTTTTTGAATCTCTAAACGCAAATCAGGATCTGTTTCCGTTTTTATCTTATATTCTTTATTTGTGATCAGCAGATTTGTAACATCAAGATCAATCTTTTTTTGTACTATATTCTTTTCCATTAACAATATATTTTTTTCTACATTAAGGTTCTCAATTTCTTTTAATTTTTTAGTTTTATCAAATTCCAGAAGGGTATTATTATCAATAAAGTCCTGAATTTCCTGAACTTTTAGCTCTTTGTCACTTATTAAAACCGATTTTTTCTGAACATTCATTTCCCCATAAATTATATTTCTTTCACTATTAAAGATATTAATATTATGGCGAGCCTGGTTTTTTTCACCTTGCGTAGAATCCGGGCAGTTAAGTATGTCGTACTGGGCGTTAATGTCAATCTGTTTTTCAAGTTCTTCAATTCTCTTTTTAACAAGTTCATATTCACCGTCTGAAATATCAGTGTTCTGATCAATATCGAATTCTATAAAAGTGGGAATGAATTCCAGATAAGAGAGAAATCCGTCTTCATCCTGGTCAACTCCACCCATGAGCAGGTTTTTTTCCTGCTGAGTCAGATTCTGCCCGGTAAAAATATTAGCCAGCTCATCTTTGTTAAGTGCGTTGTCGTTGTTAGCATCAAGAGCGTCAAACTTATCCTTGAGTACCTGTATCTGAGCGTAATTAGCCTGCCTTTTGTAATAGGTGCTATAAAAATTCATAAATATCTCCCTGATTTATATAATTATTGTCAATTAAATTATTTTGACTTTTTATTCAGCCCCAAAGCTAAACATGACTTTCATTATAAAAATCGACCGGGTAAGAGCAAAACTTTATTTTTATAAACTTTTTTATAAAATTTGTTTACAAATTTTAATCTGGAAGTGATCATAAAAGTGCAATAAGCAGAATGAATCTTCTGTCTGCAACTTAGAATTTTTGAGACCGCTTCTTAATATATTGATAATAGCGAATAAGCAAAGTATATAAAACCAACAGGACTAATCGGTTTTTTCTCTGAAGTAATTTAAATTACTTACGTAATCCGAGTATCTTGATTAATTCCCTGTATCTTTTAATATCTTTATTTTTAAGATAAGCAATTAATCTTTTTCTCTTACCTACCAACATTAAAAGACCGCGTTTTCCCTGAAAGTCTTTTTTATTAACTTTTAAATGCTCTGTAAGTTCTATTATTTTTTGTGTTAAAAGGGCTATCTGCACCTCGGGCGATCCGGTATCATTTTCGGCTCTTTTATGTTTTTCTATTACTTCATTCTTATTTGCCAGATTTATTGACATCTAATTGTCCTCTTGTGCCTGATTAAAGCATATAATATCATCTAAAGAAAAATGATCAAGATATAAGGGATAAAGAATAAAAACTTACGCATTTTAAAAATTCTTTTCGGGAAAATTTTTAGCGAATCTTAAGATACCAGCTTTAAGTGAGATTTTCCGGCTACATGTTTTTCTTTGTTCAATTCATCAATTCTATTCAGTATGTAAGCTGAGTTTTCTGAATTCGGTTTAATTTTCAGGTATTTTTTATAATATCTTAATGCAATATTTTTATCTTTAAGCTTATCAAAACAGATAGCAACTCCTAAGTAAGCTCGCGAATAGCTAAGATCTACCTTCAACAGCTCTTTAAAAACCTTAATAGCCTGTTTATACAGCTCTAACTTCATATACAGGCTGGCGAGGTTATTGTAAGATTTTGAATGCTCTGGTTTTTTATCGATAATTTTTTTGTATTCCTCAATAGCCAATGTATTCCGGTTATCTAATTCATAGGTAAAAGCAAGGTTAAATCTTGCTTCAGAAAAATCAGGGCAAATTTTTAAAGCTTTTTTATATTCATTTATAGCAGCCTGAAAATTATAGTCAATACAATAACAGCAGCCTGCTTCAAAATAAAGCTCTTTGTGAAACGGACTAAGTTTTTTAGCGTCGTTAAACGCATCAATTGCATTTTTTACATAGCCGACCTGCTTGTATGAGTACCCGAGCCCTAAGCATGCATCAATATTATTACTGTCATATTTTAAAGAAAGTAAATATTCATCAATTGATTCCCAAAAATAATTTCTGATTCTTAAAGCATCTGCCTTTACAAGATGACGGTAAGCCCTGTTTTCATTATCAACAGATAATTTATCACTTTTATTTAAAAATTTTTCTAACTTTTCTTTTGAAAAGCTGTCTGAAACAACAACTCCCATAAGTCCCCCGAGTAAAATGTTTAATAAAATTCAAACCCCTATTTTATTTTAAATACATTATTCAATTAAAGAATCGTTCTAAAGGTCTAAATTTTTTTTGACATTTATTCATTTTTATATCAACAGAATTTATATCTATATTTATGTTTAGATATGAAGTTTAAAAAGCCCAGTATAAAAATTAACAAAATATAGTTTTTTTATACATGAATGAGTATTCATGCTAAAATTATACTGGCCGTGCTACACGGGGAACTAGCGATGCCCTGAACCTGCAATCGCTTCAGCAGGGTGGACAGCCTGTCGTGAGGCTGAAGTGGTTATGGTCGGCAGTAAAATTTAACCGAAGAAAGTCCGGTCTGACACGGCGAAAGCTGGTGAACCTGGTCAGAGTGGGAACACAGCAGCCATAAGCCAAAACTTTCGGGTGTTGTCAGGTCGCCGGGCTGGAGGTTAAAGTTACTGTATCACGTGACTGTTTCTGTCAAAGGCAGGGCACGGTCGTCAAAAAGAGGTTACTAAAAGTAGCCTCTTTTTATTTACTTTCCTGGTTAACTCTAGTTATTTATCCCTTAAAAAGGGTTACGAAAATTTTTTCGTAACCCTTAAGTAAAAAACTAATTAAATGATTTATTTAGTAAGCTGCACCTTTTTCCATCTTATAGCCTGAAGTCGCAACAATTATGTGGAAAACAGCAGAAATTCCGACAAGAGAATAGATGATTCTGGTTAAAACTGTCATTTCCCCGAACAGGAAAGAGACCAGGTTAAAACCAAAAATTCCAATTAAGCCCCAGTTTAAGGCTCCAACAATAATAAGTACATATGCAAGCGCTTGTAAGTTTCTCATGGCAAAAAGCCTCCTTTTTATAATTCTTCAACGAAGATTATTTTCTTACTTAATAACCAATATAAAAACATTTTCAGCTTAATTAAATGCACTAATTATTTATTTAGAGAGTTTTAAAATTACCTGAATTTACTAATTATTATGAACAGGTTTACTTTACGGCTTATTAAAAAAATGATTGGTTTGTAACTTCTATATGGATTGAAGTAAAATATATAAATACGAAAAATATAGCGGAGTTTTATTTTGACTATGAATATAAAAATTTCTGAGGTAAAAAATATAGAGAAAGTCAGTTTTCCTTATGTGGACAAGCCTGTAGAGATTTATAAGCTTGAAAACGGTCATACTGTAATAATAGCCCAAAAGCCGGGAAAACTGGTTAATATAAGTACATGGATAAAAACAGGCTCTTTAAATGAAGATGATTCAATAACCGGAATTTCCCACTTTCTGGAGCATCTTATGTTTAAGGGAACGACTAAACACCCGGCGGGAGAATTTGACAGGATACTTGAGGCAAAAGGAGCGGTTGTTAACGCTGCAACCTGGAAGGATTATACATTTTACTATGTAACGCTTCCAAAAGGGGAAAAAAATGAAAATTTAAAGAAAGCTCTTGAGCTTCATGCGGATATGATGCTTAACCCGCTGCTTCCCGAGGATGAAATAGGACCTGTATTTGACCCGCAAAATCCTGAAGTGGATGAAAAAAGAGAAAGATTCGTTGTCATAGAAGAAATCAGAATGCGCAATGATAACCACTGGACAAGGACATTTGACGAATTAAACAGCCAGATGTATAAGGTTCATCCTTACAAAAGGGATGTAATCGGAACAACCGAGGCTATAGCTTCTATGCCAAGAGAAACAATAATGAATTACTATAAAAGCTGGTATACTCCGGAAAATATGTTCACTATTATAGTAGGCGACGTGAATTCTGATGAGATTATCGAGCTTGTGCGGAAAAACTTTGTATTTCCCGATAACAGAAAATCAGGAAAACTTGAATATGAAAAAGAACCCGAGCAAAAAGAACCCAGATATGTTGAGAATTCAAAAAAAGAAATTAATACAGGTTTTCTTATGTTCGGTTTTCATGGTCCTAAGCCCAAAGAGCTAAAGGATAATATCTCTCTTGACATACTAAGCGTGATACTTGGGGAAGGCAAAAGCTCAAGGATGTATCAGAACCTTATAGAAAAGCAAAAAGAGCAGATTTTTAACGTTACAGGCACTGCCCAGTACGAATTCAGGGAAGGCAACATTTTCCTTGTGCAGGGGAACTTCATTCCTGATAAGAAAGAAAAGGCTCTTGACCTGCTAAAAGAAGAAATTAAAAAAGTTTCAGAAGAGCTTATTAGCGAGGCAGAACTTAAAAAAGCCAAAAAACGCTTAAAAGCTGGATTTGCCGATGATTCGGAAACAGTTTCCGATATAGGTGAGGTTATAGGTCATTTTATGACTGTATATGAAGATATAGCCTGTCATGCAGAGTATCTTAACGCCCTGGAAGATATAACCCTTGAAGATGTCCGGCAGGCGGCTCAAAAATATCTTGATTTAAACAAAATGTCAGCTTCAGTTTTAATACCTGAATAAAATGCTTTTTACCAAGGAGAAAAATAATGAATTCGTTTAATATTGACAGATTAAGCAATAATATAAAGGTTATAACAAGAAAAAATCCCAATACCCCCAGAATAGCAATAAACCTGTTTATGGGATCAGGCGTAAAATATGAGTCGCTCGCAGGAACGGCAAACCTGACCGGCAGGCTTTTATTGCAGGGAACAAAGTCCCGCTCATCCGAAGATATTGCAAATGAACTTGATTCCAATGCAATTGAGCTTAGTGTTGAATCCAAGCAGGATTACTTAAGGGCAAGGCTTCAGTTTTTAAACGAGGATTTTAAAACAGCTATTGACCTGCTTGAAGATACCATTAAAAATTCGACTTTTGAAAATATAGAAAAAGAAAAAACAAAATTTATGGGAGAACTTCGGCTGGAGTTGGATTCTCCCAAGACCCAGGCGTTTGATAATCTTGTAAAAACCATGTTTCATAACCATCCATACGGTCATTCCCATACGGTAATTCTTGAAGAGTTGCCTTTAATAAAAGTTGAAGATATTAAGGAATATTATTTTAAAAAATCCTTAATTCCGGATAGAATGCTATTTTCAGTTGTTGGGGATATTGAAAGAGAGGAAGTCTTAAAAATCCTGGAAGAAAAATTTAATGACATCAAACAGCCAAATATTGCTGATATTGAAGTTCCCATCCCTCACTTACTGCAAAGTAAGACTGTCACTATTTCCCGGGAAGATGCGGCTCAGGCACAGATTGTCCAGGGATGGATAGGTCCGGCAATTTCAGACGAAGATTTCCCTGCCCTGACTGTTTTAAACGTAATTTTAGGCTCAAGCGGACTAAGTTCAAGATTATTCATTGAACTCAGGGACAAAAAAGGTCTTGCATATAACGTAAGAAGCAGTCTTGAATCGCTTAAGCACCTGGGGCTTTATACTGTTTATATTGGTACGGCGCCAAATAATATCGAAACCTGTATTGAGGGCTTTGAAACAGAAATTAACAGGCTCAAAAATGAATTGGTTTCAGCTAAAGAGCTGGAAGATGCAAAAACTAATTATCTTGGTAAAAGAGCATTTTTGCATGAAACAAATTCCCAGCAGGCTTATTACCTTGGATATTACGACATAATGGGACTCAGTGCACAGTATGATGCCCGGATAGAGGAAAAAATAAAAGCCGTAACATCTGAAGATATTCAAAGAGCCGCAAACAGGTATTTTTCCCAGAATCACGTTATATCCATACTTTCCCAGCCGGAATTCATTCCCCGGGCAAGTTTATGTTGAAAGTTTCTTTTTAAATCCGTAATTTTTTGATACTACTCTGTTAATACTGTGGATTTTGCCGGTTATACATCCCCTGCAATGGGCAGGAGTGTCATTGATACATATTTTACCGGGGTAAAGCCTGTATAAAGCCCTGTATTCACCTTCGGTAACATTAGGCATAACCACGTTCGCGCCTGACTGAAGAGCAATTAACCTTCCCTGCGGATTCAGGCTCTCCATTGCGGTAGTTGCTGGAATATTAATATCAGGAAGAATCAGCCTTGTAAGCGCCATAACTTTAAGGCTCATTTCAAAAGTCCCGCCTTTTTCAGAAGCAAAAGGCGTATCAACATTAGGAATAAACGGACCGACCCCTATCATATCAGCTTCTATTTCCTTAAAAAATAAAATATCATCAGCCATAGATTCAATGGTCTGACCCGGAAGCCCGATTAACGATCCTGTTCCAAGCTCATATCCGAGTTTTTTAATAATTTTTAAACAGTTAATCCTGTTTTCATAATCCATTTTTGGGTGTAATTTTTTATACAGTTCCCTATCAGTAGTCTCTATTCTTAATAAAAACCTGTCTGCCCCGGCTTGCCGAAACAGTTTATATTCTTCTTCGGTTTTTTCACCGATACTGAGAGTTATTGCCGTATCGAATTTTTTTATTTCCCGGATAATAAGGGCGATCTCTTCCCCGGAATAAAAATTACCTTCTCCTGACTGTAAAACAAGAGTTTTATACCCGTAAGAAACAGCTTTTTGAGCAAATTCTATTATAATATCAGGATTTAATTTATACCTTTTCAGGTTTTTATTGTCTTTTCTTAAGCCGCAGTAAAGGCAATTTACAGAGCACAGGTTAGAGAATTCCACCAGCCCTCTTAAATGGACCTCGTTTCCTACATATTTTTCCCTTACCCTGTCTGCTGCCTTAAATAATTCCCGGTTTACCTCATCATTTTCAAGAATTGCGACAATCTCACCTTTAGTGAGTTTATGTTCTTTTTCCGCGCGGGAAATTAAACTTAAGAGATTTATGCCCATCTGATTATCCGGTTACTGATTTATTAAGCGCCTGGTCTATATCTTCTATAATATCATCAATGTTTTCCAGCCCTATACTTAACCTGATAAAATCATCCGTAACACCTGTCGAAAGTTTGTCCTGCTCGGAAAGCTGCTGGTGGGTGGTGCTGGCAGGATGAATAACAAGTGATTTTGCATCACCTATATTCGCAAGGTGCGAAAGAAGTTTTAAATTATTAATAAACTCTATTCCCGCTTCTTTTCCGCCTTTTATTCCAAACCCTATCAATGCCCCGATTTTCGGATAATTTACCCAGTTTACCTTATCGCTCGATTGAAGGTATTGGGCGACTTTCAGGGCATTTTCCGAATGTCTTTGCATTCTCAGGTGAAGGGTTTCTATGCCCTGAAGAATTAAAAATGAATTAAAAGGGCTTATAGCAGCGCCTACATCTCTTAAAAGCTGGACCCTTGCCTTGATAATATACCCAAGCGGTCCGAAAGATTCTGTATAGACCACCCCGTGATAAGACGGGTCAGGCTCTGTTAATTCCGGGTATTTCCCGGAAGCCGCCCAGTCAAACTTCCCGGAATCAACTATTAACCCGCCTATTGATGTACCGTGCCCCCCGAGGAATTTCGTGGCTGAATGAATTACAATATCTGCCCCGAGCTCAATCGGTCTTAAAAGATAGGGAGTCGGTACAGTGTTATCGATAATAAGAGGTATTGCGTTTTTATGAGCCAGCTCAGCAAGTTTTTCTATATCAGCCAGGTTTAGTTTGGGATTTCCTATGCTTTCGGCATAAATAGCCCTTGTTTTTTCATTTATAACCTTTTCATAATCTTCTATTTTGCCGGACTCAACAAAATTCACTTTAATGCCAAGCCTCGGGAAAGTATGCATAAAAAGGTTATAAGTCCCGCCGTAAAGCGCGGCGCTTGAAACGATTTCATCCCCGGATTTTGCAATGTTTAAAATTGAATAAGTTATAGCCGCCTGTCCGGATGAAACAGCCAGCGCCGCAGATCCGCCTTCCAGCCCGGCGACTCTTTTTTCCAGGACGTCAGTTGTGGGGTTCATAAGCCTGGTATAGATATTCCCAAATTTTTTCAGGGCAAACAGGTCTGCTGCATGCTGCGTATCATCAAATGTGTAAGAAGTAGTCTGGTATATAGGAACTGCTCTTGAGTTAGTTGACTTATCAGGTTCCTGCCCGCCATGTAACGCGATTGTTTCCAGCTTCATTTTTTTCTCCTTTTAATTTACTGCCTTATCTATAATTCCGCCGCCTATAACAATGTCATCCTTATAAAAAACTATTGACTGCCCCGGCGCAACAGACCTTTGATTTTCCGGGAAATCAACCTTAATGCTTTCATTATCAAAAGCTGATACAATTACTTTTTTTGTTTTCTGGGATGACCTGATTTTAGCTTCCAGGCTTGCGCCTTCTTTTATAAAATCCGGGCATGCCAGATGTAAATCCCCGGCTATAAGACCGCTGCTGTAAGTGTCATCCTTTATTCCCACAATAACCCGGTTATTTTCCTTATCAAGGTCTATCACATAAAGAGGTTCAGGATAAGAAATACATAAACCCTTTCTCTGACCTATGGTATAGTTCCAGATTCCGTCATGAGTACCGAGAATTTCTCCCTGCTTGGTTATTATATTGCCTTTTTTTCCTTTTATACAGAGTAATTCATTATAATTCCCGCTGTAAAAGTCCTGGCTGTCCTTTTTGTCAAAAACCTTAAGCCCGCTATCCCTTGCTATTTTTCTTGTTTCTTCTTTTTTATAAGAACCTAAAGGGAACATCAGCCGGGCTAATTGCTCCTGCTTCAGCCTGTATAAAAAATAACTCTGGTCTTTTTCGTCATCTGCTGCTTTTTTAAGCAGGTAACGCCCGTTTTTCGGGTCAAATTCAATTTTTGCATAGTGTCCTGTTGCGAATCTGTCGAATTCCAGACCTCTTTGTCTTGCCATTTCGGGTAAAGCGCCCAGTTTTACAAGGCTATTGCATAGAATACAGGGATTTGGGGTTCTGCCTGATAAGTATTCTTCCTTGAAATTCGATAAAACAATCTTTTCATAATCCTCAACACAGTCAAATACATAAAAAGGAATATTTAATTCATCACAAAGCCTTTGAGCTTCTTCTAAATCCTCTTTTTCACCGGGACCAAAACAAGCATTCCTGCCGGAATCGACTGAAATGTCCTTATCTTTCCATATAGACATTGAAACACCAATAACTTCATGCCCGGCTTGTTTTAACAACAGGGCAGTTACGGCAGAATCAACTCCCCCGCTCAGACCTGTCAAAATTTTCAACTGCTTTGATTTTATGTTTATCACCATTATTTCCTGAACTTATTTTACATTAATTTTTTACCCGGTCATATCCCGGCTTTTGGCTAACTGGCGGCTTGAGTTAATTAACAATCCGGATTGTTTAGCAAATTGTTTTAGTTATGATGAAAATTATTCGGTTTGCCGTATAATTAAAATGTTATATTAAAAGTAATATTTATCAACAGGTAAATTATGAAAAAAAATAACCTTACCGCAAGTAAAGAAAACTATATTAAAGCCATTTATAAAATTGTTGAGGAAAAACAGGCTGCCAGGGTAAAGGATATTTCAAAATTTCTGAATATCGGGGCATCTTCGGTAACCGAAGCCCTGGGAAAACTTTCAGATGAAGGATATGTTAATTATGAGCAATATGGTGTAATTACTCTTACAAAAGAAGGTAAAGACACGGCAATCCAGCTTGAGGAGCGAAACAAAGTTATACGCGATTTTTTATCTAACGTTCTTTTAATTGAAAATGAATCTCTTGAAAACAGTACAAAGCAGATTGAATATGGAATAAAAGGGGATCTGCTTGAAAAACTGGTAAGTTTTTTCCAGTTTACGCAGATATGTCCCTGCAAAGAACCTAAATGGCTCAGGGGTTATAAGGCTTATTCTTTAAATGGAAATAAAGTTAATGATAAATGCTCTAAGTGTATATCTTATTGTAAAGAAAACAATTTAACCAAGCCTTTTCCCGTGAATACAGGTGATTCCTGCTGTAAGTCCTGTGATTAAGAATGTAATAAAAAATTTCACCTATTACAGGGCTTCATGTATTTCGTGATTCAGGTTTATCAGCTTAATTTTTTCAGTTTTGCCATAAAAAAGCCGTCAATATTATATCCGGACTGGAGTATCCGTAATATTCCCGGGCTTTCTTTATCATCAAAAACTTTTCCGGGCTTAAAGTTTTCAGCTGCAAAATTCTTATTTTCCAATAAAAACTGGTTAATTAAAAGTTCGTTTTCTTCAGGCTCAATACTACAGGTGCTATATACAAGAATACCGCCCGGTTTTAGTTGTTTTGCCGCATTTTTTAAAATTTTCATCTGTAATACAGTTAAATTTTGAATATCATCAGGGTTTTTTCGCCATCTGGCATCCGGTCGTGCCGAAAATACACCTGTATTTGAGCAGGGAACATCCGCAAGAACCCTGTCAAAACCCTCCCTGAAATCAAGCTCTGCCGCATCACCAATAACGGTTTTCACTGAATTTACACCAAGCCTTGCACAATTTTCGGTTATTTTCCTTATTCTCTTAGAACTGATATCTACCGCTGTGATTTTGCCTTTATCCTGCATAAGTGCGGCTATATGGGTTGTTTTTGCGCCGGGGGCAGCGCAGAAGTCCAAAATTTTCTCACCCGGCTGCGGGTCAAGAATTTCAGAAACCAGTGATGAAGATTCCCCCTGCACAACCCAGAAACCTTCATTATAGCCGGGAATATTTTTTATGTTCCCGGCGGCGGCTACTTTTAAGCAGTTTTCGCTAACTTCACTCAGTGTAAAATCTATGTTTTGTTCTTTAAAAATATTTAAAAGTTTATCTTTTGTTATTTTCAATGGATTTATGCGCAAAGTTATTTTTGCGGGTTTATTATTGTATTTACAAATTTTTTCTGTCTCTTCCCTGCCATAAGCCTTTATCCACTTTTCAATAAGCCATTCAGGATGAGAATACCTGATACTTAGAAACTTTATTTCTCCTGATTCCTTTTCCTGAAAATTAATGCTGTTTCTTTTTCTTATAAAGCTTCTTAAAACAGCATTAACAAAACTAACAGCGTTTTTATCAAGCCTGCTGCAAAGCTCAACATATGAATTTACCACTGCATACTCAGGTCTTTTCAGAAATTCCAGCTCAAAAATTCCCAATCTGAGTATATTTCTTACCTCAGGCGAGAGCCGGTTTATTTTTTTGGAAGAAATCCTGTTAATAAAATAGTCCAGTGTAATTTTAAACTTTACTGCACCTGAAACAGTATTTTTAAGATCGGACGGATTATCCGTTTTTTCAGCATAGAAATTATAAGTCTCATCATAAAAATTATTGTGCTCCAGTATTTTTATCAGGCACTTTAAGGCTGCCTGCCTTACGTTCATAGTTAATTTTTATCCTTTGTCATGCCTGCCAAAAAGGGATATAATTTTTTGAGAGAAACTTTTTTTTGCTTCAATAGTGTCTTCGCACTTTTGCTGGGTATTGAAAATTTCATCTGCAATATCACCCGGCATTGAGATAAATTGCCCTGAATTTTCCACGTCTTTTGTTTCTTTAGTAAGTACAAAGCCCGGCGCAGCTGTTAAAACCTGCACATTAGCTTTATTTAACCTGGATTTTAAACCTTCAAGATGGCAAACAAACCCTTGTTTTGCACCGGTATAAGTGTACAGGGCATGTTTGTTTTTCTCTCCTATAATTGAATCTATAGCTATTATAAATCCTGATTTTTTTTCTTCAAAACCCTGGGCAACAATATTAAGTATGGATATGAGCCCTGTATAATTAGTATCAATTATTTTTTTTGCCTCCAGAAAATCTTTTCGGGATCGTTTCTGGTCCCCGATATAATTAACAGCTATAATAAGTCCTTCAGGTTCCGGATCCAGGGCTTTATAAAAATTTCTATGAGTATAAAATTCAAGAATATTAAACTTTAAGACCTCTATTTCTACCTCACACATTTCATTTAAATATTGTCTGGTTTTTTCGGTTTCTTCGGTATCAGTATCCGCAAGGTACAGATCATATCCCTCTGAAGCGTATTTTTCCGCTAAAACCTTTCCTAAATCAGAATTAGCTCCCAGGATAAGCACATATCCCATCAATTTTTCCTCTTTTTCCACTATTACACAATATTTTACTATGCTCTATCAATTATACCAAAAGTACACAAGCTGGCAGTTTGTTAAGCAGGTTGAAAGAAGCATTTAAGGGCGGGGATTTTTGAAAAATTTTACGTAAGAATTTCTTATTACTTACCTAAAACAGTTTTAGCTGGCGTCCGTCTATTTGCTGAAAATACTGTTTATAATTATAACATCCGATTTCATTGTAAACAAAAGACTGCGGGCTAATTCCCCTCATTTTATTCTGTCCTGTCTTACATTCATTAAGATACTGGCATTCTCCGCATATTATCCATTTTTTTGCCGGCATTTTTAATTTATCCCTCTTTAAAAAACACAAAAAAAGACCTGCTTTTTTATAAACAAAAACAGATCTTTTTTTAAAATTCTTATGCTGAAATTTTTTTCTTTGCAAGCTCAGCTATTTTCCCGAATGCATCCGGATCTTTAACAGCAATATCAGCAAGCATTTTTCTGTTTATATAAATATTTGCATCAGCTAAGGCTTTGATGAAACTGCTGTAGTTAATTCCGTAATTCCTGACAGCTGCGTTGATTCTGGTAATCCACAGACGCCTGAAATTTCTTTTTTTATTCCTGCGGTCACGGTACTGGTATTTCAAAGCCTTCATTACTGCCTGGTTGGCAACTATAAATAGTCTGCTTCTTGCTCCTTTAAAGCCTTTTGCATATTTTAGAATTTTTTTATGTCTTTTGCGAAGAACATTTCCCCGCTTAACTCTGGACATGGCTGCGTGCTCCTTTGGTTAACGTGAATATTTCATATAAGGCAGTTCTTTTTTTATCTGGTAAATATTTCCTTCAAAAATTTCGACCGCGTTACTTAAACGGTTTTTTCTTTTCATAGATTTATGTCCGAGCAAGTGTTTTTTCCCTGCCTGTCTGCGTAAAATTTTTCCGTTAGCAGTTACTTTATATCTTTTTGCCCCGGCTCTATGAGTTTTCATTTTAGGCATAGTATTTTTTCTCCAAGAGGATTTTATTAATTGCAAGTAGTAACTTATGGTAATACAAAGGTTTTCTAAAAATCAAGACTGTTTTTATACTAATCAACTCGAGTTGCTAATTGCATGTATGCAACATTTGCCAAAACCCACCCACAGCCACCCTATAGGTGGAAAAGAGGCGGAGCCTCTTTTCGATTCTCTAT
>JANQEP010000133.1 GCA_028278305.1 Candidatus Gastranaerophilales bacterium
TATCGTGTCAGTTTAATTTATGGAGTGTTTTTATATGAATAAAAGAATACATAAAGCTTTTTCCCTCGCGGAAATCCTGGTGGGTTTACTGATAATAGGCATAATCTCAAGTGCTGCAATGCCATTGATGACAAAAATGGCACAGGAAAAAACAGGCACTGACAGAAACACAATAAGATGTATAAACGAAAGCCCCGCAAACTGGTACAACGAAACCGACGGGACTACAGAGCTTCCAACGGAAGGCACAATGTGCTGGGCTGCGGTAACAGATACTCAACACGACAGGGGTAAATCCCTGGAAACAGCAAAATGGTATGCAAACAACGGAACAGCTGACCAGGAAATAATGGGCAGGAAAATACTCCGCACGGCATGTGATCTGGGAGGAGAAAAAGCCTGTGATTATTTCATAAACTCCTGCTGGAAATCAGGAAGTGATTTACCTCCTTATTGCGATGATGAGGAGAACTTTTTGGATTTAACTTATTACCTGCATCAATACACAGATGTAAGTCCGGGAGCAATATATATTAAAGACAGGTTAGAAGGATTATTGACCAAGAACATAACAAACCTTGTAAATGAAGTAAACTATGCTTGTTTTAATGACCAGAAACCTGATCATGACCAGAATTTAGGAAATAACATAGCCTGTGAGTTATTGGGTTTAAATATAGCGTGGTGGATAGAGCAGTGTAATAATGACAATGCGTTTGCCTGTGAGTATTGCTATGATAAGCAATACAACAGGAGCTGTTATCAAATAAAGTCAGTCTGGCCTGAAGCTGTAACAAAGAACTATAAACTGACTGCAAACGGTGATCCGGGGTCTCCAGCTAATGAACCTACAATAGAAGTAAACTGCAATATGACAAATCTTGATTCTGCTGCAATAACCGGGTGTAATGTTTTAGTTCCCGGGGATTGTAAAGCAGGTCATGATAATAATTATAACCACAGTTGTGTACAGATAAAAACGGAATGGGAAGAAGCAGAAACAGGGAATTTTTATCTAACGTACAAAGGCGCAGGCAATCCTGAAGAAGTTTATTGCAATATGACTAGCATGGCAAGCGCGGCAATAACAGGGTGCGGGTATAATATCGATATTGAAGGTGATATTCCCGCGGATGAATATGTTCCCGGGGATTGTGAATATGGGCGTTTATGGAATTACAACCGGGATTGTGATGAGATTTTCGCGGGATGGGGCGCTGCTCCTGAGGGGGATTATTATCACCTGACAGAGGCTGGGGACAGTCCTCCTGACCTTGTTAGTTCAGTATGTCCTTTAATAGAGCCGCCGCCTGATCCTGAGAATACTTGCGCTAATCCTAAAGGAGCTACTACGACTTTTTTTGATGCAGATACCGGACTCGGTTATGATTTTATGGTAACGAACTGCAATATTGCAGATCATGATCATCTTTCTGATACTAACTCTGACCCGAACCCGGGAGGAGCTGAAAAATGCTGGCATGGGGTAGGATCATTTGCTAAATACCTGTGTAACGAGCCCGGTGCGAAAAGAGCTTGTCATGCTCTAAACGGCGCTAATCCCGGACAATACGGAGAGGGTTGTGCTGACGGAGAGTGCACAGAAAACTCAATGGGCTGGCGTCTGCCTACAGTAAATGAAATGAGGATATGGAGGGAAGATCCCTCCTCTGCTAGCCCACTCTCCGAAAAAGCCAGGGATCTTGGTCTTTGTGCACTCTATTCTCCCCCGGAATGTAATGCCTATGGGGGCTGTAGAGGTTCCTGCGCTAGCAACTGCTACCCTTTCTTCTACTTTTCAAGAGAGTCTTCTGATAATTTTCGCTATGATCGAGGCTTACTGAGAGGTCCCCTCAAGGACGCTCACTGCCTCGGCTCTTCTGCCAGGTGTGTCAGGAGGTTACCTTAATTATTTGCATCGCAAACACCGGGATATATAAATGCTTTAATTTTTATTAAGACTAATATAGATTTTTACTTACTGGAGCGAAGTTTTGCCAGTAGTCTGAGAATTTCTATATACAGCCAGATCAGGGTTACCATTAACCCGAATGCCCCATACCACTCCATATACTTGGGAAGCGCCCTGTCTGCGCCTTTTTCTATAAAATCAAAATCCAGGATCAGGTTTAAAGAAGCAATCACAACCACAAACAGGCTAAAACCTATACCGATAAGACCGGAATCATGAATATAAGGGAAATTCACCCCGAACATCCCGAGAATAAAGGACAACAGGTAAATCCCGGCAATTCCGAAAGTTGCCGCAAATACTCCCAGCCTGAAATTGTCTGTGACGTTTATTATCCTTGTTTTATACACAAACAGCAGCCCGAAAAGAATTAACATAGTCAGGCTCACTGCCTCAAAGACAATACCGCCGTACATGGATTCCATATAAGCTGAGAGCGCGCCCAGGAACAGACCTTCAAGCCCGGCGTATATCGGTGCTGTTATGGGCGACCATTCTTTTTTAAACACCGTAACTATAGCGACTATAAATCCGCCTATTCCCCCTACTGCCATCCATAAACCTGCTGTTCCCGCCGCAAAGCTGCTCCAGCTGAAATAAGCGGTTAGCAGGACAATTAATAATAAAAACCCGACTTTGTTCACAGCGCCGTCAACGGTCATGACATCACCATAAACGTCCGTCCTCCTGATGGTTTGAAGAGCTTTATCACTTAATACAGGGTTTGATGTTGCCATTTGTTTGCCTCCTATACGCTTCTGACAGAGTAATTCCTTCTTCTTTAAGATCAGCTTCTACCATAATTTTTACAAGTTCCCTGAAGCTGGTTTTGGGTTGCCAGTTAAGTTTAGTTTTTGCTTTGGTCGGGTCTCCAAGCAGAAGATCAACTTCTGCAGGTCTGAAATATCTCGGGTCAATCTCCACGTATTTTTCCCAGTCAAGGTTTATCAGTTTAAAGGCTTCTTCGAGAAATTCCCGCACAGAATAAGTTTCTCCGGTAGCCACCACGTAATCATCGGGTTCATCCTGCTGCAGCATCAGCCACATGGCTTCCACGTAGTCTTTTGCGTAGCCCCAGTCCCTTTTAGCGTCAAGGTTTCCAAGATAAAGCTTTTTTTGCTTTCCGGCAACTATCCTGGCAATTGCACGCGTTATTTTCCTTGTTACAAAGGTTTCCCCGCGCCTTGGGGATTCATGGTTAAACAGGATTCCGTTGCAATTAAACATATCATAGCTTTCGCGGTAGTTTACCGTAATCCAGTAGGAATAAAGCTTTGCAACAGCATAAGGACTTCTCGGGTAGAAAGGGGTGGTTTCTTTTTGTGGAACTTCCTGTACTTTGCCGTATAGTTCGCTGGATGACGCCTGGTAAAACCTGGTTTTAATCTGTGTATCCTTAATAGCGTCAAGAAGCCTTAAGGTTCCAAGTCCTGTAATATCCCCGGTGTACTCCGGAGTTTCAAAACTTACTCTTACATGGCTTTGAGCGCCCAGGTTATATAATTCATCGGGATTAACTTTTTCCAGCAGCCTGGATAAGTTGGAAGAATCTGATAAATCCCCGTAATGCAGAAATAATTTTGTGTTGTCAAAGTGAAAATCCTGGTATAAATGGTCAATTCTGCCTGTATTAAAAGAACTTGATCTTCTTATGATGCCATGAACTTCATATCCTTTCTCCAGAAGAAGCTCAGCAAGATAAGAGCCATCCTGTCCCGTTATACCGGTGATTAAAGCCTTCTTTGTCATTTTAAAACCTCTGTAAGTAATTACGTTAAACTTCAAAAATATTCAATATTAAAAGATCTATCAAAGTTTTTACTTTAATTTGAAAATTTTAAACAAATATTTTATTTGCTTAAAATTTTATCACAACAGAGTTTTGAGAAAAATGTAAGGATTAAATTAAGGGGTAAAGAATAAAAACTTACGCATTTTAAAATTTTTCATTCTTTCTTAAAACGATTTTATTCATCCTGATTTATGGGAAAATAAATTATAAAAGGAATTTTTTTTAAAAATGAATATTATTAACACTTCTAAACTTAAAAAATCCCGATGCGGCAATCTGTATAATTTATTTTTAGAGCCTGAATTTATTAACCGGACAGGTTTTTATATCAAATTATTTTGCTTAACCCTTTGCAATGGCATTGTATGTGTTAGTAACAGGCTGTTTTTGCACTTAAATTCCATACGTCAATTAAAAGTTTTAGTTCTTACAATTTCTTTATTTTTATGCCAGGGAGCCGCTTTTACTGTAGATTCCGCCAAGAATGCCGTATGGCACAATGAAAGAGGCTTATTTTTCCTTGATTTAAATTATCATGTAGCTGCGATAAAAGAATTCCAGCTGGCAATCATGCTTAATCCTGAATCTGAAGTCTCTGCGACTTTTTATAATAACCTGGGCAGGTCATATTACAAAATAAAAGACTATGACAGCGCTGAATCTGCTTTTAAAAAGGCGGTTAAACTCAAACCGTATTACTTGAAGTTCAGGGAAAACCTTATAAAGGCTTATAAGCAAAAAAATATTTTAAATGAAGTAGTGAGGAAACATAATAAATTAATTGCACAAGACAAGAATAATCTGCAGTCTTATATTATGCTGGGTTTAATTTACAAAAGCCGCGGAAATAATGAATTTGCGGTAATGTATTTAAAAAAATTTGTAATGCTGGCGCCGGAATTTGAGGTTACAAGGCAGATAAAGCAGATTATAGAGGAGTTAAAAGAATAAACATTTTAGAAGATTCTTTCTAGCAGGAGCGGTTTTTGATAATATACAGTGGTATGTTAAGTTTAATCGCTGGTCAGGCAAGTGTAAAATTTGCTAGAATCTATCAGGAGGCAGAAATGGAAAAAAATTCAAAAATATATGTAGCCGGTCATAAAGGACTTGTGGGAAGCGCAATATTACGCTGTCTGCAGGCGGAAGGATATACTAATATCATTACAAAATCATTAGGCGAGCTTGATCTTACCGACCAAAGCGCCGCAGAAAATTTTTTCAAAACAGAAAAACCTGACTATGTCTTTCTTGCTGCCGCTAAAGTCGGAGGAATCCAGGCAAACAATACTTACAGGGCAGAGTTTATATATAATAATCTTCAAATTCAAAATAATGTAATTCACTTCAGCTATTTAAGCGGTGTAAAAAAACTTCTTTTTCTCGCAAGCAGCTGTATTTACCCTAAATTCGCTTCCCAGCCCATGAAAGAAGAATATCTTCTGACAGGGGAACTGGAATATACAAATGAACCTTATGCTATAGCGAAAATTGCAGGTATAAAAATGTGCCAGGCTTACAATGATCAGTATAATACTAAATTTATTTCTGTTATGCCAACTAATTTATATGGAATTAACGATAACTTTGACCTTAATAACAGCCATGTCCTGCCTGCATTGATCAGAAAATTTTACGAAGCCGAGCAGGCAGGTAATCCTTCTGTCTCAGTATGGGGAACAGGCAGTCCCAGGCGGGAATTTCTTTTTGTTGACGACCTTGCTGATGCCTGTGTATTTCTTATGAGCAATTATAACGATTCTAAAATTGTCAATATAGGCACGGGCGAAGACATTTCTATCAAGGAGCTCGCCTGTCTGATAAAAGAGCAGACAGGTTATAGGGGTGAAATTGTCTTTGACCCTTCAAAACCGGACGGCACGCCAAGAAAACTTCTTGATGTATCAAGGCTTTCATCTCTTGGCTGGAAATATAAAATTTCATTAAAAGAAGGAATCAGAAAAACTCTTGACTGGTACAAAAGCCGGGTTAATCAGAATTTAATCCGTAAATAAAGTATAGGATTTATACAAAATCAGAAAAATTTTAAAATGCGTAAGTTTTCATTCTTTACCACTTAAAAAGTTTCTTCCATATAATTTTCCGCATCTTCAAGTTCAGCTATGCTTACATCATCTTCCGGATCAAATTCATCCGGCAGAAAGTCTTCATCGGGCCAGATTGTATCTGCATCATATACAGACTGCATAAGATTTCTGGAAAGACTAAGATCCGCTCCCGTAAAATCTGTTCCGCAGACATTTACTCCGTTAAAATCAACCTCTGCAAAATCCACGCTTATTATACTGGCATTGTGTAAAAGTGAACCTTCAATAATCGCTTCAATAAAAGCTGAATCAGCAATGGTTGAATGAGAAAAATTAACCGAGCTTAAATCACTTCTGCTGAAATCAATATTCTCAATTTCGGATTTGCTTAAATCTGATCCTGAAAGATCAACTCTGCTGAGATCAGCTCCTGAAATTTTTGTATTACTGAGATCTATTTCCGTAAGATCAACAAAAATGTTTTCACAATAAGATCTTGACTCATTGAATTTTTTAATATTTCCAATTTTTAGAAGCTGTACTAATTCATCTTTATTCATTAACTGACTCATAAAATTTTCCTCATTAACCTGATAAATCTTATATAATCATTAACTGCATTGCCAGTAAAACTGCCTGGGTACGGTTTGTAACATTTAATTTTTTAAAAATATTGTTAAGATGGGTTTTTACAGTTACATCTTTTATGTAGAGCTTCCCGGCAATTTCCTGATTGCTGGCTCCTCTGGCAACTAAATTCAAAATTTCTTTTTCTCTTGATGTAAGCTCATCTATAGGATCATCTGAACAAATCGGAATTGCTGCGCCTATTGATTTTTCTTTTTTCCATTTTGACCTTCTTAAGAGGGCTTCGATTCTTGCAAGAAAATTTGGAAGGGAAAACGGCTTGACTACATAATCATCAGCTCCGAATTTTAATCCTGATACCTGTTGATAATCCTCATCAAGTGCGGTTAACATAATTACGGGTATAATTTCTGTTTCTTTGTCTGATCTTATTGCTTTTAATGTTTCCCACCCGTCAAGATTAGGCATCATAACATCCAGAATTATCAGATCAAAGGATTTTTCCTCGTTGTTTTTTAAAATCCTAAGAGCACTGATCCCGTCCGGTGCAACTACTACTTCGTAACCATAAGAAGGAAGTACGTCTTTCAAGTACTTAGGATCATCATCTACAAGTAATATCCTGGCAATAAACGACATCTGTATTCGTGCTCTTGTTAAACTTCCAATTTATTTAAAGATATAACTCAAAAAAGATAAATCAATAATCTGTTTTTTCGTTTATAGAAAAACAATATAAAATTATTATAACAGTATTTTTCAAGAATAAAAGTGTGTTAAAAGTCATATTCTTATAAAAGATATGAAATACACAGGTTTTATATTTATAATTTTTTTATATCAGCTAATTCAAGGTTAATTATTCAGAAATAAATTTCACATAAACCTCTCTGTTTCTTGGTCCATCGAATTCTACAAAGAAAATCCCCTGCCATTGACCTATAATAAGCTTTTCTTTGTTTATTATAAGATTTAAAGAAAGCCCGATAAGACTTGATTTTACGTGAGCATCTGAGTTTCCCTCTGCATGTCTGAATTCTTTATAAACAGGTGATATTTTATCCAGACTAAACATAAGATCAGTTTTTACACTGGAATCATACGCCTCGTTAATGGTTATTGCCCCTGTCGTATGCGGACAAAAAACCGTACAAATCCCGTTTTTTATACCGGAACTTTCTGTTAATCTCCTGATGTCTTCCGTTATATCAATAATTTCATTTTTTTTATTTGTTCTCAGATTTAATTTATTCATTTTTTACCTCAAATTATCCTACTTTTATAAAAGAATAATATAAAAATATTTTAAACTTAAACGAATTGCTATCTTTTTTTATTTCTAAATTTATAAAAAATACTCCGAATTGTTGATTCAATTGCCGGGGAAATTAGATATATTGTCATTGAATATTGTTAGTTTAAGTAAAAATGCCTTAGAGAGAGATTGGAATAGCTTTGAGACCTAAAAAAAATGCTGATATAGAAGCCAGGCTTCGGGTAATCGTAGGAAATACGGTCAGAAAGACCACGTCATATAACGATATAGATCTTAAAAACTGGAAAAATTATGATCACATAGAAACCGGATCTTTATGGCTGTTTAACGAAAGAGCCAGAGGTAACGGACATAAATTTGATTACCACGGAAATTATATTCCTCAGATAGCCCACCAGTTGTACACCAGGTATACTAAACCGGGAGATGTCATTCTTGATATGTTTTTAGGTTCGGGAACATCTGCAATTGAAGCTGTCAATATGAGAAGAAGATGCATAGGGGTTGAAATAAAACCTGATCTTGTAGAAAAGGTAAATGAAAAACTTAAAGATATTGATAAGGATAACTTTACAAAAATTATCTGCGAAGACAGCAGTAGTAGCAGGGTCTGTAAAAAAATAAATAATTTTCTTGAGAAGTTCGGCGTGGAAAAAGCTAATTTTTTAATCCTGCATCCTCCTTATGCAGACGTTATAAAGTTTAGTAATAAGAAAAAAGACCTTTCAAACTGTGAGTCTACTGAAGAATTTCTTGAAAAGTTTGCACAGGTTGCCCAAAATGGTTATGAGTGCCTGGAAAACGGCAGATATGCCGCCCTTATTATAGGAGATAAATATTCCAAAGGAGAACTGATTCCTCTTGGGTTTTACTGTATGCAAAAGATGAAGGAAATCGGCTTTAAAACAAAATCAATTGTCGTAAAAAATATAACAGGCAATGAAATCGGTAAAGGCAAAGCAAATAATTTATGGAGATACAGAGCACTTGCCGGGGGATTTTATATTTTCAAGCATGAATACATAATGATTTTTGAAAAAAGTAAAAAAGCTTAAAATTTCTTATCAGAAATCATAAATCCGCCCTGTTTTAAAAAGCCGATAATCCCGTAAGCCGCGCTTCTTTGTAATTTAGAAGGCGCTTCCCGCAGAAGTTCTACAGCTTCCGAGAGTACCGGGTCAAGGTCATACCATCGCCTTTTATAAAAGGTTTTATGCTCGTGAAAAAACCATTCTATGGGTTTATTGTAAAAATCCGCAAGTTTTTTTAATTCAAAAACATCTATTTTTCTGGCGCCTGATTCCATTACAGATATTGCGGAAATAGGCAGGTTCATATATTTTGCCACATGTTCCTGTTTATATCCCGCTTCAATCCTGGCAGTTTTTAATTTTTCACAGAATTTTTTCTTATCCATATTTTAAGGGCTCTCCTGTAAATAATATTATTTTATTTGCTATTAGCTATAATTTATTAAATAATTAAAATTTTATATTATTCATTATAAATCATTTTTTTGAAAATCAAAAATGTTTTTTGTGTATTCTTAAAAAAAGTTTAAATTTCAATGTTTTCAAAACCTGATATAAAAACAAAACAGCTATATAGAACCCGGGCTAAAAAAATCAGGAAAAGCCTGGATATTTCTTTGATAAGCAATGATATATGCAATCGAATTTCAGATTTTGACATCTGTAAAAAAGCCGGAATTATTGCAGCCTTTTATTCTTTCGGACATGAAGTTAACATAACCCGGCTTTTTCAGGATTTTTCAAAGCAATGGTACTTACCCAGAGTAATTAATGCAACAGATATGGTTTTTTATAATTATAAACCCGATACTATTATGAAAAAAAACAGATTTGGAATTTACGAACCTCTTACCGGGAAGGAGCTAAATCCGCAGAAATTAGACATTATCTTTGTACCTGCCTTGATTATTGATAAAAAAGGGCATAGATTAGGCTATGGTAAGGGTTATTATGATAAATTCCTGTCAAAACTCCCGTTAAGTTGTATAAAAATTGCGCCAATTCCCGAAGAATTGATAGTAAAAGAGCTTCCCTGCAGTGAACTTGACGTGCCAGTTGATTTTGCAATAACGCAAAATAACATTTATTCTTTTTAGGTTAGCTAATTTGTCATTCAGGTTAATTAGTGACTGAAGTGGTTACTTTTGAGACTGCTTTTAATTGTAATTATCTAAAATATGCCCCCGTGTAGAATGAGAACCGGCTATTGTAAGCAGGATGATAATATTGTAACTTCATACAAAAGAGGATAAAATTTTCTCATGAAATAAATTAAGGAGAAGATTTTGGAAAATACGGAAAAATTACTTGAAATAGCAAAGGAAGCAGCTTATGAGGCAGGGGAAATCCAGCTTTCTTTTCTCGGGAAAAATAAGAAAATTGAATTTAAATCCAGTGATTCCGATCTTGTAACCGAAGCTGACAGGCAATCGGAGCAAAAAATTATGTCCATCTTAAGCGCAAATTTTCCCGGGCATGATATTTTCGGGGAAGAAACAGGCTGTCACAGGGAACATGATTCAGAGTATCTCTGGATAATTGACCCCCTGGATGGTACGACGAATTTCACGCATAATTTCCCTCATTTTGCGGTGTCTATAGGGCTTGTAAAAAACGAAAAAATCATACTGGGAGTAGTGTATGATCCCTGCAAGAATGAATTGTTCTGGGCAGCCGAGGGAACAGGCGCATATTTAAACTCAGACCCTATCAGCACAAGTAAAACTGATCGGCTAAAAAGCGCGCTTCTGGCAACGGGCTTTGCACCGGGAAATCCTGACTCGCTGGAAGAGAACCTTGTTTACTTTAAGGAGTTTATACACAGGGGACAGGCTCTGAGAAGACCCGGCGCGGCGGCGCTTGATCTTTGCTACGTAGCCTGCGGAAGACTCGACGCTTTCTGGGAGCTGAACCTCTCACCCTGGGATGTGACAGCAGGAACATGCATAGTCCGCCAGGCGGGAGGCAGGGTTACAAACTTTGATTCAGAGGAATTTGACCCCTATGCAAGAAATATACTCGCAACAAACACTTTTTTACACGATTCAATGAAGGAGGTGCTTGATTCATGTAAAAACCACACAGGGTAAAGTATTGCTATGTCGCAACATGTTAAAATATTTGTAACAATTTAGTAATAATTTTTATTAAGGAAAAAACTAAAACAGGGAGAGTGTAAAATGAAAAAATTATTGATTTTTCTTATTTATATAGGCTTTTTTGCTGTGAGTTTTCCGGCAAAAGAGGTCTACGGCGCAGAAAAACTTCTGTTGCCCGTTCCGGAAGACCAGATAATTGAGCCGCTAATGGTAAACTTTTCCCAGATCGGGCAGGAAAATTTCCCTGCCGAGTATAAAAGGGTATCCAGGTATAAAATAAGCTCAATTAACCCCACAAAGCGCTCAAATCCGTTAGGATCGTATTTCCCCGGATACAGGGGAGCGAACCAGCTTATAATTTACCAGCCTGATTATGGTAATTACACATACACCAATGAATACGGAAAAGAAGCCACTGTTAAAAACGGACGGGTGGTCAGCTTTAACGGCGCAAATTCCGGAATTCCCGCTGATGGCTATGTTATAAGCGGGCATGGCAAGGCAAAAAAATGGATAAACCAAAACCTGATTGAAGGCGCTTTTGTAAAAATTGATCCTGAATCAATGACTATAGAAAGCGTTATAACTCCTCAAAGTTATCTGTTTAAGGCTGAACACAGGATAAACGAGGCTAAAAAGGTTATAATAAGCTATAAAAAAAGCCTTTCCGGGTATGAGTATAGTAATTCCCAGAGGTATTACGATGCGGCCCGTGAAAAGTTTGAAAAAGCAAAATATCATATTTCCGGGGGAAAATACAAAAAAGCCCTTAAATACATAAGCTCAGCCCTCATACTTTCGGAAGAGGCTTTTTATAACGCTGTTCCCGCTGTCAGGAATGAATTCCACGGGATATGGATAAGACCTACGGAAAAAAACCGCTCTGAAATTGCAAAGACACTTAAGGAACTTCAAAAAACAGGCATAGAAAATGTTTTTCTGGAAACATATTACCAGGGTTATACGATTTTCCCGAGCAAAACAATGGAAAAATACGGATTAACAGAGCAAAGACAGGAATTTAAGGGATGGGACCCCTTAAAAGACTGGATTGAAGAGGCTCATAAAAGGGGAATGAAAATCCATATCTGGTTTCAGGTATTTTACGTAGGTAATGATGATGTATCCGCAACTCCCGGGCATGTGCTTTTTGTTTACCCTGAATGGGCAAATGTCCAGAAAAAAAACGCCCTAAAAGATGGTCCGCAGCCTTCCAGGTTAGAACATGACGGGTATTTTCTCGACCCTGCAAACCAGGCGGTCAGAAAGTTTCTTAATGAGCTTATAACCGAAATAATTACACATTACCCGGCAGACGGGTTAAATATTGACTATATCCGCTACCCTAAAAGCCTTTCTCCTAATTTCCCCGGACATTTAGCTTCAACCTGGGGTTATACGGAATATGCGAGAAATGAATTTAAGAAAAATTACGGCAAGGATCCGATAGACCTTGACGTAACTCACTCATTATGGCAAAAATGGATCAGGTACAGACAGGAAAAAGTTAGCAACTTCGTATCCGGGTTAAAAGCCCTGAGAGAGGATAAAAACATTCTCATATCAGCGGTAATATTCCCTGATATTCATAAAACAAGGATAACCAAGCTTCAGGACTGGCAAAAATGGTCTGATAACTATTATGTAGATGCTTTTACCCCCTTAATAATGAGCAGCGATGAATACAGGGCAGGTAATTCAGTAAGGGAAATCAGAAGTATTGCCGGAAACAGGATAAAAATAATCCCCGGGCTGTTTGAACCGTTTACAATGGGAAACCCCGTAAACCTGATTCAGCAGATTATCGCCGTAAGAAAAGCCGGAGCTTCTGGAATTGTCATATTTGACAATGCGCACCTGAACAAGGATTTTGTAAATGCCCTGAAAACAAGAGTGTTAAGGAACTAAAATTGATAGAAGAAAAAACAATAGACCGCTTAAAAAGGCATGTTGAGCTGGAAAACCCGGAAGCACTGATTAATGACCTTAATAATATGCACTCAGCCGATGTGGCGGAGGTATTCGAGAGGATTACGCCCGAGGAGAGAGAAAATTATTTCAAATATCTTGACTCTGAAAAGGCGGCAGATCTTCTTGAAGAGGTCAGCCCCCAGCGGCAGGTGGAATTACTGGGAACTATAGGTGAAGAAAAGGCAGCGGAAATAGTTTCCAAGATGCCGCATGACTTAATGGCTGACTTTCTGGGGGATTTATCAGATGAAGAGATAAATAACTACCTTAACAAACTGCCTCAGCGTGTATCTTCGCAGATCAGGGAACTTATGACATATCCGGAAGATACGGCAGGCGGCATAATGACCACTGAATACCTTAGCGTAAGCGAGGATATGACTGTAGAAGAGACTTTTAAATATGTAAGAAGCCAGTCAGACTCTAATATTGATTTTTACTATATTTACGTGGCGGATAAGCTGAACCATCTTCTGGGAGTGCTGAGTTTGCGGACTCTTATAAGCTCGCCGCTGGATATGAAAGTCGGAAATATTATGGAAACGGATATATTCAAGGTTCAAACCCTGGATGACCAGGAATACGTTGCTGACAGCCTTATAAAATACGGTTATCTTGCTCTTCCTGTAGTAGATAATTATAACAGGATAAAAGGCATAGTCACGTGGGATGACGCGCATTATATCAGCGAAGAGGAGACCACCGAGGAAATTTACGCTTCATCAGGTATTTCAACTGATATGATTCCCGAAGACGAGATTTTGACCGGGAAACTGTCCTTAGCTGTAAGGGCAAGAGCCCCGTGGCTTCTTATAACCCTGGTGGGAGCATTTGGCGCGGTAAATGTTGCTGATCATTTTGATAACATCCTGGCTCAGCTTCCGATCATAGCGATATTTATACCGCTTCTTATCGGTCTTGGGGGAAATATCGGGACTCAAAGCGTTACACTTATGGTAAGAGGGTTATCCACAGGTCAAATTTCTATGAGTTCCGCTTTATATCAGGTTTTAAGAGAAATCCAAATAGGTTTAATAATAGGTTTAACTTTTGGGCTTCTTGTAATGCTTGTTACCTGGGGCTGGAAAAATAATATAGCGCTTGGAAGCGTGGTAGGAATCGCTATGACAGCTAATATGACCATAGCAACGCTTGTTGGGACGTCTTTGCCTTTTATTTTAAAGAGGTTTAATATAGACCCTGCTGTTGCCAGCGGACCTTTTATCGCCACAGCGATTGATATCATAGGGCTTGCTGTTTATTTTATACTTGTAACTCTTTCTTTAAGGTATTTAGTCTAAATAACGGATTAGCGGTTGGATTTTTGAAAAATTTTAAGCAGATAAACACAAAAACTCATTTTAATTTTAAAGCCATATTTCGGATTTTAAAAGACAAGTTTTGGATTATCCAAATTAAAGTAATAAAAATTTACAAG
>JANQEP010000144.1 GCA_028278305.1 Candidatus Gastranaerophilales bacterium
CAATTTGGGTGTTATCAACTCAATTTCGGGAGACCAGGAGATTTTGAGAAAATTTCAAAAAATATAATTCGTGATTCGAGTTAATTAGCGATTCGAGTATCTTTAGTTCCTTAGAATTCAAAAATTTTGTATAATTATTTAAATCGGACTTAAAATTTAGAATTAAGAATTGAACAAAAAACATTTTTTGATAAAATAGCTGATTTTTACTCAGTAAAATCCATTACTTTTAAAAGCATGAATATTGATAATTTAATTGACATTTTCATTGATGAATCCAGGGAAAATTTGCAGGTTCTGAATATAAAATTGCTGGAACTGGAAAAAAGCCCTGAGAATTCTGATGCATTTAATGAGATTTTTCGCACGGCTCATACATTAAAAAGTATGGCAAAAGCAGTGGGGTTAAAAGAAATTTCCGAGCTTACGCATAATATGGAAAACTTGCTTGAATTTCTGAAAAACAATAATAAAACAACAGCAGAAAGTGCTATAAACCTCTTTCTGCAATGTGCGGATAAGCTTGAAGAGCTTATTGGCAGGACAGTTGAAACAGGTTCAGACCAGGGTTGTGAAGGAGTAAATGAACTTATTGAAAACTTACGGCGGGAAATAAACCCCGGACCGCAATCATTTTGCGCTGCGACAACCGGCATTAAACCGGGGGTTTCTGAATACGCAATGCCGGAAAAGAACATGCATTCACACAGAGTACCAGGAATCTCCGGGCAAACCGCGAGAATTAATACAAAAAGTCTGGATACTATTGCTCATCTTATCGAAGAACTTATAATAAATAAAACAAATGCCTGCCGGCTTGCGGAAAAATCAGGTTCTGAAGAGCTAAGCATGGCTATAAATTCTATAGGAAATATTTCAGAAAAACTTCGCGAAGAAGTCCTAAAGCTCAGAATGATGCCTGTTGGTCAGGTGTTTAACAGGTTTCCCAGATTTGTAAGAGATCTTTGCAAAGAATTAGAAAAAGACATAATCTTTATGACCGAAGGAAGTGAAATTAAGATAGACAGAGCAATAGCGGAAGAATTATCAGAACTGCTCGTACATTTGATAAAAAATTCAATTGATCATGGTATTGAAACCTGTGAAGAACGTATAATATCGGGCAAAAAAGCAAAAGGAACCCTGAAATTAGCAGCTTTAAAAGAAAATAATAATATATTAATAAAAGTAATTGATGATGGAAAAGGAATAGACACTGAAAAAACCGTAAAAAAAGCCCTGGAAAAAGGATTGATTAAAGAAAAAGATATTTGCGGGCTTACAGACTCTGAAATTCTGGAATTTTTATTTGCTCCGGGCTTTTCTTTATGTGAAAAAACAACGGATCTCTCCGGCAGAGGAGTGGGTATGGACATGGTTAAATCGAAAATCACTTCGCTTAACGGAAACATTAGCATCAGCTCTGAAAAAAATGCGGGAACAGAGGTCTTTATAACTTTACCGCCCGAAATAAACTAAATTTTAAAAATATTTTTTGATTATTAATCAATAAAAAGGTTAAAATTAATTAAAAAACCGCAAGAGCCCGGATGTACGGAATAAATAAATGCCAGAAGACATAAACGAAATATTAAATAGAGCCAGGGGACTTCAAAATAATTTTTATACGGCAGTTAAAGTATCTGAATTGCTGGATGACTTTAACGTCAGTATCAGCAAAATTTCAAAAGTTATTGATACTGACCCGGAGCTTACCGCAAAAATATTAAGATATTGTAATTCAGCTCAATACGGCTTTGCCAGAAAAGTTACAAACATTAAGGATGCTATTTCCATAATGGGTTTTAAAATTTTAAAAACCATTATATTTACGATAATTTCCAGAAGCTCATTTAGCAAACCCTTGCAAGGGTATGGACTTACAGAATGTGATCTCTGGAAAAATTCCATTACCTGCGCTGTTTATGCCCGCTATATTGCGAATTTAGTTAACTATGACGATCCGGACCAGGCTTATACAGCTGCTTTATTGAGAGACATAGGGAAAATACCGCTGGATGAGCTGGTTAAAGATAATCATAGAGCTATTATGGAACTTATAAACCGGGAAAATTTATCTTTTTGCGATGCGGAAAAGAGAATACTCAAGTTCAATCATTCTGAAATCAGCGCTTTATTAACTGAAAAATGGAATTTCCCGCAAGTTCTTATAGATGCGATAAAATATCATCATTGCCCTGATAAAGCGGAGGAAGACGAGTGTGAAGACATTGATTTAGTCAGGATTGTCCATTTAAGTGATTTTCTAACTGTAACAGTGGGGCAGGGAATAGGAATTGATGGTATGATGTACTATATAGAGCCGGATATTCTTGATAATCTGGGACTCAGACCAGACAAAAAAAATCTGGATTTGATTATTTCAAAGGTAGCTGACCTTAATTCTGAGATATATTCTTTAGCCGGTTAACAAAAAGAGGAATTGATGCAGGAAATAGTACTAAAATCAGGTGAACTTGAACTGACTACCAGACAAAATGTTATTATGTATACAACAGAACTGGGTTCTTCTGTTGCAATGGCCGTATATGACAGAAAATCACGAATGGCAGGAATGGCTCATATAGTATTACCTGATAGTAGTATAAGCAATGAAAATGATATAATCGAAGAGTTTGGGAAATTCGCTGATACGGCAGTTCCTGCAGTACTGGAGAGATTGTTGTCGCTCGGGTCAAAAAAAGAGGATTTAATAATAAAAATTGCGGGCGGAGCTAATATGTACGGCATTGATGAAAATTCATACCCGTTTAACATAGGTCAACGAAATATAATGGCAACACAACAGGCTGTAGGAAAGCTGAACCTGGAAATTATCGATTCTGATACCGGCGGAAACAAAGGAAGGGCTCTCAAACTAAATGTTATGCAGGGAATGTTTTACATTAAAACCGCAAATCAGTCGGAAGTTGAATTTTAAAAAAAAGGGAATAAAGTTATGCGAAAAGTGCTAATTGCTGATGATGCAGCTTTTATGAGAACAATGTTAAAAGATATACTTACCCGTGGCGGATATGAAATTTCAGCTGAAGCGTCAACCGGTAATGAAGCTGTTGATATTTATCAAAAGCTGAAACCGGACATTGTTACGATGGATATTACAATGCCTAAAATGGACGGACTTACGGCTCTTAAAAAAATTATGGCAATTGATCCAAAGGCAAAAGTAATAATGTGCTCTGCAATGGGTCAGCAATCAATAGTTATAGAATCCATTCAGGCTGGTGCAAAGGATTTTATAGTAAAGCCTTTTCAGCCGCACAGGTTACTGGAAGCTTTACAAAAGCTTCATAGCGATTAAAAGCCTGCATGAATTATCCGGACCGTTTTTATAAGATCACTAAAGGTTTTGAGACCACTTCTAAACTTTAACATTATTCAGAAACCTGATCGTTTGAAGTTTCTGCTGAGGAATTTTGATTATTTAAATCCCGGATACTTAAACAAATTCTTCTTTCCTGAGGAGTAAACCTTTTAATTATGATTTCTATTTCTTCATTAAGGTTAAGCTCTTCATACGGGTTAACATTACCTTCTCCCATTTCAGCCACGGGCAGCAGGGCTTCAACCCCGGGGAAAATGTTAATAAACGCGCCAAAATTAGTGATTTTGTTAACAATTCCTTTTATTACCTGACCCTCTGTAAATTTCCCCTCAATTTTAACCCAGGGGTTTTCTTCCATTCTCTTAAGGCTCAGACTTATCCTGTTTAATTCCCTGTCTATGTTCAGGATTTTAACTTTAACCTTTTGTCCCAGCGATAAAATATCTGAAGGGTGCTTTATTCTCTGCCAGGAAATTTCTGATATGGGAAGAAGCCCGTCTATGCCCATTATGTCAATAAAGACTCCAAAATCAGCCAGTCTTACCACTTCACCTTCAATTACCTGGTCTTCTTCAAGTTTTGAGATAACTTCTTCCGCAATTCGCTTTCTTTCTTCAGCCAGGCACAGCTTTTCGCTCAAGATAAGCTTGCTGCGCTTCGGGTCAGCTTCAATTACTCTTACTGACAGTTGCTGGTCAATAAGGGATTCATGAGGAATTCCGGTTCTAAGCTGGCTTGAAGGGACAAAGCCTTTTAAATCAAAAACCTCCGCTATAACTCCGCCTTTTACAAGAGAAATAACCCTGACTTTTATTGTTTCTTCATTTTTGCGGATCTCTTCGAGTTTTTCCCAGTTCTGGGCGTGATGAACCCTTTTTAAAGAAACTGTCAGCTGACCTTCTTCGTTTTCTTCCCTGAGAATATAAAACTTCTTTTTATCCCCGACTGAGACAATATCTTCCGGTCTTTCAAAAGGCAGGTTTGCAAGTTCTCTCAAAGGCAGCATAGCTTCAGTTTTTCCGCCAACATCAATAAGAATGCCTGATTTTTCTATTTTAACAATTGTTCCTTCAACCAGGTCAGCTGCTTTAAATTTCTGATTAAACGATTCTTCCAGTAATTTGACGAAATCTTCCGTATAATTGTCTGTGTGTTTTTCTAAAGTTGCTTCTCTCACGAATTTATTTCTCCTATTTCTTTAATTACCTCATCAATAACAAAATCTGGCGTTGAAGCGCCCGCTGTAACACCGATTTTATCTGTATTTTGCAGTAAATTTTTAAAATTAATCAAATCCTGCTTACTTTCAATATGAATAGTCTCTATGACAGGTTTTAAAATTTCGGCAAGATGAGTTGTATTAGCGCTGGACCTGCTTCCGACTACAACCATAAGATCAACTTCTGCCGCGAGCTCTTTTGCAGCTTTTTGTCTTTTAAAAGTTGCGTCACATATAGTATTATAAATTTTAAGCTCTTTGGAATGTTCTGCTATAAAAGGAATTATGTCTTTAAAATTTTCATTTAGCTGTGTTGTCTGGATAACTACCCCGATTTTCCCGAATTCCCTGATTTTTAAGATGTTTTTTTCAGCTTCTTCTTTTGAAGAAATAACAAGGCTTTCAAAAAAGCGGTCTACATGGGCTTTTATTGCCATAACTTCAGGATGGTCAGGTTTTCCGATAATAATAACTTTATAACCTTCTTCAGCAAGAGCTTTGGCTTTATTTTGAACTCTTTTTACATCAGGGCATGTAAGGTCAATAACCCTACAGCCTTTTTCTTCCAGTTTTTCTACTGTTTGCGGGGCTGCGCCGTGGGTTCTTATGATGCATATGCCGCTGAGGTTTTCGGGAATTTCCCTTAATGTGCAAATTCCCAGGCTTTCAAGATATTCTGTAACCTGGTTATTATGTATCAACTGCCCGAGAATATAAACTGATAATTCAGGATTTTCTTTCCTGATCCTGATTGATTCTTCTACAGCTCTTTGCACCCCATAGCAAAAACCTGCCAGTTTTGCCAGTTTTATAACTTTATTATCTTCGGTAATTGTGCTCAGTTTAAGTTAGCTCCGTTTCCTTTTAGATTAGAAAACAAACCTCTTTATAAAAGAAGTTTGTTTTCTTATATTTTTATATCATGTCAATTTTTGATTTCAAGTTTACAGTCTGATTTAATATATACTTAGTCTGAAAAGTCTGAAAAATATACATTTAGCTTAAAAAAAAGTTTTACCCTGGACTTATAGGCGCCGGAATTTCACTAAGCAGGCGTTTTAAGGAATTTTTTAAAATTTTTTAAAAATCCCGCAGATTTTGTTTTTAATTTTCTCCCTGTCTCCCGGCACCATGTTGATAGCCCCCGAAATGTCATTCCGAGCAGCGCGGGCGAAAAAGCG
>JANQEP010000073.1 GCA_028278305.1 Candidatus Gastranaerophilales bacterium
CACAGATTGCCACGGGCTCTCAAATTGTCATTGAGCCCTCGCAATGACAATTTGGGTGTTATCAACTCAATTTCGGGAGACCAGGTAGATTTTGAGAAAATTTCAAAAAATACAATTCGTGATTCGAGTTATTTAATAGTAAAATGAATACAGGAACTTTATAGCAAAATGAAATGGACTGAGAATGGATAAAAAAACC
The DNA here is from genome assembly GCA_028278305.1 of Candidatus Gastranaerophilales bacterium. Classification (GTDB taxonomy): domain Bacteria; phylum Cyanobacteriota; class Vampirovibrionia; order Gastranaerophilales; family UBA9971; genus JANQEB01. The sequence goes on from JANQEP010000073.1 coordinate 200, forward strand.
TTTGCTCAAAGTCAGAGGTGGTATGATAAAGACCCTACATTAAGCCTTGCAATAAGCTTTATACGTAATTCTTCCGTAGAACAGCAGGATGAAATTGCTGATCGTATAATTCAAAAGACCAGTGAAATGGGAATTAAAGTAAATGACATACAAATTCTCTTTAAAAGAAGATGGTTTGATGGAAATGAAAAATTAAGCACGGCTATGGAGTATCTAAAAAAGGCTTCTGACGAGAATAAAAAAATCATAGCACTTGATATAATAAACTTTTTAACAGAAATCAAAGCTTAATTTATGGTTTTGATTAAGGAAACTCGTATTGCTAATTAACTCGAGTCGCTAATTGCATAGTTATATCCTGGTTTTGGGTTAATTTGCGACTCGGGTTAATTACATTTTTTCAAAATTCCTTTTTTAAGTCGTTAAAATTACGATTAAAAATTTGTGAATGGTAAAATATGAAAAAACTTACATATACAAAGTTTAAAAATGTACGATGGCAAAAAAATCCGCAGGTAATATGTTCAGATGTATAAAATGCAACTCCGTTGATAATTTTGGGATTATATTTAATCCTAATTACAAAGGCAAGGGAGAATTCACCACCAGCGTCAATGAACATGATGAAATTGTTTTTAACGTTGACGGATATGAATTCATTCCGGACCTGGGGTTTATGAATAACCATGCTGTATGTAAATACTGCGGGGAAATAAAATGCTGGCAATATTATTTTCCACGCTTTTATAAAGCCCAAAAAAACGAAATAAAAGAGGATTAGGGATTAAAGCTTATTTCAGGACCGGCAAGAGCTTACCGGTTAATAAATCCGGGACCTGAAAGGAACAAATTGCGCCATCTGAATTTTTTAAGTATATTAAGGGATAAAGAATAAAAACTTACGCATTTTAAAATTTTTCAAAAATCCCCACCCGCAAATGAAAAGAATAATTGACGTAAATTTAAACCGCTCAGCCGAAGCCCTGAGAATTCTTGAAGAAATCGCCCGTTTTATGCTCGATAACGAAGAAATGTGCTCAGCGCTGAAACAGTTAAGACACGAGCTTCTGAATGTATTCAATCATCACTATAGCGAACTTTTAAAAAGCCGCAATACAGAAGAAGATGTCGGCAGGGAAATTCATAACCCTTCCGAAAGAGCTGATATTACTGATATTTACAAGGCAAATTTTAAACGGCTTCAGCAGGCATTAAGATCACTTTCAGAGTATTGCCAAACCCAAAACATTGATGCCGGAACTCTTGATAAAATAAGATATGATTCATATACCCTGGAGAAGATAATGTTTGAGGAATTATCACAAAAATTCAATAAAATAAGGCTTGAAAATAAAAACCTCTATCTTGTAACCGACAGGTCAAAATTCAGTAACTATAACGGTTTTCTGAATGCAGCGGCAGCTTCTCTGAAAGGCGGAGTCCGCATGATTCAGCTAAGGGAAAAAACCGCTTCCGCTAAGGAATTTATTGAACTCGGCAAAAAAATACGGGAATTATGTGCTCTATACGATGCTATTTTCATAATAAATGACAGGGTTGATATTGCGCTGGCAGTGGAAGCAGACGGGGTTCACCTGGGACAGGACGATATTGACATACATTCTGCCAGAAAAATTTTAGGAAACAATGCTTTAATAGGAATTTCCACACATGCTCCGCAGCAGGCGCTTAAGGCTATTGAATCAGGCGCTGATTACATTGGTGTAGGTCCTGTGTATTCCACACCAACTAAACCCGGCAGGCAGCCGGTCGGGCTGGAATACGTAAAATGGGCTTCTAAGAACGTTGATATTCCCTGGTTTGCTATAGGGGGAATAAACTCAGGTAATGTTCAGGAAGTCATAAAAACCGGCGCAAAGAGAATTGCAGCTGTGCGTGCAATAATTAACGCTGAAAAGCCTGCTGAAGCTTCCCATGAGTTTCTGCAATATATAACGAACCGGTAGTAAGGTGATTTTTTTTAAAAAGCTGTTTGTTTAAAATATAATATTAAGGGGTAAAGAATAAAAACTTATGCATTTTAAAAAAATTCAGAAAAAATAACCGGTTAAAAAACTATGTTTGAATCATTATCAGAACGACTGCAGAATACAATAAAAGACATCTCGGGCAAAGGCAAACTTACTGAAGATAACATGACAGAAGCTCTGCGGGAAATCAGGCGGGCGCTTCTCGAGGCTGATGTCAGTCTTAAAGTCGTAAAATCTTTTATATCTAAAATAAAAGACAAAGCAGAAGGTGAAGAAGTCCTCAAAAGTATAACTCCGGGTCAGCAACTTGTAAAAATAGTCCATGACGAACTTGTAGAGCTTCTCGGAGGTACGAATGTTCAAATCTCTACTGAAGGCAAACCAAATATCATAATGCTGTTCGGTCTTCAGGGCTCAGGAAAAACAACAACCGTCGCAAAACTTGCTCTGAGAGTCCGCAAAAACGGTAGAAACCCTATGATGGTAGCAGCGGATGTTTACCGTCCAGCCGCCGTAAAACAGCTTCAAACGCTTGGAAAACAGATAGATATAACAGTTTATGCCGAAGAAAATAATAAAGACGTAAAACAGATAGTGAATTCCGCCATAAACAAGGCAAAGGAAGAAGGGTATAATACTGTAATTGTTGACACGGCAGGAAGACTACAGATTGACACAGAACTTATGGCAGAGCTGTTAATTCTTGACAGAATGTTTGAGCCTGCAGAAAAGCTTCTTGTAATAGATGCGATGATGGGTCAGGAAGCTGTAAACGTTGCCAGGACATTCGACGAGCAGCTAGGTATAACAGGCATTGTCATTACAAAACTCGACGGGGACACAAGAGGCGGGGCTGCACTTAGTGTTGTGCATTCTACGGGAAAACCCGTTAAATTCGCAGGTATGGGGGAAAAACTCGATACACTGGAACCTTTCTACCCTGAAAGAATGGTTCAAAGAATCCTTGGAATGGGCGATGTGGTAAGCCTGGTGGAAAAAGCCCGGCAAGTTATTGATGTTGAGGAGGCTAAAGAACTTGAGCAGAAAATTCGCGGAAAAGATTTTTCTCTTGAGGATTTCATGAAGATGCAAAAGCAGATGAAATCACTTGGTTCAATGGATCAAATTTTAGGAATGTTGCCTATACCTGGAATCTCTAAAGGTGATAAAGAAAAAATAGCGCATATGGGGGAAACCCAGCTGAAAAAGATTGAAGCATGTATAAACAGTATGACTGTTAAGGAAAGACAAAACCCGGATATAATCAATGCATCAAGAAGAAGAAGAATTGCGGCAGGCAGCGGAACCCCTCTTTCCGAGCTAAACAGGTTTCTCAAGGATTTTGAAAATATGAGAAAAATGATGAGAAAAATGACCGGCATGATGAAGTCAGGCAAAAACCCAATGAAGAGCATGCCTTTTCCGCCCGGAATGAAAGGTAAATTTCCGGGGTTTTAGCGCAAACTAAAAATGTAGCAAAAAATACCCGGGTAAAATTTTTCACACTTCCCTAACATCTCCGATCGTTATGATTTTTTCCTGCATATCATCATTTATGAGAACTAAAGCCCCGTCTTCCCTGATTTCTTTTGCCACTCCTGTATCTACTGAACCCGCAGCACTTACTGCAATTTTTTTACCTATAAAACAGCTTTTGTCCAGATATTCCTTTCTTATGTAAGCAAAGCCTGTTTTCAGGAATATTTCATAATTTTCAAAAAAACTATCAAGAAGCTCTTCTGTGAAAGTTTTCTTATCTACCGGTTTTGCCAGTATTAAGTTTAGAGCTGTTGCAGGCTGGTCAATTTTATCAATTTCTTCCTGCGAAAGGTTAAGATTAACTCCGACTCCCAGCACAAAACCCTTAAAGTTATCTCCTTTTACACAAGCCTGGCTGAGAATCCCTGCAATCTTCCTGCCATCGGCAAGAACATCGTTGGGCCACTTTATTTGAGGCATGGCACTGTAATTTTCCAGAACCCGGCATAGAATAACTGACATATACTGGGTTAAATTGACTAAAGGCAGGTCATTACAGACTTTTTCACAGGGTTTAAGCACTATGGAAAGATAAATATTATCTTTCCCGTCTGAAACCCACCTTCTGTTAAACCTTCCCCTGCCTGATGTCTGGGTATCGGAAATTATAACTTCTTTATCTGCTAAATCAGCTATATTTTTTATTGCATAAGTGTTTGTCGAATCTATTTCTTTAAAATAAGTTATTTTATGTGATTTCTGAATTTCCACAATCTTTAATCTCTTGCCGGTGAATTAAGTATATTTAAAATTATCCGAAACTTGATATAGTCTTTGAATTTTGAGGCGGACAATTTTAATAAAACATAAACAAGGAATAAAGAAAAAATATATATTTTAACCACACGAAATGACATGCGACGTTTTATATTTTTAATTCCATGTTTACTTATTGAAATCGGCATAATTAACCCCAATGACGGATTAGCTAAAAAACAATTATAGCTTGATAAAAATTCCTTTTTATAGATATTTTGACAAATTTTGCCCGGTCATATACTGGCTTTCGGTTAATTATCGATTCGGATTGCTTAGCAGGCTCAAAATATATTGAACGTAATCGCTTTTTTCATATAATTCCGCGGACTTTTGCAGCTTTTCAGCGCCGATGTATCCCATTTTATAAGCAATTTCCTCGGGGCAGGCAACTTTTATCCCCTGGTTTTTTTCGATAGCTTCAATATACTGACTTGCCTGCATCAGGGAATCATTAGTCCCTGTATCAAGCCAGGCAAAACCTCTTCCCAGAAGTTCAACACTTAATTCACCTTTTTCAAGATAGATTTTATTAAGGTCGGTAATCTCAAGTTCGCCACGGGCTGAGGGTTTGAGGTTTTTTGCAAACTCCACAACCCTGTTGTCATAAAAATACAGACCTGTAACCGCATAAGGAGATTTGGGCTTAGAAGGCTTTTCCTCTATGGAGAGGATTTCCATTTTATCGTTAAACTCAACAATACCAAACCTGTTAGGGTCTTTAACCCTGTAAGCGAAGATTGTCCCGCCATCCTGAGAAGCCGCTGCCTGTTGAAGAAGCCCTGAAAATCCCGTTCCGTAGAAAATATTATCTCCCAGGATAAGGGCGACATTGTCATTGCCTATAAAGCTTTCTGCTATGATAAAAGCCTGTGCAAGCCCTTCGGGTTTGGGCTGGATAGCGTAAGAAATGTTTATTCCAAGGTCATCGCCGTCTTTTAGAAGATGGGTAAAGCGGGGAGTATCTTCCGGAGTTGAGATTATTAAGATATCCCTGATACCGGCAAGCATCAGCACGGACAGGGGGTAATATATCATTGGCTTGTCATATACAGGCAATAATTGTTTTGAAACAGCTTTTGTAACCGGATAAAGCCTTGTGCCGCTTCCCCCGGCAAGTATTATTCCTTTCATAAGCTTTCCTTTATTAAAATTATTAAATTTTATTATAACACTGACAGCAATTTTTTAAATTTAATTGTTTTTATATAAATACAGGAATTAAAGGTGGAATTATTTTTTATATTCCAGGAGGAAAGGAGGAAAAAAAATGTGTAGAAGCAATATTAGAAGTCTTGAAAGAAGATTGAATCAGACAATAGTAGCTCTTGAGGATGCAAAAACCAAAAAAGCAATGCATTGCGAAAGAAGTCATTGGGAAAGGTTTTGGGAAAGCGGGGAAGATGCAAAGGAAAATGAAAAGATTTGCACTTCCTCTATAAATAAAATCCAAAGACTTGAAGCAGAAGCCAGACATCTTAGAATAGAACTTGAAAAATGCAGAAAAGAACAAGAAGAACGTTTAGGAATCATAAGAGTATAGTAAAAAGATTATCCTCCCCGAAGCATAATGTAGCTAGGGGAAGAAAATTAATTTAAAGACAAAGATAAACAATGATCATTTCAATTTAACCTCAAGGCTGAAAAGAGAGTCGTCTCCTGAGGAATTTGACAGAGTTACTTCTTTCATTGAAGAGGAACAAAACAATAGACCATTGACCAGTTTTACTAATGATTTAGATTTATAATAAGCTTATTTCTTCGGTTAATATACTCTTTCAGCGAAACCTGCCAGTCAGGGCAAAGATTAGCGTTATCCATAACTGAATATGCGGGTCTTTTAGCTGGTCTGGGGAATTCTTCCGAGCTGACCGGGGTTATTTTAACGCTTATATCCGTAAGTTCCATAATTTTTCGGGTAAACCCGTACCAGCTCGTGCTTCCCGAGCCGCATACATGATAAGTTCCATAAGCGTGGCGGTCTTTTATAAAAGAGATTATGACCCTTGCAAGCTCAACTGTCCAGGTAGGACAACCCTTCTGATCGTCTACAACTCTTAATTCATTGTTTTCGCCTGCAAGCCTGATCATGG
>JANQEP010000083.1 GCA_028278305.1 Candidatus Gastranaerophilales bacterium
AGCACCGCCTGCTTCGCACCTCTTTTCGATTCTCTATAATTTTTTGGCAAATGTTGCATAGTCATATCCTGACTTTTGACTAATTCGCGACTCGGGTTAATTAATGAAAATGCTTATAGATTCCTGTAGTCCATGATCTCATCAGTCTGTAAGCATGTCAAGGCAGGAGCCTGCATGAATGAAAATATGTTAAATCCTGCAAGGGTTATAAGGAATTAACAAAAAATTCTTACGTAAAATTTTTCAAAAATTTATTTTGAGAAATTTTCACCTATTACAGGGCTTCATGTATTTCGTGATTCAGGTTAAATATTCTTTTCGTCTTTTATTTCTTCATCATGGTCAACTAATTTTAAATGCCGTTTATTTTCCAGGTAAAACCCGCAGTTTGTAACATACATAACACCGTCAAGAGAAACCATACCAAGTCCCAGAGCCTGTAAAAGAGGGCATTCCACTCCTTTTTTAAAATTTTTACAGCTCATGCACTGATCTTCTTTTTCTACGAAAACTTTGCCGTCTTCACAGTACATTTTTAATTCCTAAACTACTTAAAGTACTTAACCTGAAAAATAAAATTTTTCTCTTCTATAAACAAGATTAATCTTGATGTAAATTAGTATTATAAAGTTAACTTACTTTATAATAAATTTTGTTAATTTTTATTAAGTTTCTTCTTCATTTTCGTATTCCAGGTAAGAAATTATTTTTTCAAATTCCTTGTCATCTTCGATAGTTTCAAATATATAACTATCGTCATCTTTATTTAGCTTCATTATAACAACTTCCTGCTCTTCTTCGCTATCATTATCGTCTTCATCAAGATAAACCAGAAGACCGTATTCCTGACCTTCCAACTCCATTATGTCTATCAGCTCGAAGTTATAAATCTGCCCGTTATCGTCCCGGGTTTTTATAATCCTGGATTGTTCAGTACCGTTATTTCCCGACATCTTCTATCCTCCTTTTATCAGTCTTTATTTTTTCCTGTTAAGGTATTGCTGTAAAATTAATATAGCAGAAGAAATATCTATAAGCTCCTTTTTTTTTGAAGGTTTCTTTTTTTGCTCTATAAGAGCTTTTTCTGCCATTCTGCTGGTTAATCTTTCATCTTGCAGATCTATATTTATAGAAATATTATTTTTTATCAACTCTAAATAGGATAACACATCCTCAGCCTGAAAGCCCAGAGTTCCATTCATATTTTTGGGAATTCCCGCTATAATCAGGCAAACATTATATTGCTCACAAATTTTTTTAATTTCATCTATTGAATTTTTTTCGGGTTTTCTTGCTATAGCCTTTAATGGCTGTGCAGAAATCCCTAAAGGATCGCTAATTGCAATTCCTATTCTTTTAGTCCCTATATCAAGCCCTAAAATCCTTTTAAAATCCATTATATGCCTGATTATTACATAAAATTTCCATTATTTCCTCAATACTGTTTTTTTCAAATTCCTGTTTGACTGCTGTCTTTTCTTTTCCTGTTTTTCTTAAATTCCAGGAATTTGTGCTCTGTTGCGCCTCATTATAAAGATTATACTGGTATCTTAATAAGCCTTCGAGAATTGTTTTCCTGGCAATTTCCCGAAAAAATTCATTACTGCTTATGCCTGAATTGTTTTTCGGGTCTATTAACCATGCCAGCGTGGCTGCGATATTTCTGAAGTGCTCCAGATTCTCGAAGTTAAAGAGAAAAGCTATGTTTTGCAGTCTGGACTTATAAATTTCCTTTATGTCCTTGCTGAAAATTTCAGCCATAAGGGCATTCAGGTTAGATTCCAGAAAGCTTTCGAGCTCGTGCCTGTTTTTAGTGTAGAGTTCCTTTTTTTTGATAAGGTCTTTTACTATTCCCTCCATACGGGGTTTAATAGCGGGATGATCGTCTTCTTCAAGGAACCAGTGGTTAAAATCAGGGAATTTATACAGCAAATAGCCTTCATTAACAAATTTCTCATCTGCCCATTCATCGCTCATCCGGTCAATGTTGCTAAAATCAAGCGGTTCAATATCACTTAAAAGCGGTTTCCAGGCAACGTATTCATACGGAACAGGTAAATTATCGGTTTTATTTATCTTTTCGGCTTTCTCCAGAAGATATCTGCAATATTCAGGCATAACAGGAATTCCTGTACTTTTTTCCTGGAATTTATCTGCAATTCGCCTGAAATCAGTCTTGCTTATGCCGTAGAACCCAAAACAGTCAAGAATACCGTGAACATCGTTTACAACAACATTCATAACAAGAATATCACCGTTCTCCCGCTCCCTGCTTGCTATAATTGCCTGGTTTCCCAGACCGTCCGGGATATTTGTATGAAATTCATAAGGGTCTGAATTTTGGGTTATTTTCCCTGCTGTCTCTGATCCTTCCTCATTTTCCGTGTTTATACCGGAAAGTTTAAGTGTATTAATGCTTATTTGAGCTTTTTTATTAAGTTTTTCATCTTTTGAGTATTCTAAAAATTCTTTTAATACAGGTATAGCTTTGGAGGATTTAGTTTCCCCGATGATTTTAAGTAAAAATTCATCCATATGAGGAATTAATCTTGATTCAAAAGCAGAAATAACTACATTCACAAGGCATTCGCTGGAATAATCTTTCTGAAGGGACTTGATTAAGTTTACCTGCTCAGGTTCAGGCAGGGAAAACAGGAAATCAAGAAAATCTATCTGCGCTTCCGGGTTTATTGAAGCTACTTCGAGAAGTTTTTTTGTCTCTTTATCAACAATAGCCCTGGGATTTTCCAGGTAATTCAGGAATTCTTCCGGATCAGTGGTATCACCGAGGTTTTTTAATATAATTCCTGATAAATCCTTTAATTCATCAGGTGAATTAGGGGATTTTATATATGCCCACAGGGATTCACTTACCTGCTCAAGATTAGCAAGCTCCTGCAGGAAAAGGTTTATAACCTGTCCTTTTTTATAGTCAGCCTTGCTTAATTCTTTGACAAAAATTTCTACAACATAGTCATTATCCTCTATTGACCCGAGTTTTGCCAGGTATTTATTTTGCTGCTCCCTTGACATTTCTTCCGGTGAAGTTATTTTTTGCAACATCAGGGTGATTTCTGCTTTTATTTGAAATTTTGATAATTGTCTATACTTCATTTTGATTCCTGATTAACATATAATTCAAGTTGCTGTTTAAAAACTTTTATAAGCGGCAGCTTAAGTTAAACATATATTTATTTTTTAATCCCTTTCCAGAAACTATCCAGAACTTTTTTAACCTCTGAGGAAGGAAGCTTATTTTCCATAATAAAATACTGTACACATATCATTACACACTCAGAGCAGATATTTACGCCGGGACCTTTAACCATTTTAATCACCACCTGGTTAGGCCTGCCGCAAAATGAACAGTAAACCGCTTCCTGAGGCAGCTTTTCTTCTTCCGTCTTTTCTTTATCCCTCGCATCCGTCAGAGAAACTACTTTTTTCTCATCAGTCATAAACTTTATCCTTATATTGAATTTTTTTATTTGTATCTTATCCGTAATCTTATCAAAATCATTTCCCTTTGCAAAGAAACTTCTATTAAAATTGTGAGTTTAAAGTTTTTGTAAACAAATGTAACAGTATATACTTTTTATGTAATTTGTAAATACTATATGTTTTTATATTAATGTAAGGTGAATGCAAGTTTAAAAGAGCATTTAATTATAAGGTAAAATAAAAGGAGAA
>JANQEP010000087.1 GCA_028278305.1 Candidatus Gastranaerophilales bacterium
CAACCACCCTAAAGGTGGAAAAGAGGCTTCGCTGCGAAATGCGGACAGCACCGCCTGCTTCGCACCTCTTTTCGATTCTCTATAATTTTTTGGCAAATGTTGCATAGTTATATCCTGGTTTTGGGCTAATTCGCGACTCGAGTTATTTAGCAGTTCAGGTTAATTAAACTTTTCTTCAAGAAAATTTCTTAACTTTTGTGCGTATTGTACCTGTAAAAATTCAAAAGGCAATACAAAGAATATTGCTCCATCATCAATATTCAATAATTTTATACTTGCTAAGACAAAAGAAACCCATATATTTTGAAAGACTGGGCTTGGTAAATTCCAAAATTCAGTAAATTTAATTTGATTTTCTCTATCCTCAACTGAAAGGTTCTTTTTAGCTATATAGGGTGGATTTCCTATTATTAAGTCATATTTCTCATCGTTTTCTAATGCATAACAAATAAAATCTGCCTTTTTCGTTATTATTTTTTTATTATTTGTATTATATTTATGAACTTCATCTTTATTTAAATCGTTGTTATGAGTAATCTCAAAAGTTTTAAGTTTGTGCACAAAATGCTCATACTTACCGGCTTTTAAATGACGTTTTTAAGATCACTTGATGATAAAATTTTAATATGAATGAAAATAAAATATCTAAAGTAAAACCCGTTCTCTGGGAAAAAACAGAAAAAAGAGCTGTTCGCTGCAATATATGTCATAACAGGTGCATAATTCCTGAAGGCAAAGTTTCCCGCTGTTTTGCAAGAAAAAACGTTTCAGGAAAAATGGAGTTAAACACTTATGGGCTTGCTTCTTCTGTAGCGGTTGACCCTATAGAGAAAAAACCCCTGTACCATTTTCACCCCGGCACAAAAGTATTTTCCGTAGGCGGATGGGGTTGTAATTTCAGATGTAAACACTGTCAAAACTGGAATATTTCCCAGTCTTTGCAAAAAGAAGCTGTACATTTTATCTCACCGGATGATTTTGTGGAACTTGCGCAAGAATATAACTGCAAAGGAGTCTGCTGGACTTATAATGAACCTGCTATCTGGCTTGAATATACTATAGATACCGGAAAACTTACGAAAAAAAAAGGGCTTTACACTGCATATATAACAAACGGGTTTATGACAACAGAAGCGCTTGATTTAATGTCGCCTTACCTGGATGCTTTCAGAGTTGACTTAAAAAGCTTTGAGGATGAATTTTACCGGGAAATTTGCGGTGTGCAGAGCGCAAAAGGTGTTTTTGAAACAACGATTCACGCAAAAGACTTGGGAATGCACATTGAAGCAGTAACAAATATAATCCCGACTAAAAATGACAGTGAAGAAAACCTCAGAAATCTTGCCCGCTGGATTGTAAAAAACCTCGGCGAAGATACTCCGTGGCATGTAACACGGTTTTTTCCCTGCTACCAGCTTATGAACCTGCCTCCTACCCCGATTAAAACCCTTCACAGAGCTGAGGAAATAGGAAGAGAAGAAGGTCTTAACTTTATATATATGGGAAATGTCCCGGGAAAATCGGTTACAAAATGTCCGGAAAATTTCAAAAAATACAATTCGTGATTCAAGTTAATTACTGTTTTATTATTTTTTTAAAACCATCCGGCAGGGGACCGACCTGGTTTCTGCCGTTTTCTTTTGCATTGTAAAGACCTTTATCCGCAAACTCAATAAGCTCAGTCGAAGTTTTTCCATGAATAGGATAGGTTGCAACCCCGAGGCTTATGGTGACATTAACTTCAAGTCCTTCAGCCAGCTTAAACCGGTTATCAGACATTATTTTACATATTCTGTTTGATATTAAAACAGCATTATCAGTGTCAGCATCAACTAAAATAAGCACCATTTCCTCACCGCCGTATCTTGCGACCAAATCAGCAGGTTTAACCGATCTTTTAAGCCTTTGCCCGACCTGTCTGAGAACTTCATCTCCTGCCTGGTGACCGTATGTATCATTAAATTTTTTGAAAAAATCAATATCTATAAGCACTAAAGAAAACTGCGTCTTGTTTTTATCGGCTTTTCTCATATGTTCTTTTAATTTTTCCTGAAAATACCTGTGATTATAAAGGTCTGTCAACCCGTCAGTAGTAGCCAGTTTATAGGTATATTCAAAGTCCTTGGACTTAAGGACATACTTGATAATATACATCGCGGTGAATGTAACCAGCATAAATACCAGCTGGCTTATAATTCCAACCCATATTAAATAATTATCGAGCAGGTAAGATGCAAGAAAAATATATGCAAGAACACCGCAAATACAGATAAGGGATGAAATTACCGGCTCCCTGATTTTTATAACAACCAGCGCGACTAAAAAGCCCAGTAATAAGGAAATCAAAAGATCAGTCGGTTTGCTCACCCGCTTTACAGCCTCACCGTCAAGAATATTGTTTAAAACAGTCGCCTGGATTTCTACTCCCGGATATACACTGCTCAATGGCGTACTTTTTATATCAAACAACGAAACAGCCGTTACTCCAACCCATGCTATCCTGTCTTTAAAATAATCCTTAGGAAGTAAAGACGGTTTCCCGCTTTGGACGTTCATAGCTGATTTATAAACTTTCCAGAAAGGAATGTATTCAAAAGGCTCATCCCCTCCATACCAATTTATTATCATAGAACCTGTATTATCCAGCGGAAGCTTCCGGTTTGCTATTACTAATTCATTTTTTTCATTAATTATATATTTATTAAAGTCAATATTCTCCCGGCGTTTTATATAGTCAGTCCCCAGTTTCAAAGCGAGATAGGGATAGTAATCATCTTTATATTTGAAAAAAGTGGGGCTTTTTCGGGAAATTTTATCTATAGGGTCACGCCTGAAATTTATAATTCCTATTTTATCCGTTGCCTGGATTATTTCATCGAGAATTAAGCGCGCATACGTAAACCTGAATTCAGAAAAATCTATTTTTTTACTGTTATTTTCAAGCTTTGCCTTTAGCTTATCGGGAAGATCAGGTGCGTTTCCCTTATTTTCCCTGTAATCAAAGTTCATTGAGGTGTATACATTATTATATTTAGCCATAGTTTGGGCTAATTCCAGGTCTTTATGCTCAAAACCTTTCTGATTCCCTACAAACATAAGATCAAAAGCTATGGAATCCACGTTATCGCTCTCAAGGTATTTTATTGCGTCGGCGTAAACATCTCTTGACCAGGGCCATCTTCCAAGCTCGTCCTGCAAAATCTCGAGGCTGTTATCATCTATGCTGATTATAACTATGTTAGAATTGCTTTCCCTGTTTTTAGCAGCCATATTTACCCTGAGATCAAACGTTTTCAGCTCATACGCCTCAAAAAGATATTCGAAGTTAAAGATTTTTTGACCTGTAATCCATAAAAATATAACTGCCAGGGCAGTAGATAAAAAGTATAAAATTTGCCGGAATGTCTTTTTATACCAGATATTTTTAAACATTTTCCTCCTCAAGAACTTTTACGCTGCTAAAAGGTACTATTGCCCTGCCATAAGGAGAAAAATCCACGAGCAGCTTTTTGGTAACCGGATGGTCAACAGACAACAGAACCTTTCCTTCGGCTCCCGGGGGTATATTCCCTATCCCCTGTGAAGACGGTTTATCATAAACAACTTTTTTTATAACTTTTTTCATTAAGCAGGTTTATTTTCTATGAACAAAAATTCTTTAGTATTAATAATATTATTATTCACTGAAAAAATAAACCTGTTTAATTCACCGGTAGTTATGTCTAACCTTTCAGGCTGTTCCAGAAATTTAAGTAAGCATTCCTCGTTTTTATTCATAAAGTCCCTTTCCCGGACATACATAAATGTTTTATAAGTAGTGTTATTATAAAAGGCTTTTAAACAAAAATATAAATATTCTATTTTTGCTCTACCCTGCCCAAAATAATATCTGAGGTATTACATAATAAGTTTGCCATTTATTGTATAGCCAAACATCATTCATGAGGTGAATTTAGCGTATACGGCAAGGTTTAAACCATCCTGCAAAAAGAGTAATCCTCCTGTTGTTTTTTACTTTAATATAATGAGAAATTTTTAAATAAGCTCTAAATCAATACACCATAGAAATTATAAGTAAAAACAAATTTCCTCTATAAGACATATTAAGAATTTTTTGTTACTTCCTTAACACAGAAAATAACCCGGCATTGCTTTAATGAAATCATGGAAATCATGACTATGACATGATTTTCATGATTTCATTCATGCTAAATCAATACCTGTAATAATAAT
>JANQEP010000090.1 GCA_028278305.1 Candidatus Gastranaerophilales bacterium
TTTTGAGGAGTACTGTTATTTACATAAAGGTTCTGATTAAACACAGGGGGACTTATCTTCGCATACATACCTGAATCCTCTTTTAACCTTCTATCTCTATTTCCTGTTTATATAATACTTATAAACTTAAAATATTACATAAATTACCCTGAATAAAGCAATATTTGTTACAAAATTTAACCTTGAAGCCTATAATTCGGTAGTGGTCAATGTCTCATTGCAAGCTGTGGACGGGTCTGTAAAAGCTTAAAAACAGCCTTGTGAATCTTCCCGCACTGCCCCCTTATCGGAAGATTGCTTCGACAGCCAGTCCAAAACATTTACAGGAGTTTACCGCCAATAACGACAGGGAAAAATTTTTACCGGATTTCCTGACCAGGTTTGGGAATTAAAAGATAAACTATAAGAAAAATTACCACGCCTATAGCTGCGAGAATCAGGTAAAAAAGTGTTTCTTCCGCGCTCATAACAATTTCTCTCCCTCTGCTGTATTTTCTGGAAATTAACATCTTTTTTATCATCTTTTCATCATCAAAACTTCCAATATTCCTAAAAATCAAAGGAACTTTAAAAATAAACAACCTGTCATTGAGGTTAATTTTTATGCTACATTTAAAAAGAATTTAAAAAAATACCATTAAGGATAGAAATAAATGAATCCTAATATTCCAGGACAACAGATCCAGACAAGAAAAGCACTGCTTATTTTTCTTAAAGTGGTAGCTCCTCCGCTAGTGCTTTATGTGGATAATCCGGATGAAACATATGCTGAAATTAAAAAAATAATCACGAATGCCAATCAAAGAACTCCCAATATGATTGAAAAAACCGGAAAAGGTCCTCTGAAAAAAATTGCTGTTCTCGATACCCAGATTGCAGGCGTTGCAATTCAGGAAGAGCCTGTTGCCTGAAATTAAGTATTAATAAATAATTATGTTTTTTTAAAATAAAAAAATATAATTCTAAAATAAAATACTGTTAAGAGAAAAAAAGAGGAAAATACTATGTCAAAATTAAAGAAAATTATTGAAATAGCAGAACAGGCAGGAAGTGAAGAAATCGAAATATGGACAAATTCCTTTAAAGCAATGGGGACTTTGCTTAAAGACAAAGATCGTATTGAAAAAGGTATAGTGTCAATTAAAAATCCTATTGTCAGCCCGCTTTTTATAGAAAACGAATGTACGGATTCTGCTTATGACTGGCTAAACCTGTTTGAAGACCAGATAATTGGCTTTACCATAGTAAAATAAAAATATCTGTTATAAATAAAAATAAGCTGATTGCATAAATTCGACCAGCTTATTTTTTTCATATCTCCTTAACATGGACCTGATAAAGGTCTTTTCACCGGAACACCCGTTCTTCTGGGATACTTCCGCGGTGTGGGACTTACTTTCTTGATTATTATAAGATTTCTCTCTTCTTCTCCCGTAAGAGTGTATTTAAAAGTTTTTAAAGCTTTTCCTCCCAGCATAGAAATTGCATTTTCTGCCTCTTTTAATTCTTGTTCCGCTGATTTAGCCTTATAAGCCGCAAAATACCCGCCTTCCCGGACAAGGGGAAGGCAGTATTCAGAAATCACACTCATTTGCGCAACAGCGCGCGTTACCGCAAAGTCAAACGCCTCTCTTTTTCCCGGAATTTTACCCAGCTCTTCTGCTCTTACACAAACGATTTCCACTCTCTCGGAAAGACCCAGTTTCTCGCAGAGAATACCTATAAACTCAAGTTTTTTTGCAATTGAGTCAACAGCATACAGTTTCCAGTCCTCAAAGGCTATTAAAAGCGGGATCCCCGGAAAACCGCCGCCTGTTCCTATATCTATAAGTTTTAATTCCCGGTTCAAGCCTGTTTCTTTAAAAGCCGGACCCGGTGCAAGAGAATCAAGAAAATGTTTTATAACAACAGTCTGCGGATCAGTTGAGCTTATGAGGTTTGTATGACGGTTAAAATTCTCCAGCAACGCCAGGTATTCCCGGAATTTTTCCATCTGTTCATTGCTCAGCTCTATATTAAAAGCCAGGGCTTTTTGCCTTAATATCTCAAATTCACGCATTTTTCGCCTTTATTCTATGAAGCAGCTCAGCATATTTTTTCCTGCCGATTTCATCGATGACCCGCCTGAACCTGCGGTCGATTTTTTCCCTGCTGTCTGTTGAAATAGTCTTATCTATGGATTTTTTAGCCAGAATAAACGCTTTGACGGCTTTTTCATAGTTTTTTTCAAACAGGAAAATATCTCCGATATCAATATAGCTCATTGCAATTTTATAAGGATCACCTGTATGTTTAGCTATATTAAGCTCTTTATAAAAACATTTTCCTGCCTCAGTATAATTTCCGGTTTCAAAGTAGATATTGCCCAGCTTTGACAGGACTTCATACTCTCCATCCCGGTTGTTTGCCCGGGTATCAATATTAAGCGATTTTTTATAAAATTCTATAGCTTTTTTAGGGTTTCCTGTTTCATCATATATAGCTGCTATATTAGAACATGCCGCGGCTAAAAATCGGTTTTCTTCGGGGTTTTCTGAAATTTCCAGATTTTTTTGATAAAATTTCAGCGCGTTTTCATAGTCTCCTGAATCATCATATGCAAGTGCAAGTTTAAAGTAAATTTCCGCTTTTTGTCCTGTATTACTGTATTTTTCAGCCTCAAGGAGCGCACGTTCAAAGTAATTTATTGAAGAATCAAAATCTCCCCTGTAATCATATATCTCTGCCGTGTTTTTCAATACTTCCAAAAGTATATTTTCAGGTATATGACTTGATTCAGAATTTAAAACAGAATAATAGCCCTGCAATGCCTGGTCATGATGAAAACGTTCCTTATATAGGTTTGCCAGCCGGAAAAGCGCGTAATTATAATTCAGCTTATCTTCCCGGTATTTCATAAGGGACTCTTTCAGGCTCTTTTCCGTTGATTCAGCCGATTTCAGGTCTGTTTTTAAGGATTCACCGGGGTTTATTGTATCTTCGGGAATTTCCGGTTCTTTTTCTTCTGTATCTTCAGACTCCGAAAATTCTTCATTTTGCATTTCCTCTTCAAACAGGGCTTTTTCATCTTCGGTTAATTCAATTTCCGGGTTATCATCTTGCTCTGTAAAATCATCCGGGATCCCGGGAAATTCTTCATCCTGTTCATTATCTTTAGCCGGTTGAATATCTTCATAAGAACCGGCATCGACTTTTGCCATAAAATCTTCAACTTCCATTTGTCGTCTGGTCTTTGCATCATATTCAGGGATTACGCCTAATTCAGCAAGTTTTTTATAATGAAAATACTGCTCTGAGTAAAGAAGCCGTCTTGAAATAGGTAAAACCCTTTTTTCAAGCTTTGCAGAAATCTGCTCTGAGTAAAGTTTATAGAGCCAGAGGTGAATTTTTATTTTTTCCGGCCCGGAAATTTTTGATGAAAGATAATTTTTAAACTTTTTCTTAATCTGAAAACTGTTGCTATTTCTGCTTAAAAGCCTTATTGATTCCAAATAAGCTATTTTAGCCCCAACATCCGGGGTAAAATTAATTTTTTCCAGTGTTTCTATAGAAAAAGAATGTCTTACAAGCAGGAAAAAGTCCGCTAATTCCTTATATTGCGGCGAAACAGAATTATATACCAATTCGGGAATAAGCTTTTCAAACCCGATTTCAGATGATGTAATTTTATCCGCCAACTCCCGGCAGGGTAAGTTTGAGTTATCGGCAAAAGCCGAAAAAAGCAGGATATTTTCAGGATAGCCCCTGGTAATTTTAAAAATATCCCGGGCAACCTCATATGAGGCTGAAATTCCTGCTTCGCCCATCAATTTAAAGGCTTCTTCCTGCTTTAAACTATCAAGGTTTATTGTATATACCTGTTTTTTGTTTTCCATTTCCGGAAAATTCTCTCCGGCAGTAATTACCTTGATTGCGGGAACCGGGAAAATAAAATCCAGGAAATTCAAAAAATCTTTTTTTGTACTCTCATCAGCTGTTCCAAAGATGTTTTCTATTCCGTCAATAAAAATTAAAAGCGGTTTTTCCAGGTTTTTTACCCTGTTAACAAGTCTTTCATCTATGGAAAGAGATGCTGAAATTTTAAAATTCCTTATGTATTCCTTATCTTTAGCAGTTACTTTTTTCAGGTAATTAAACAGTGAAAGGATAATATCATCAAGGTTAGCGGCTTGCGGACATTCGTAATAATATGTCAGGACTGTTTTTTCAAGAAGACCCTGAATTGACCTTAAAAAATGAGTTTTACCAGTGCCCGAGGGTCCTTTTATGCAGATTAATTTGATTTTATCTGAGCCTAAGAGCTGAAAAACTTCTTTTGCAGAGTCTTTCCTGCTTTTAATATACTGCTTTACGGCTTCATTCAGATAGGTATTTTCTTTCATGCCGGTTAATTCTTCTTTCGGGTTTTCCGGCAGGGGGGGTGAGAATTCATAGAATTTTTTTTTAATAAAGTCTGAAAATTTCATACTTGTACCGAAAGTTATTAATGTCAGAGCTGATGTATTTTTAATTTATAAATTATTATATGGTTATTTTATACCAAATGCTAAAAGTAATTAACCCGAATCGTTAATTTGTCTAAAGCTGACAGGATTAATACTTATATACTTTGAAAATCCGATAATTGGTTAATGAAATTTTTTTTAAATTTGAAACACTATTAAATTGTTATCTGGCATTTTCCGAGTTTATAAATTTATAATAATGGGAGGAAAAAATATGAGAAAAGGTAGTGCAAAGATATTAGTATTATTAGGGTTATTTATTTTTATAGGGCTTGCATTCGTATTTTTAGCGGGTACAGGTTCTGAAAAACAATCTTCACCTGAAACTGCCCGGGCTGCAAAACATGACGTTGACAAGGATATTTTTGAAACAGAAAAACAAATGTACATGGAAAAAATGGATAAGTTTAAGGCTATGATTCTTAAGCTGGAACAAAAAGATATGAAAAAATTCAAGGAGCATACTAAAGAATCTTTTAACGAACTTGCCGGGCTTATTAAAAACTTGCCGAAGCTCTCCGGGAAAATGAAATCAGAAGTCAAAGAAGAAGTTATGGAAGTAAGAAGAAGCGCAGAAAAAATTGCTCTTTTGGAAGATGAAAAAAAGGTAATTGAACAGGTTAAAAAAGGTTTTGATTCTGCAAAAGACGCGCTGGAGGAAATAAAAAAGAATTTAGACTGTGACAAAGCTGTTAATAAAGACTTCTGCGATAAACTTAAGAAAAAAATCAAAAAAATTGAGGAAAAAATTAAACAAATTAATATGCAAAACTATAAGCAGATGACAAAAGAAATTTTTATGGATTTTTACTTACTGCTTAAATATATGCACAGCCAGATGAGCAAGCCTGAATTTATGACCCGGGTTCAGGCCGGCAATGGCGAGGTAAAGACTATTCAGGTAATAAACGAAGAGGCTGAACAGAAAATTAATAAAACTAACAAAGATAAAAACGATGACAATGATGATAACGATGATGATGACGACGATGATGACGATGATAAAGACAAAAAAAGCAAGGATAAAGAAAAATGCGGATGCCAGCATGATTAATCCTTAAATTATTTTTTGGCGATAATCCCTCATGTATCCATATGTGAGGGATTATTGTATTATTTTTATAGAAACTAAATTTGAAAATAAGAAAATGTCAAAACTAAGAAAACCGATAGTTCAGACAAGGCGTGATGCCTGGGTAGAAGTCGATCTGGGAAACGTTGAGCATAACATAAAGTCTCTTAAAAAATTCATAGCCCCGGGCACTAAATTTCTTGCGGTAGTAAAAGCTGACGCATACGGGCATGGCTCGGATATGATCGCCTCAACCCTTATAGCTTCAGGAGTTGACATTCTTGGCGTGGCTTCTGTTGATGAGGGAATCCAGCTTAGAAATACAGGGATCTCTTCTCCCATACTTGTTCTGGGAACAACTCCGGACTGGGCTTTTGTTTCCGCCGTAGAAAACGATATCCAGCTGTCAATCTTTACCGAAGACCATATAAACTCCTGTATTCGCACATATAAAAGGCTCGATAAAAAACCGGTTGTCCATATAAAAGTCGATACGGGCATGCATAGAATAGGTATTCCTTATAAATACGCACTGCAATTCATAAAAAGGGTTTCAATAACAAAAGAAATAGAGCCGGTGGGGATTTTTTCCCATCTTGCCTGCGCAGAAAACCGGGAAATTACGCTAAAACAAAAACAACGCTGGGAAAATCTTATAAATAGCATAGAAAATAAGGATAAATATCTTTTACATCTTGCAAATACCGCAGGTATAATCGGCTATGATAATATAAACTACGGAATGGTAAGGGCTGGCATAGGAATTTATGGTTTATTTCCTGATTTGCAGGATAAAATAGAAAAAAAACCTGACTTGAAACAGGTAATAAGCTTGAAAGGAAGGATTTCTTATATAAAGGAAATTCCCCCGGAAAGCGGAATCAGCTATGGCTATAGTTACAAAACAGGTCAGGATTCCTCAAAAATAGCCACAATTCCCGTAGGTTATGCTGATGGTGTTCCAAGAAGCCTTTCTAACAATATTTTCGGTCTTGTTAAAGGACATAAAATAAAACAAATCGGGAATATAACAATGGATCAGATGATGTTTGATATTACTGACATTGATAATATACATACAGGAGACATAATAACCCTTCTGGGAGAAGATAACGGGGAGTTTATCGCTATTGATGAGTGGGCAGGGAAATTAAAGACAATTAATTATGAAATAACATGCCGTCTCAGGGTAAGGCTTCCCCGGGTCTATACAAGAAGTTAACCGGGTTTTATGAGCTGAAATCCGGATGAAAAAATCCCTATTCTGACCAGAATAGGGATTTTTTATGTATTAGAGATTCAGCTTATTAATTTAAAAGAGCATCTACCGCAACATCATCAACTGTACCGGATACAGCTCTAAATGTACCTATTGAAGAAGGATTCCAGGTCCCATCAGCATTTGCAGGTACTACTGTATTATTTTGAACAACAAAATAATACAGGTCTGTGTAGCTATCTATAGTTGCCGGTGTAGAACCACCGTTTTGACCGTTAATATCGATTTCTATAATGCATTCCGCAGCTGCTGGATTATTACCAGTACCGCAAGCTGTAATAGGCGGACCAGGGTTTTCTTTATGGAATGAATATATCATACCGTCTGCTGCTATAAAGGAGAAATTAGTATCATCATTTGCCATAATTTTCATATAATTACCGAATAAGTTTTGAAGTTCCATACTATTGTTAACGCTAGAACCGCTAATACCATTTTCTGCAATTGACAGGGCAAGAATCTGGTTCATAACTGATAATGCTTTTTTAACTGCTGTTTTTGCCTGTTTTTCCTGTGAAGTTTGAATAATAGTCGGAATTGTCAATGCTGCTACAACACCAATAACTGCAAGAGTAACAAGAACCTCTGCCAGTGTGAAACCTCTTTTGTTTTTCATAAAAAAATACCTTCCTTAATTGCTATTTTGTATTTATCCACTTTCATTTTGTCTTTGCTTATATAAAAAAATATAAAACAATTTTAAATATTAAACAAGTCTTTTAGTTAATATTTTTTAATTTGTTTTTATTTTTATAAATAATTATAGAATATACAGCTTATTATTAATAGTCTTATTTCGGATTTTCCAAAATTTTTCCTTTATTTAATTTAAGTTAATAGGCTGAATAATAAGCCTGTCATAAGTTTATATTTCGAAAATAAATTATAAAAAAGTGCCTTGCATTTTAGAAACATAAATTAATAATCAGCTTTAGAAGCCTCTTGCAAAACGATTTTTAATCCTGAGCTTGTTCCGATTCTGCTTGCACCGGCTTTTATCATGTCTATCGCAGTTTCATAATCTTTTACACCGCCGCTTGCCTTTATTTTTACTCCTGATGGATTTACGGTTTCATACATCAGCTTAACATCTTCAATAGTAGCGGGTTTTGAATTTTTTGTCATTCCGGTTGAAGTTTTAACAAAATCAGCGCCTGCTTGTGCTGCTGTTTTGCAGGCAAGCACCTTTTCTTCATTAGTTAATAGTCCTGTTTCTATGATTACTTTTAAAACCGCCTTATATTTTTTTGTAAGATCCGCAATTGCTCGTATATCAGTCTTTACAAGCTCTATATTCCTGTCTTTAAGCGCTCCTATATTCATTACCATATCAATTTCACCTGCGCCCTGCTCAAGGCACTTTTGAGCCTCCAGCTGTTTAACTTCGGTAAACGTTGACCCGCACGGAAATCCCGCCACAGCAGCTACTTTAATTTTACTGTTTTTAAGCACTTCAACAGCATCTATAACCCTGTCAGGCTGAACACAAACCGCATAAAAATTAAACTTTTTTGCTTCCCTGCAAAAATTTATTATCTCATCCCTTGTTGCAGCCTGAGAAAGTAAGGTCTGGTCTATATATTGTGCTATATTTTCCATGGATTCAGTTTTTTTAATTAAATCTGATTTAATAAGGTTTATCAATAATATTAAAAAACAGTTTAACATAACTTAAATTACTGCTTATAAATTTTTGAAAAATTTTAAAATGCGTAAGTTTTTATTCCTTACCCCTTAATATAGACGAAAAAAATAATTTATTATATGATAATTAAGCAAAATACATAACCCTTTAATCATGCCCTGGTGGCGGAATGGTAGACGCGCCGGACTTAAAATCCGGTGGGGGTATCCCCCCCGTGCCAGTTCAAGTCTGGCCCAGGGCAAATTTATTTAAACCGTTTAATACAAACGGTTTTTTTATTTTAAATAACCCGGGGCGTCAATTAATTCCCCCTGATATGACCGGCTGTAATAATAAGGGGTAAAGAATAAAAATTTACGCATTTTAAAATTTTGTTAGCTTTTATTATTTCACTGCGGTCTGTTCCAGTATTGAATTTAAATCCTCTTCAGGAGTTGTTATAGGAGCAATCCCGAATTTTTCAACCAGCACGTTTAATACATTAGAAGTTATAAACGCCGGTAATGAAGGTCCAAGCCTGATATTTTTAATATTGAGATACAAAAGAGTAAGCAAAATGGCAACTGCTTTTTGTTCATACCAGGAAATAATCATTGATAAAGGCAGGCTGTTCACGTCTGTATCAAAAGCTTCAGCAAGGGCTGCCGCAATTTTTACGGCAGAATAAGCGTCATTGCATTGCCCGACGTCAAGCAGTCTTGGAATTCCGCCTATATCTCCGAAATCAAGCTTGTTAAACCTGTATTTTCCGCAGGCAAGCGTTAAAATTACGCAGTCATCAGGCACTTTTTGCGCAAATTCCGTATAGTAATTCCTGCCTGTTTTTGCGCCGTCACATCCTCCCACCAGGAAGAAATGCTTAATGCTCCCGGATTTTACAGCTTCTACAACCTTATCAGCGACACCCAGCACAGCATTTCTTGCAAATCCTACAGTAATAAATTTTTCTTCACCGTCTTCGCTAAATCCTTTTTCTTTAAGGGCTGCATCGATTACAGGCTGGAAATTACGATCAGGAATATGTTTTATGCCGGACCATGCAACCAGTCCGGATGTAAATATCCTCTCAGTGTAGTTTTTAGGATCTTGAATACAATTAGTAGTCATCAGGATTGCACCCGGGAATTCCGCGAACTCTTTTTCCTGGTCCTGCCAGGCTCCGCCGTAATTTCCAACGAGGTGGCTGTATTTTTTAAGTCCCGGATATGCGTTACAGGGAAGCATTTCCCCGTGAGTATAGACGTTTATACCTGTTTTTTCCGTCTGCTTAAGAAGCTCTTCAAGGTCTTTAAGGTCATGTCCTGAGACCAGGATGGCTTTTCCTTTAACCGGGGTAATCCTTACCTGAGTCGGTTCAGGATGCCCGTAAGTTTCTGTGTTGGCTTCATCAAGCAGTTCCATTGCTTTAAGGTTTATTTCACCGCATTTTAAACAGGCTCCCAGTAATTCATCAACTGATGGCGCTTTCTTTGTCAGCAGGCAAAGAGCTTCGCTGAAAAAGCCGTAAATTTCATTGTTCTCCCTGTCCAGAACCACTGCATGATCAGCGTATGCTGCGGCTCCCTTTATTCCGTATGTCAGAATTTCCTGAAGCGAGAGAATATCTTCACCATAAAGCTCTTTTCTTTTTGCTATAGACACATTTTCCCCAAGCCCGGCAAGTATTTCAGGATTATCTGAAATTACTTCCTGAGCCTTAATTTCCGGTTGCTGCGGCGTGATTCCTTTTTGTTTTGCTGACTCAATATACTGAGCCTTAACTTTTTTTCGCAGTTCAGACAGCCTGACTATCATCTGTGTAAGTCTTTCGTCGTCAAAATTCACGTTTGTAACTGTTGTAAAAAGGGCTTTCAGGATAAACACGTCAGCTTCCCTGTTTTCGAGCCCTGACTCTTTAAGCTTATGGGTATAAAATCCTAATTCCTTCAGACCGTCAATGACTAAATCCTGCAGGTTTGATGTTGTAAAATTCTTTCCACATATGCCTTTTACTGTACATCCTGCGCCTTTAGCCGTTTGTTCACACTGAAAACAAAACATATTCATGTCATTACCTCCTTTTTAAAATAATTCTCCGGTTATAGAAACTGTATAATCCTTTAAGATTATATTCTTTTGTGCTTTTAAAATTGCTTCTTTAACTATCATTTCAACACCGCCGCAGCATGGAACTTCCATATGCACTATGCAGACAGAGTTTATATCTTGTGTTTCAAAAATACGGGCGAGTTTTTCTATGTATATGCCCGGATCAGAATCCAGCTTCGGGCAAAACATTATTAATACTTTATCTTTAAGGAATTTTACGTGGAAATTGGGATAAGCAAAAGCTGTACAGTCTGCGGCTATCACCAGGTCAGCATTTTTAAGGTAAGTTGCGTTCGGGTTAAGAAGCTTTAGCTGTATGGGCCAGTTACTTAACTCTGATTGGGCGCTTATTGTCACTGGTTTATCAGGATTTTGCCGCTTGACGGTTCTTAAATCCTTTTGCATAGTACCGGGACACCCGCAAGGAAGCGGCTTTTCCTTGTCCGATTCTGGAATTTCCATATTATTAATTTTTAAAAACTCTATTGCCTGATCGTGTAATCTGTCTTCCCCATGATCTTTAAGATGTTTAAGATGCGCTTTAATTACGTTTTTTCCCCCTTTTACCACGTTCTCCATAACTTTAAACTCGTCATAAGGCTCTGCTTCACGCTCTTCTATGGTCATTGCATCCGCGGGGCAGGTTTTTATACAGGCGCCAAGTCCGTCACAGAATAAATCACTTACAAGCCTTGCCTTGCCGTCAATCAACTGTAATGCTCCCTCAGGGCAGTCAGGAATACAGTTTCCGCAGCCTGTGCATTTTTCTTCATTAATTTTTATAATTTTTCTTTTCATTTTATTTACTCCTTGAGTATATTAAGTATTAAGGTACCGTTATTCCGATTAAATTTTAAAAAAATTTAGCTAACCTTAATTTTTTATAAAAGAAGATAATTTTGTATTCCTGAAATGTTCTTTTACCTGGTTGTTTACTGATCTTACAAGGTCTCCCAGGATACATTTGTCCGGCTCACAGGCATTACTGCTCAAAAGACAGCCTGAAGGGTTAAATTTTCCGTCAATAGCTTCGTATATATCAAGAAAAAAAACTTCTTCAGCGTTTGCAGCCAGCTTAAACCCGCCCCGGTTACCTTTAATAGATATAACCAGCCCGGTTTTAACCAGCCTCTGCATTACTTTGGAAAGATGATTCGCGGAAACACCAAGCTCTTCCGCCATATACTTGACAGAAACCGGTTCATCCTGCTGCCGGGCAAGTATAATCATCGAATGTAGAGCCAGAGAAGCTGCTTCTGAAATTTTTAATACTGAATTCATGTTTTTTTAACTTAATTAACTATTCGGTACTATAATACCAATTTAAATTATGAAAGTCAAGTAACTCGAATTGCTAATTAACCCGAGTCGCGAATTAGTCAAAAGCCAGGATATGACTGAGCAATATTTGCCAAAAAATTATAGAGAATCGAAAAGAGGCTTCGCCTCTTTTCCACC
>JANQEP010000099.1 GCA_028278305.1 Candidatus Gastranaerophilales bacterium
ATTAAGCTATAAATTTTAAGCTTTGACACGGGGTTCCACAGATTGCCACGGGCTCTCAAATTGTCATTGAGCCCTCGCAATGACAATTTGGGTGTTATCAACTCAATTTCGGGAGACCAGGGGAATTTTTAAAAATAACTAACCCTTCATTCAGGTTAATTAAACCGGTACTTCAAAATTACTTACGGTATTGAAAATTTCTTCCAGAATTTCCAGTTTTTCATCATTGCTAAAGTAAGAGCAGTCTAAAATAATCACAGAACTCCCGTTTTCAGACTTTAAAGGGGCTTTTGCCCATTTTAGTTTTCCGGAAATTTTTGGTTTTAAGCTATTTTGAAGTATTTTAAACTCCCTGAAGGAATAATCAGAAAAGATCTTTATGTCTGTATAAGTCTCTCTTACGAGGTTAATTCCGATTTCAGAAGCCATAAGCCTGAGCTGGATGATTTTTATAAGGCATTCTACTTCAGGCGGAATACTTCCGAAGCGGTCCAGCCATTCATCCCGCAGTATTTCCAGCTCTTTTAAGCTGGCTACATCCGCAAGTCGTTTATATTCAATCATCTTTTGTTCTTTATCCCCTACCCATTCATCGGGAATAAAGGCGGTTATGTTGATATCAATGATTGTAGGCTCTCTTTTTGCGGGCTTTTCGCCTTTTAATTCATTTATTGTCTCTTCCAGAAGGGAGCAATACATATCAAACCCTACAGCAAGCATATGTCCGTGCTGCTGCGGTCCCAGGATATTTCCAATACCTCTGATTTCCAGGTCTCTCAGAGCTATCTGGTAACCGCTTCCGAGGATCGTAAAGTCCCTTATTGCCTTTAACCTGTCTTTCGCTTCCGGGGTAAGCAGTTTATCCGGTCTGTATAAACAGTAAGCATAAGCCTGTCTTTCGCTTCGCCCGACCCTTCCCCTTATCTGGTAAAGCTGCGCCAATCCGAATTTATCCGCATCTTCAATTATTATGGTGTTTACATTGGGAATATCAAGTCCTGATTCAATAATAGTAGTACATACAAGAATATCATACTCATGGGCGGAAAATTCATACATAACCTTTTCCAGCTCTTTTTCCTTCATTTGTCCGTGTCCGACTGCAATTCTTGCTTCTGGAAGGAGCTGCTGCAATTCATCAGTTACCCTGTATATTGACTGGACTCTGTTATGCAGAAAATAAACCTGTCCTTCCCTTTCCAGTTCGTGCATAATAGCTGTTCTAACCATTGATTCATTGTATGTACCTACATAAGTCTTTATAGGAGCACGGTTTACAGGAGGTGTGTTGATTATGCTCATTTCCTTAAGCCCGGAAAGCGCCATGTTAAGCGTCCGGGGAATAGGTGTCGCAGAAAGGGTAAGCACGTCAATTTCCGATTTAAGCTGCTTTATTTTTTCCTTATGTGAAACCCCAAACCTTTGCTCCTCGTCAACTACCAGAAAGCCAAGGTTTTTAAACTGAACATCTTTTTGTAAAAGCCTGTGAGTTCCGATTACAAGGTCGCATTTTCCTGTAAGAAGCTTTTTCAGGACCTCTTTTTGCTGCTTTGGCGATCTAAACCTGGATAAAAGCTCAATATCCATCGGGTAAGGGCTGAATCTTTCCTTAAAAGTATTAAAGTGCTGCTGGGCAAGAACCGTACTCGGGGCAAGTATTGCCGTCTGCTTACCTGACAGGATCGCCTTAAAAACTGCCCTGAGGGCAACTTCTGTCTTGCCAAACCCTACATCACCGCAAATCAGCCTGTCCATGACTTTACCTGTTTCCATATCCGTCTTGGTGTCCATAATAGCCTGCATCTGGTCAGGAGTTTCCGTATAAGGAAAGGCGTTTTCCAATTCCATTTGCCAGGCGCTGTCCTGCTCGAAAGCATACCCTTCTGCCTTTGCACGTTTCGCATATAAACTCAAAAGTTCCTGAGCTATATCTGCTATAGCTTTCTTTACTTTCCTTTTTACTGATGACCAGTCTGTGCCGCCCATTTTTGAAAGTTTTGGCGGTGCGCTTGAGCCGCGATACCTGGAGAGCATGTTTATCTGCTCGGCTGGCATATGCAGTTTATCGGAATTTGAATATTCTATGGTTAAGTAATCCCTTTTTTCTCCGTCAATTTCCTGTTTACAAAGTCCCAAAAACTTCCCTATGCCGTGCTTTGAATGAACTACAAAATCCTCTTTCTTAAGATCATTTACTGACACAAGGTAATCTATACTTTCTTTCCTGGAAGTCCTTTTTCCCAGGGTTGCCCGCTTAAGTTTTTTATTAAAAAGCTGGACATCAGTAAGAACCGCAAGATTAATTTCAGGAATAACAAACCCATCTTCAAAACTAGTATGCGTAACTATGATTTCCCTTGTACCTATAATTTTTTCCGGGTTAATTTCCTCATTTTCGCTCAGACAGGGACATTCCATTTCCCTGAGCGAGTCAGCTACTCTTTGCGGGTATTCAGTATCAACCAGCACCAGGTAGCCCCTGTTTCTGAGGTCGGTTATGTATTCACAGGCTTTATAAAGATCTGCAAGGAATTTTGGGGGAATTATATTATCAATTTCCTCGGTTATTTGGGCTTCATCATCTATAAAACTGTTAAGACACAGGGCAGGGTATTTGTATAGCTTTTCAAAAACTTCATTATGCCTGCGGTGAAGCGGATATGGAAGTTCGCATGCCAGTCCTTCATCTGTGTTTTTTTGGTATTCAGCCATGTATTTATCATCCTGAATTTCGAGTTTCTGGGAAATTTCAGGCGATTCATGCATAAAAATTACTGTATCTTCAGGAAGATAGTCAAAAATATCGCTCATCATATCATTTAGCAGCGGGGCAAAGTATTCTATACCTTCTGTGTAAGTATCTGCTTCAAATAAAGAGATAAAATTGTTTATATATTCCTGCAGGGTTTGCTTTAGGGAATCAGATAACCTCTCTGCCTGTTTACCCGTAATTTTAATAAACCTTTCAATCAGAATATCTCTTTTATCATTGGTAATCAGGATTTTATAACGCGGTTCAACAGTAATATTGTTGATTTTTCTCACTGACCTCTGGGAATCAATATTGAAAACCCGCAGGCTCTCTACTTCTTCGCAGAAAAACTCCGCCCTTACAGGTTCGCCTGATATGGGATAGATATCAAGAATATCACCCCGAAGACTGAATTCACCGGGGTCTATTACGGTAGTTGTCCTTCTATAGCCCAGCTCAATCAGTTTTTCCGCTGTTTCAAACGGGTCAGCCTTTGCTTTCAACTCCAGTTTTACGGAATTTTTCCCGGCAATTCCCTTTAAAAGATAGGTATTTAACAGGTTTTTAGCGGGGGTTACTATGACTTCAGCCTTTCTGTCATGAAATTGCTGAAGGGTGCTAAGCTGCTGTTTTGTGACTTCAGGATCAGAGTATACCTGCTCATAAGGTGAGACTTGCTGTGAGGGAAGAAAATGTGTTTTTTTACCGGAAAAAATCCTGATTTCCCTTGTATATTTCAGTGCGGTTGCAATATCAGGCGTAACTATAAGTACCGGTTTACCAAGATTTTTTATTGACTGGCAAACAAAAAAACTTCGGGCAGAACCTGTTAATCCTGTTAAATAAACAGTGTGCCTATTTTTGAGGTTTTTTACAAGTTTTTTGAATTTCAGGGATTTTGTTATTAAAATATTTAGTAATTTATGAATATTGTTTTCAGACACTTTTCGGGACTTTTCAGGTTTAATCTTATAATAACTTTAATAAATGTTATCATAGATATTGAAGGATTTATTGAAAGATCGAATTGTTTAAACATGGAAATTAGTAATTATGATTGAAATGCACATAATAGGAATAGCAATAGATACCAGAACAGGGTCTCCTATTGTGATTTTAAATGACCATGAAAATAGAAGAGCTCTTCCTATCTGGATAGGTCAGGCGGAAGCAAGCGCGATTATCAGGATAATGGAGAAGATTGAAACTCCAAGACCTATGACTCACGATCTTATTTGCAATATCCTTGATTTAACCGGGAATTCCGTTGAAAAAATTGAAATAAATGATCTTAATGACAGTACATATTACGCGACAATCTTCTTAAAAGACAAAAACGGCGAAAAACATGAAGTTGATGCAAGACCTTCTGATGCTATAGCAGTCGCATTAAGGAATAAAACACCAATCTTCGCCACTCCAAATGTGGTTATGGACGGAACAATTTCCACGGACATTGAAAGAGACGAAAAAGAAACAGAGGAATTCAAAGACTTTGTTCGTGATATTAAGCCTTCTGATTTTAAAAAGCTTATAAACGAGGATTTAAGATCTGAGGAATCTGATGAAGATAATTAACCTGAATTACGGGTTAGTTATTTTCTATAAATTTTAAGGAATTTTTATCAAGCTATAATTGTTTTTAGCTAACCCGTCATTCGAGTTAATTAACCCTGAGCTATTTCAGCCAATTTTTGATAAAGATTTTTTTCCTCTTCAGAGGGTTTTT
This sequence comes from Candidatus Gastranaerophilales bacterium, assembly GCA_028278305.1. Taxonomy (GTDB): domain Bacteria; phylum Cyanobacteriota; class Vampirovibrionia; order Gastranaerophilales; family UBA9971; genus JANQEB01. The sequence continues at coordinate 4,482 of JANQEP010000099.1, forward strand.
CAGGGATGATAATTTTAACCTTTGCTATATGATCCCCATATCCGCCCTCTTTTTTTGGAAGTCCCAGTCCTTTAAGCCTGAGTGACTTACCGGATTGGGTTCCCGGCGGAATAGTGACTTTTACCATGCCATGTAAAGTCCTTGCCTGCGCAACAGTACCAAGAACCGCCTGTGGCGCAGAAATTTCCAGGTCAGCGTATATGTTTGAATCCTCGGGTTTAAAATAAGGATGTTTTTTATACTTAACTACAAGGTATAAGTTCCCTTTTTTTCCTGACCTGCCGATTTTACCCTCGCCTGCAAGTCTTATTTTTTTACCTTCTTTAACTTCAGTAGGAATTTTAACGTTTAAAGTCTTAGTAATCGTGGCAAACCCGCTTCCTCCGCACTGGTAGCAGTATGAACCTCTTCCTGAGCATTCCTTGCATTTTTCCATATAAGTGACTTTGACAGCCCGAGTGCCATTGCCCATCAGGTCTTCGAGGTCTATGGGCAGGTCCTGGGTGATATCAAGGGCTTCGGGCTTTTCAGTTTTAGGGGGAGGTTGTGCTTCAGCTCTTGTATAAGTTTTCTGCCCTGTGTGCGGTTCCCGGAAAAAATCAGCGAAAATTGTTTCAAAAAAATCGCTGAAACCTCCCATTGCTCCTCCCATTTTTTCAAAATCACGAAATGTCCTGAACCCGCCAAAATCGCCCGCTCCAAAGTCTATGTGAATATTTTCATATCCGGGAGGAGGAGTGAAATCAGCGCCTTCTTTCCAACTGCTGCCCAGCCCGTCATATCTTTTACGCTTTTCAGGATCTGAAAGTACTTCATATGCTTCGTTTACGTCTTTAAATTTCTGTGCGGCATCTTTTTGCTTGTTTACATCAGGATGATATTTTCTTGCAAGCTTGCGATAAGCGGATTTTATTTTCGCCTCGTCTGCATTTCGATCAACTCCCAGTATTTTATAATAATCTTTATATTTCATTATTTTTTTAAATTACAATTCTTATATTAAACATCATTTTATATTTTAATATATAAAACAATAAAAATTTACGCATAAATAGAAGGTAGTGGTATTTTTTAACATAAAATATATTAATCCGAAGAATGTTCTGGCTGAACCGTATAAGGAATAAAGAAAAAATTCTTATACATTGTGTCATTGCCTGCTTATCAGAAATCGTTCGCTTGAAATTCGACAAAATAAGAAATTTATTCCGGTCTAAAAATTTTTTTACAGAGTTCCCGAAGAGACGCTAAAAACTTCCAGCATCTGTTTTGCTTTGTCGAAATCAACTTCAATACGTCCGTCAACAGCGATTCCTTCTCCTGTTTTGTCAGAAATCTTGAGAGGATTAATATCAAGTTCTTTAATAAAGCTAAAATCTTTTACAAGCTGGGAAAGTCTCAAAATAGTTTCTTCAACCTGTTCGATATTCGCGGGAATTTCCCCCCTCGCTCCCTGAAGAAGCTTGTAAGCTTTAACAGACCTTACCATTTCCTTTACATCAATATCTGTAACCGGATTTACGCGAAAAGCAACGTCTTTGAGGGTTTCCACAAATATTCCCCCGAGCCCGAACATCATAAGATGCCCGTATTGCGGGTCTGTAGCGATTCCGCATACCATTTCCCTGTCTCCTTTGACCATTTCCTGGATAATTACCCCGTCAAGATCATTTTGCATGCCTTTTTCTTTTAGCCTTTCAAGAAGAGCTTTATACTCATTTCTTAGCTGTTCTTCGCTGTTAATTCCCACAATTACCCCGCCGATTTCTGTTTTATGCGAGATTTTAGTGGAAGTTATCTTCATAACAACAGGATAGCCTATTTTATTTGCCTCTGATACCGCCTCATTAACGTTCAGGGCAAAAGCGTACTTACATGTCCTTATTCCGTAAGATTCAAGAACATCAATGGATTCCAGGGTTGTAAGCTGGCTTCTTCCCTGCATCAGGGCTTCGGATATGACTTCCTTTACTTTCTGAATGTTCACTCCAAATAGAGGTTCCTCTCCCCGGGGTCTATTCTGCCATTCACAACGGGCATAAAGTTTTGCCATGGCATTTGCAGCAGTTTCCGGGTACTGATAGAAGGGAACGTTAGTCTCTATCTTATTAATTTCTGAAAAGAAATCATTTTTTGCCATCATTACGGCTATAATCGGCTTTTGAGGGTTCTGCCCCTTAATTTTCATAACTGTTTTTGAAACATCCATCGGATCAAGATTCATTAACGGCAGGTAAATTACCATTATAGCATCTACGTTTTCATCCTCTATCAGGGCTTTTAAGGTCTTTTCATAATGTTCAAGCGGGGCGCTTGCAATCATATCCACGGGGTTTTTTACGCTGGCAGCTTCTGCCAGGTAGCTTTTCATATATTCTTTTGTTTTTTCGGACAGCTGCGCTATTTCAAGACCTTTTTCACAGACCGCGTCAGTTGCCATGATTCCGGGTCCGCCTGCGTTTGTCATTATAGCTACTCTTTTGCCTTTTGGAGTCGGGCAATTTGCAAAAGACTGGGCTACTTCAAACATTTCCTGAACAGAATTTACCCTTATAACCCCGCTTTGTTTTAAAAGAGCTTCTGCTGCCAGGTCAGCTCCCGCAAGTGAACCTGTATGTGAAGACGCTGCAGACGCCCCGGCTGCTGATCTTCCCGCTTTTATCGCTATTACGGGTTTCTTTTTTGTTGTCTCTTTTGAAAGCCTGCTAAATTCAGCAGGATTAGCTATTGATTCCAGGTATAATAATATTTGATCAGTGTTTGGCTCATCTTTCCAGTATTCCAGAAGCGTTTCTGCCGTAATATCCGCTGCATTACCTATGGAGACAAACTGGCTTACCCCGAGGTTAAGGTCTTTTGAAGTGTTTAAAATAGCTGCCCCAAGCGCTCCTGATTGTGAGGTGAAAGCTGTTTTCCCCGCAAGAGGTAAAGCATCAGCAAACGAAGCATCCATTTTAACCCCGTCTGCCGTGTTTATAACTCCAAGACAATTTGGTCCTACCATTCTCATGCTGTATTGCCTGATTTTTTTGAGAACTTCCTTCTCTAATTCAGCGCCTTCATGACCGGTTTCCTTAAATCCCGCTGAAATCACAACTATTCCTTTAATTTCCTTTTTTGCGCACTCGTCTATAACTGGTAATACCTGGTCACGACCTACTGCAATAACTGCCAGGTCAATTTTTTCAGCTACATCCATGATGGTTTTATACACTTTTACCCCGTAAATTTCCCCAGCTTTCGGGTTTATGGGGTATAAGCTGCCTGAAAAACCATATTCAGTCAGCTTGTTCATTATTTCATTCCCGATTGTTCCGGAGCGTGAAGATGCCCCGATAATTGCAATAGCCTTTGGACACATTATTGAGTCAAGTTCTCTGCTCATGTTGAATTTTTCCCTTTCTGATATTATTTATAAAAGCATTAATTTTTTATCCCTTTATTAAAATAATAAAATGAAATACTTTAAAAATAAAATAAATTTGATATAATGTTAAAATAAAGAGGGTCGGGGATCAGCCGAAATAATCCCTAACCCAACGAAGATTAGCAATAAAGGGCTAATATTATCAGTATGATAATAATTAGCTCTTTTTCTTTGAGCTTTATCTCCATTGTTCCCTCCTTTCTAGCCCCGTCAGGGGATAAAATACCCGGCAAGGAGGAATTTCTCTTTATTCATATTTCAAAGATCACTATATTTAATATTAAAATACACCCGGGATTTTATGTAAATCAAGAGCCTGTTTATTGTCTTTTTAGCAAACAAGGTGTTTACTATGTATCATAGCCCGCAGGAAGCCATTCCCTGATTCTGAATTTTGCTCCTGATTCCCGGGCTATTTTTTCACAGTTTTCTATGTTTACACTATAATCGCCAAAACCGGAAACTACTGTGGCTGTAGTATCAATATTATTTTTTACGCATTCTTTTATAAAATCTTTTACTGCCTGATATGCAATTTCCTTATCAAAATTAGGACTGCATATCCTGGCATACTGCTCAGCATTATCAGAATTAAGGCTAATGGAAATTTTGTCTATAAACTCAGCTAATTCAGGAACTATATTTCTTTTATGGATTAAGTTCCCATGACCGTTAGTGTTTACTCTGAGTGGAATTTCAGGATAATTTTCCTTAATGAATTTTGCTGTGTTTTTAACTATATCAAGCTTTATAAGAGGTTCTCCATACCCGCAGAATACTACTTCTCCGCATTTATCGGAAAAAGTCATTTTTAGTTCGTTTATAATATCTTCTGTTGTGAATTTTTCATCTTCCAGTATCAGGTTAATCCCTCCTACCGTATCTCCTGTGCTTTTTATGCAGAATTCACACCGGTTTGTACAGAGGTTTGTGACATTTATGTACATTATATCCCCGAGGTAGTAAGTAAATTTATTTTCTGTTTGCTGTGTCATCCTGTCTTATCCACTTATAACTACATATTATTTTTACATGCTGAAAAAATTTTTTCTAATGTAAAATAAATCCCCGGGTAAGCTAAATCAGTTATCTAATTAGTTTTTTAGCTTCAAAATTTATAATAAAAATAAAAACTTTGTTAAAAATAATCATTAAGATATTTACTTTGATGTAAACTTTCGGTTGTAATATTATAAACCGGTGTTAAAGCAGTTTAAGAATAAACCGGCTATCGCATACGTTATCATCTTTTTAAATTCTTTTAACTTACAACAGCCTATAAAGTAATCGGGAGATTGTTAAAATTTATTAAAATTACGGAGAAAAGTAGAAATTTTAAAATTAATTTGTTTTTTATTATATAAAAACACATACTAAACGTATAAAATATATACATAATTGTTGATTAAAGTTGATAATATTTGAATAAAAGGAGTACAAAAATGCACTCAGCGCTCACAAAAGAAGAAATTATGCAGTGGAGACGCTCAACAGAAAAAATTACCCTGGAAGAATACGCGCAAAGACTCGGGAAATCCCTTGAGGAAAAAAAAGAAACAAATGATTTGCATGACCTGTTTCTGAAAAAGAAAGATATAAAAGAAGAAATCGAACAAATCAAGGAAGTTAAAAGACCTGTTGAACAAAAAGAAGAAGAGCAGCAAAAACCTGATTTTGAAATAAAAATCAGCTTTAAAAAGAAGCTAAATAAAAGGGAAGAAGTGGTTTTCAATTATTTTTGCAAAAACAGGAAACGGACAGTCTCTGTAAAAGACCTGGCTACCTTGCTTGAGCTTCCTAATGACTACGTATACAAGTATATTAAAAATTTAAGATCCAAACTTGCCGGTGATGTTCTGGTAAACTCCGAGCAGGGCGGATATATGCTCAATATTTAGTATGCTTAGCGGAATAATAAACGTAAACAAACCCAAAGGCTATACGTCTTATCAGGTAGTAAGCAGACTGAAAAAAATATTGGGAATAAAACAGATCGGACATACAGGAACCCTTGATCCGTTAGCGGTTGGGGTTCTTCCCATTTGTACCGGTAAAGCTACAAGGATTATTGAATACCTTGATTCTTCAAAAGCTTATAGGGCTTATATTTTGCTCGGCATAAAGACAACTACTTATGATACAGAGGGCAAAATACTTGAAAAAATCCTTATAAAGCCTGATATAGATAAAATCAAAGATTATCTTCAGGAGTTTAAAGGTAGAATAACTCAAACTCCGCCGATGTATTCCGCTGTTCACTATAAAGGTAAGCGTCTTTATGAATACGCACGCAAAAACATAGAAATAAAGGATATTCCCACAAGACAGGTAATTATTAACACTATCAGATTAATTGACATAGAGAAAATTGACACGGAAAATCCTGTGCTGGTAGTTGATATAGACTGCTCGGGCGGAACGTATATCCGCTCAATAGCTCATGATCTCGGGGAAAAACTGGGATACGGCTGTTGCCTGGAGAATCTTACAAGGTTAAAATCCGGGAAGTTCCGGCTGGAAGATAGCTTAACCTTAGAGCAGATAGAAGAGTATTATAAAAAAGGTGAAATAGAAAAATTTCTCATAAACCCTGCGGATGTGCTTGATCTTGAGGTTCTAAAGATTGACTGTGAGCAGAAATCCAGGATCAAAAACGGGCAGAGTTTGTTTTTTGAGGAGCAGCGGGCTCAGGGAATGATTCAGCTTGTTTATGAAGATAGTCTCGCTGCCATTGCCGAGGTCATAGAAAATAGAATCAGACCTGTAAAGGTGTTTTGTTAAACCAGTATAATTAACCCGAATCATGGGTTAGCTATGTAAAAGCTATAAACCCTGTTTAACTAAATTTTTACAAAATTACCTGATTTCAAGCAGAGAACAGCAATCGCTGAGAGTCTGTTTTATGAGCTCTATGTCTTTGCTCTTGTATTCTTCTTTATATTTTTTAAATTCCTCAAGAGCATTAAGAAAGCTCGGGTATTCAGGAAGTTGCCGTATTGTATTTAAATTCACGCTGCCCTTAAAGCTGAACTCTACGGAATTTTCGGTAATCTCAGAAATTTCAGCCACTTTGGCGCTATCCAGAAGCTCCACGCAGCTAAGGTATAACTCCACAGGTATTGCCAGCACAGAAGAAGCTCTTTGCACGTTAATAATACCGCCTTTTTCATTATAGGCATATTTAAGCATGCCGGAAATTTTCTTTATCAAATCTACAGGCTCATATTCCTTTACAAGTCCGAATAAATGCACTTCCTGCGGGGCAGTTTGTCTTATAATATTCATAAAACTCATATCATCTACCGGCAAGTCAAGAAATATAAGACAATCAGAAATTTTCACACTCATTCTGTCAACAATAAAAGGTTTAAGAAAAGAAACGTTTTCCAAAAATTCCTTTGCCCAGAGGCTTTCCGCAAAAACTGACACTTTATCTCCCAGAGAATTGAGATATTCGAGGAATTCTCGCTTAAACCCTGTTTCCTGTCTATGGTCCACCCAGTTAATGCCGGATTCATTCTTTGCATAGTCTATAGACTCTATGATCAATGATTCTTCAGTTAACCGGCACTGTTCAGTGTTAATATTTTTCTTGTCCCTGTCGGCAACACGGCGGATATCCTTGATTACCAGTTGAATCCTCTGCTGATCCATATAATTATTAACAGAAGGCACGAAAGCAACGTCAACCTGCTCTGAAATAGAGATATCAAGGTTATTCCTCTGCCACCACACAGCTTCTATCATTTTATTGCGTTCGTCTGAGAGCAGTATTTTCAGGTGATTTTTTTTCTGTCCCAGGGGTGCACAGCTTCTAAGGGTTAAATTCGGTATAGCAAAGACAGGATAGGGATTTGATTCGCCAAAAGGAGCAAGCCGGTCAAGTTCCTGTATAAAATCTACGGTAAGATCAGCTGCTTCTATATCCATATCCAGTTTTAATTCCGGACTTAAATCCTCAAATTCAAGAACACTGTTTATATGATTGCTTATGAGTTTTCGTAAATCCTCAAAGCCAATTTTGTCCAGGTTAAAAGCAAACCCCGCAGCAAGGGAATGCCCGCCAAACTGAATAAAATGGTCTGAAAATTTATTAAGTGTTTCATAGAGGTTTAAAGAGCTGACACTTCTTGCTGAGCACCTGCCTTCCCGGGATGACTCGTCTATTGATAACAAAAATGCGGGTCTGTAGTATTTTTCTACAAGCTTAGAAGCTACGATTCCTACGATTCCGGGATGCCAGTCCCTGTCAGCAAGAATCAGGGCTTTATTTTTATCAAGATCAATCTCGGTAAATATTTTGTCTTCAGCTTCTTTAAGCGTGTCTTCACAGATTTGCTGTCTTTCTTTATTACTTCTGTCTAACTCTTCAGCCAGGTGATTAAGTTTTTCCTCATCATCTGTTGTAAGAAGCTCCACAGCAGGATTTGCACCGGCAAGCCTGCCTATTGCGTTAATTCTGGGAACAATTCCAAAAGCTATCATTGCGCTGTTAATTTTCCTGTCAGGCTTATATCCTGCTATTTCAAGAATTTTTGCTATAGCAGGGGGCTTTTTCCTGGTTATTAATTCAAGTCCCTTATGCACAAGCAATCGGTTTTCCCCGAGAAGCGGCACCACATCCCCGATAGTACCTATTGCTACCAGGTGAAGAAGCTCTTCTGTATAATCCTGCTTCGCGTTAGTTTCAAGAAGAGCTTGTGCCAGCTTGTATGCAACCCCGACCCCTGCCAGGTATTTTAGTCCTGTCGGGTCTTTATCAAACATTTTGGGGTTTATAACAGCATAAGCCGGTGGAATTTCCTCGGGCGGTTCATGGTGGTCAGTGATTATCACATTTGTACCCAGGCTTTCAGCAAGTTTTATTTCCGCTAAATTGCTTATACCGCAGTCTGTGGTGATTATCAGCTTTGCTTTTTCCTGGCTTATTAACCTGCAGACGCCTGCCCTGTTTAACCCGTGTCCTTCATCTCTTCTGTCAGGAATATAATAATCAGCTTTTGCGCCAAGGAATTTCAGGGTTTTATATAATAAAGACGCGCTTGTAACCCCATCCGCATCAAAATCACCATAAACTACAATGCGTTCCTGTTTTTCAATAGAATTATTTATTTTATCAACAGCTTTTTGCATGTCATCAAATATGTAAGGCGATGACAACTCTATATTATCAGGGTTTAAAAACTTTTTTGCCTCCTCCAAAGAAGTTATACCCCTGTTTATAAGCAGGCTTGCTATGATTCCCGAGCCGGTTACATTTTTGATTTCAGCGAAAACTTCACTGTTGATGTCTTTATTTCTGTACTTCCATCTGTAGCAAGAACTCAATTTATTCCTCTAAGCCTTATTAAAAAAGCAATTTTCTCTTATTTTTAAAATTATTTCTATAGTAATTAAAAATATAATGTAGTTTATTATAGTATAAAAGTGTTAAAGGTTAAAAAATATGTAGGCTTGTAAAGTTTATGAGTGATAAAGGCAAATTATATATCTGCCCGACTCCTATTGGAAATCTTGAGGATATTACGCTGAGAGCGCTGAGAATCCTTAAGGAAGCTGACCTGATTGCCTGTGAAGATACACGGGTTACTCAAAAACTGCTTAATCATTATGATATAAAGACAAAGCTTATAAGTTATCATAAGTTCAGCGAAAAACAAAAAAGCCGGCATCTGATAGAGCTTCTTAATGAAAACAAAGATATTGCCCTGGTTTCTGATGCCGGAACCCCGCTTATCAGCGATCCCGGCAAGGAATTAATAAAACTGGCATATGAAAACAACATCAGGGTAATTCCCCTACCCGGTGCAAATTCTGTTATAACAGCCCTCTCAGCAATTTATACCAGACAGCTGCCCTTTGTTTTTACGGGCTTTCTTCCAAAAACCGCAAAAGAAAAAGAGCAGTTATTCCTGAAATTCCAGGATATTAATATTGTTGCGTTTGAATCCCCTAACAGGCTGGTTAAAACACTTGAAGAAACCCTGGAAATCCTCGGAAACAGAAATTTTATAGTCGCAAGGGAGCTTACAAAGATTTATGAGGAAATAAAGCAGGATTCTGTAGAGAACTTAATAAGTTACTATTCAAAAAATCCTCCTAAAGGAGAAATAGTTCTGATTATAGAAGCAGAGACGCAGGAAAAAACTATTGATAAACAAAAGCTGGAGGAAAAAATCAGGATTCTGGACAAAGCCGGCTACGGAATAAAAGAGATCAGCAAAATAGTATCTCTTCTATACGGGGATCCTAAAAAAGAAATCTACAGGCTGGCTGTAGAAATGTTGAAAAAGCATTAAGGAAGTAATAAAAAATTTTAAAACGCGTAAGTTTTTATTCTTTACCCCTTATTTCTTAGTTATCCTTTCTCTCAAGAATTTTATCCCACTCCCTGATAGCGTTGTCTAAAGCCTCATCAGGGGACTTTTGTCCGAGCATAACCTGTTGGGTCATATAATCGATGATTTCATAGAGATCTTTTCTGTTTTCAATTGCAGGAATAGGCTTTAGCGGGGCTTTAAGCTGATTGGCACTGATTATTCTGCTTTTAACTATCAGGTCGTCCGTATTTCCGGAAGTAAAATAGTCAGAAGCCAGGGATTGTTTTTCTGAAGGCAAAACCGGCGCAAGTTTAGAAAACTCCAGCTGGTTTTCAGCGTTTGTTAAAAACAGCGCAAATTTCAGGGCTTGCTGTGGGTGCCTGCTTTTTTTCGGGATTACAAGGTTCATAAGTGAAAAATCAGCTTTTCCCGCCGACCCTCTCAGCTGCCCGGCAACTCCGAGTTTTTCGTAAACTTGCGGGGAGTTTTGCATTATTATGTTTAAAAAGTTTGCTCCTGCTACAATAAATGCTGTTTCCCCTGACTGGAATTTTTCAAGAGACTCTCTGTGTCCTTGTGTAATAGATTCAGCAGGGATAAATTCTTTTACATACAGGTTTTTCCAAAAACGCATAACTTCCTGAGCCTGTGGTGTATTGAAAACAGCTCTGTCTTTTGTTTTGCTTAAAATCGCAATATTGTATTTATTAAAAATTTTCAGCATTTTGCCGTTCTCGGTAAGGGTCGGCATTAAGACATATTTACCGGTTTTTTTCTTAATTTTATCCGCAATCTCATTCAGATCAGAATATTTTTCGGGAATATTTCTGATTCCTGAATTATTTAAAATTTCTGTATTGTAAAAAGTCACAGCTGATGTGATATACCAGGGGATACCATAGATAAAACCGTTTATACTCGAAGCCTGCCAGGATATTTCCAGATAATTATCATACTCTTCCCTGGTGATCATGGGCTTTATATCGGTTAAAGCTCCTTTAGAAGCAAGAGTTGCACCAAAATCCGGATTCATATTGATTAAATCCGGAACGTTTTTACTAAGTAAGGCTGCAAGCGCTCTTTTTTCTCCCTGGGAAAAAGGTACATCTGTCCATTTGATTTTTACATCCGGATAAAGTCTTTCATACCTGTCTATAAGATTGTTTATATACCCTGAAAATCCTGAAAGCTGGAGTGTCCAGAATTCTATTTCCTGGACTGGTTTAACAGAATGGGTTTTAGTGCAGCTTCCTATAGCAAGAAAGAGGAATAATACAAAAATTAATACAATTAAAGTTTTATTTAACATGCTTTTTAACATATTTTCCCCAATTAATTGAATATGGCAATATTCTCGTTAAGCGGAAATTATTTTAAATAAAATAATTTCCGCTCCTCAAGCTTAAGTGATTAGCGGGGTTAGTCCCTTCTTCCAAAAAATATCCATATCCAGTAGAGAAGCTCAATTAAGGCATACAGCGCTACTGCAACATAAGTCAATGCTGCTGCGGACAGAACTTTTTTAGCGCCGTCGACTTCCCTGTGGTCAACCAGGTAGCCTCCCCCGGCAAGAACTTTAATAGCCCTGCTGCTGGCGTTTAATTCCACCGGAAGAGTAACTAAATGAAACAGCACGACTGAACCATACAGAGCTATTCCTATAAGAGCTATAAGAGTAGTGAATTCTCCCATACCGGCAAGGTATCTTAATCCAAGACCTGCCATAATAAGCAGTGGTCCTAACATCTGACCTGTCTGAACCGCCGGGAATATTCCCGCCCTGAGCTTCATTGGCATATAACCCTGATAATCCTGTATGGCATGACCCACTTCATGAGCGGCAATTCCAAAAGAAGAGATAGAGTTCCCGTAATAAATGTCCTCTGAAAGCCTTACAACTTTTTTTGAAGGATCATAATGATCACTTAAAGTCCCGCTGGTAGGTTCAACCAGGACATCATTGATTCCTGCGCCCTGAAGCATTGACCTTGCAACATCAGCGCCTGTCAGGTTGTTAGATGTCCTGATTTTCGCAAATTTTTTATATGTGTTTTTAACCAGCATTTGCGGGATAAAGACAAGAGCCATCCCGATAATTCCTATTAGCATATACGCCGGGTCAAAATAAAACATTTTTCATTACCTCCTTTTGTTTATTTTTCTTTTATTTCACATTTACATTCGCAGACAGCGGCTTTTGCGGAATCTATTGGTTCAAAGCCCTCGTCTTTTTGAATCCTTGCACCATTATACCAGCTCAATGCTCCCTGTTGAGGTTTGCATGCCGGCTGAAGCCTGGTGATTACCAAAACCCCGCTGCCTGTGATTACTCCGATTCCATTATTAATTTTACCTGTAATTTCCCCGAAATTCCCATCTTTAATATTTTTTTCAGGATTAAGACGTGTTTCCGTAATTTTCACGCAAGTCCCGTGAATATATGTAAAAGCACCGGGCCAGGGTTTTAAGCCCCGAACTTTATTATGAATCACTTCAGCCGGTTCTGACCAGTCAATATGCCCGTCTTCTTTTTTTACCTTTGGGGCGAATGTAACCTTTTCTTCATCCTGTGGAACAGGGGTTATAGTTCCTTCATAAAGCCCTTTTATACTTTTATATATAAATTCCGGGCTATCATTAGCTATAATCTGCATTAAATCAAGAGAAGTCATATTTTCTGTTATCTCGATTTCCTGCTGCTTAACTATAGGACCTGAATCAAGCGCAAGTTCAGTAAGCATGGCAGTAATTCCGGTTTTTTTATCCCCGTTAAGTATCGGAGCCTGTATAGGATTTGCCCCTCTGTACCCCGGCAGAAGCGAAGCATGAAGGTTTACGCACCCGTATTTGGGAATATCTATAACTTCCTGGCTAATTATCTGACCAAATGCAAACGTCACAAAAAAATCAGGGACAAGATTTTTTAAAATCCCTATAAGTTCCCTGTCTTTTCTGATTAAAACCGGCTGATACACCGGAATATCATACTCATGCGCAGCACAGCATACAGGAGTTGTGCAGATTTTTTGTCCCCGTCCTGCTCGCTTATCAGGCTGGGAAACTACTGCAAGTACTTCTACATCTTCTTTTTTAACTAAGTATTCTAAAGATGGAACAGCTATCTGCGGGGTTCCGAAAAATATAACTTTCATTTTTGAATGCCGTCCTATACGTTGGGTTTAATCTGATTAATTTTTTCGGCAGCGACAGGCGGGTTTTCTTTTTCCCATTGCTGAATCTTATTTTCAAGCTCTTGTTCTTCTATTAAACGATCAGGGTCAATCCCGGGCAACCCCTTTTCGGCTAAAATCCTGTCAGTTTCAGCTATATTTCTTGCCCGGTCTATAAATACGATTCCTTCAAGGTGGTCATATTCATGCTGAATCGCCCGCGCAATCAGGCTGCCTTCAGTTACTTCAAATGAAAATGCCCTGCCTTTTATATCCCTTGCTCTTATGACAACATTTTCATAACGTCTTACATTTATATAAACTTCAGGAAAGCTTAAACATCCCTCAAAGCTGCTTATAGCTCCGCTTTTTTTTACAATTTTGGGATTTATGAAAGTTATCGGGTTTGCAGGTTCATTGTTTATAGCGGTATCAATTACAAAAACCCTGTAATTCACGCCAATTTGAGGAGCAGCCAGGCCCACCCCATTATAGCTGTACATAGTATCATACAGGTCATCTACGAGTTTTTGAATCTTCGCGGAGACTTTATGAACTTCCTTTGAAGGTTTTCTTAATGGCTCTTCACCATATAATACTATTTTTTGTATTGTCATCGTTTAAAAACCTTTATTATAAAAAAAATTATAATTCCTTATAATATATATGATATCATACTTTAATAAAGGTTTTTTACAATAAAACCCTTATTGTTCAGTATTTTTCTAATGTTCATAAATTTTTTAAAGATAACTTCTCAATGCTTATTTGATTCAGATATGCCTGTTTATAAGCTCGATGGCTTATAGGTTTCAAAGCAGCCAATTCCTGCGAGGATTGAAAAAAGTCAGGTCTTGAAACAATTTTTTCACTTGCGTACTTTAAACCTTTTTGGTTTATTATAGTATATTTTGCCTTTAAAGGTAGAATTGTAATAAAATTAAATCATTGAAAGAGTAATGAATAATGAGTGAAAAAGATATAATTGTTTATCAAAGTGCTGACGGCAGGTTTAAACTTGAAATAAATATTCAGGATAATACAGTATGGCTTACCCGAAAACAAATTGCCGAATTGTTTCAGGTTGAAAAGCAAGATATTGATTACCATATAGCAAATATCTATAAAACCCAGGAACTAAACCAAGATGCAACTGCCAAAAATATTTTGGTAGTTCAGGATGAAGGCGGCAGAAGCGTTAAGAGAAATATTGAACATTATAACCTTGATATGATTATTTCTATCGGTTACAGGGTAAATTCGATAATCGCCACAAGATTCCGCCAATGGGCTACACAAACCTTAAAAGAATATATGATAAAAGGATTTGCACTTGATGATGAACGCTTAAAAGGCGGCGGACGATTTGGAAAAGACTATTTTAGGGAACTTTTAGAACGTATCCGTTCCATACGGGCAAGCGAAAGAAGGATTTACCAGCAAATTACCGATATTTTCGCTGAATGCAGTATTGATTATGACCGAAATTCAGAAATAACAAAAAATTTTTACGCAACAGTTCAGAATAAATTCCATTTTGCTATTACAGGACAAACCGCCGCAGAAATAATTCACTCAAATGCTGACAGTACAAAAGACAATATGGGTTTAACCACCTGGAAAAACTCCCCTGAAGGCAGAATTTTAAAGTCTGATACTACTATTTCTAAAAACTATTTGAGCGAAAAACAGATTAAACGCCTGGAACGCACTGTTTCTGGATATTTTGATTATATTGAAAACCTTGTTGAAAGAAGAAACGTATTCACAATGGAAGCACTAGCCGAAAGCGTAAATAAATTTCTTACTTTTAACGAATACAGAATTTTAGAAGGCAAAGGCACAATCTCACAAGAAACCGCCAAACAAAAGGCTTTTGAAGAGTATAATAAATTTAATAAAACCCAAAAAATAATTTCTGACTTTGATAAAGAAATAAAAAAACTTGGTATAAAAAATTCGGACGAGTGATAAGTGATTTTCAATACTCAAAACAACAAATTACACACAGATTACACACAAGCTAAAAAATGCGCTTTCAGAAAATCGCAAAAATTCAATAATAAACCATGCGCCTGTAGCTCAGCTGGATAGAGTGACGGTCTCCGAAGCCGTAGGTCTCGGGTTCGAATCCCGACGGGCGCATTTAATTATAGTTGGGTAGTTGGCTCAATTTACAAAATTGACCCAACAGCTTTAAATCCGCATTATTTGATGTTGGGTTAAAAAATAGAATTTTTTAACCCAACCTGCTGCTACTTTATTAACTGAAAAAATTTGTTGAAGTAATAGAAAAACATATTGAAATAAGCTAAAAACTTTTACATAATAGCTTTATAACTCTCCTCTGGAAATTTTGTCTATCAAATCAGTTATTTTCTTGCCCTTTTCAAGGGATTCATCGAGGAAAAATCTTAATTCCGGCACATGTCTCAGCCTTATTCTCCTGCCTACTTCCTTTCTGATAAGGGAAGAAGATTCTTCTATGGCTTCCATTACCCTTTGTTTGCGCTCATCATCTCCGTAAATACTAATATATACCCTGGCATGCCTGTAATCTGCAGAAAGATCAACATCAGTTACGGAAATAATTCCTTCTATTCGAGGGTCTTTTATACCTTTTTGGATTATATCGCTGATTTCCTTAATAAGCGCTTTTTTAATTTTTTCCCCTCTTGTATTCATGGTAAAAGCTCCTGATATTGAGATATTATAGTTATCGCCGAAATTTTTTTTATTAAAGTCAAAGCTGTGATCGCACAGGTTTCACTTATTGAATTACTTTTCATATTGAATATAATTTATAAAAATTATTTTAAATACATACGCCTAATGATTTTAGCGGCTTAAACAAGTGTGTGTCTCTGGATTTCTTCCTTTGTAAGAACTTTTATCAGGTCGCCTTCCCGGATATCATTGAATTTATCAAATGAAATGCCGCATTCGTATCCGCTGGCGACTTCTTTAACATCATCCTTAAAGCGTTTAAGCTGGCTTAAAGCTCCTTTATAAATTTCTTTTCCTTCCCTTATTACTCTGGCTTCCTTATTTCTGATTATTTTTCCTTCAAGAACATAACAACCTGCGATTTTGACATTCTTTCCTATCGTGAATACCTGTCTTACTTCTGCAGTTCCTGTTTCTACTTCTTTATATTCCGGTTCTAATAAACCAAGCATTGTCTGCTCAACGTCTTCGAGCATTTTGTAAATAATATCGTATTTTCTAATTACAACACCTTCATCCGCTGCCATTCTTAATGCATTCGGGTCTTCTTTTACTCCGAATCCGATAATAATGGCATCACTTGCAGAAGCAAGCATTACATCAGCTTCTGAAATATCCCCTACTGCAAGATGAACTATCTTTACGAAGATTTTTTTAGATTCAAGCTGCTGAAGAGAAGAACTTACCGCTTCGGCTGAGCCGTGGGTTGTTGCTTTAATAATAATATTAAGCTCTTTTGTTTCCCCTTTAATTTTTTGGATTAAAGAATCACGTTTGGTATGAGCCGGAGCCAGAGACTCGAGTTTTGATATTCTTGCTTTTTCTTTTCTTGCTATAGTAATCTCTTTCATAGCTTTATCACTGTCGACAGCTTCAAAAACCTCACCAGCCTCGGGAATTTCAGAAAGCCCCAGTATTTCAACAGGAGTGCTGGGTCCTGCTTCCCGGATACGCTCGCCATGATCGTCTATTAAAGCACGGATTCTTCCTCCTACAGTACCGGAAACTATGTAATCACAAACTTTAAGGGTTCCGGTCTGTACAAGTAAAGTTGCAACAGCTCCTTTACCTTTATCAAGCTTTGATTCAATCACTACTCCGGATGCCGCTCTATCCGGATTTGCCTTTAATTCTTCTATTTCCGCAACAAGAATAATATACTCCAGGAGTTCATCGAGATTCAAGCCCTGAAGAGCGCTGACTTCTACAGTAATTGTATTTCCTCCCCATTTTTCAGGTACAAGTTCATACTCTGTAAGCTGTTGCAGAGCTTTATCAGGATCAGCGTTTTCCTTGTCTATTTTGTTAACAGCTATGATAATAGGAACTTTCGCAGCTTTTGCATGGTTTATAGCTTCAATAGTCTGAGGCATTATACCATCATCCGCAGCTATCACAATAATTACAATATCTGTAGCCTTTGCCCCCCTCGCTCTCATAGCTGTAAAAGCGCTGTGACCGGGAGTATCTATGAAAACTATTTTTTTATTATTTATTTCTGCCGTATAAGCACCTATCGACTGTGTAATACCACCGGCTTCCGTATTGACTATTTTATGTTTTGTTTTTCTGATAGAGTCAAGAAGCGTGGTTTTTCCATGGTCAACATGTCCCATAATAGTTACTACAGGCGCTCTTTCAACCAGTTTAGATTCATCTTCTTCGAATTTTTTTGAAGCTTCTTCCTGCTGAGGTTCTGCCGAAGGTTCGATTATTGTATATTCAAGAGCTTGTGCTGTTTTTTTAGCTGTTTCAACGTCAATTGTCTGGTTAACAGTAGCCATAATTCCTGACATCATTAATTGTTTTATTACAGCGGCAATACTCTCGCCTAATTTTTCAGCAAGTTCTCCTACAGCAAGAGGGGTCTCTATGCAAACTTCCCTGACTTTTTCCTTTACTGCTTCCTCTTGATCTTTTGCTTTTTTCTTTTCCGCTAATTTAGAATGCAGCTTTTGCTCTTCAAGCCTTTCACGTTCTATCTCTTCTCTGTTTCTATATACTTCTTTCTTTTTAACCGGTTCTTCCCTGCGTACAGGTTTTTGAATCTCTTCTTTTTTTGGTTGTTGAACAGATGCGGGAATTGAAGGTTTCCTGAAATTATCGGGTCTTCTGTCCTGATAAGGTTTATTAGCCTGATTAAACCTATTTTCAGGTCTAAAAGGTCTGTCAAATCTGCCCTGCCTGTCAGATCTTTCTGTCCTTTCCTGTCTGCCGACAACGGGTCTATCGGGCCTGTCAGATCTTTCTGTCCTTTCCTGTCTGCCGACAACGGGTCTATCGGGTCTGTCAGATCTTTCTGTCCTTTCCTGTCTGCCGACAACGGGTCTATCAGGTCTGTCAGATCTTTCTGCCCTTTCCTGTCCGCCAACAACGGGTTTGTCGGATCTATTAGAACTTTCCACCCTTTCCGGTTTACCGACAACGGGTCTGTCAGGTCTTCTTTTTGGAAAAGTTCTATTGACGGGTCTGCTTTCAGGTCGATAAAACTTCAGGTCCTGTCTGGGTTTCTTTTTATCTTCAGCTTCAGGCTGTTGCCGGGCTTCATTTTTTGATTGTTCTTTAGTTTCTACCTTAGATTCCTGTTTGGTCTCAATTTTAGGCTGAGACTGTGCTTCAGTCTGCTCAGGTTTTTCTGTTCTGGAGATATCAGCTTTTGACAGAATAGCCTTTAATTTATCGGCTTCTTCCTGGCTAATCGTGCTGGAATGTGATTTTACCTTTACTCCCAGGTTTTTTGAAAGAGCAAGCAGGACATCCTTAGTAGGAAGCCCTAATTTTTTTGCTATTTCATATATTCTTACTCTTTCTGATAACATTAATTTTCTCCTGGTTTAATTTTCTGTTAAAGTGTTAATTTTTTCAACAATATCTGTCGGAATTTCAGCTTTCAAGGATTTTGAGATTCTTTTTCTTTTAATTGCATTTTGTATGCATTCTTTATTATAGCAAAGATAAGAAGATCGACCAAAATGCCGTGAATCCGGGTTTATCAATATTTCATGCTTATCATGAGTTTTCATTATTCTTATCATTTGAGAAGATCTTTTTATATTGCCGCACCCTGCACATTTTCTAAGGGGCAAGTTTTAAACCTCCTCTTCTTCTTCGGCTTCTTCCTGAAGTTCCTGTTCTGCCCGGTCAATGTCCTCATCTATCTCTTCTTCCTGAGATTCATCTGTTGCCTGCATTGCTTCTTCTGCTTCTTCGGGATATTCCTCATATTCTTCCTGTTGTGCATACTCAGCCTGCATTGCTTCAAATCTGGAAAGACTTTTGATGTCGATTTTCCAGCCGGTTAACCGGTGAGCAAGTCTTACATTCTGTCCTTCCTTGCCTATGGCAAGGCTTAACTGATCATCAGGCACTACTACTAATGCCTCTTTTATTTCCGGCGCATTCTCCGGTATGTCCACAGAAACTATTCTTGCCGGGGACAGGGCGTTAGTAATGTATTCTACAGGGTCATCGACATATCTTACAATGTCAATTTTTTCATTTTTAAGCTCATTAACTATAGTCTGAATCCTGCTTCCTCTTGGACCTATACAGGCTCCTACCGGATCAACGTTCGGATCAGTACTTGCTACTGCAATTTTTGTCCTGTAACCTGCTTCTCTGGAGATTGATTTAATTTCTATAATTCCGTCTTCAATCTCAGGAACTTCAAGTTCGAATAATTCTCTTACAATTTTCGGGTCTACCTGCGAAACTATTACCTGGGGAAGCCTGCTTGTCTCACGAACCTCAATTACACAAACCCTTATTCTGTCGTTAATCCTGTAGTATTCTCTTGGAATCTGATAATTTCTCGGCAAAATAGCGTCAGTTCTGCCAATATTTATTATAACATTGCGGGATTCCACTCTTCTGACTACGCCTGTTACCAGTGAGCCTTTTCTGGATATAAACTCATCAAGTATAAGCTTTCTTTCAGCTTCTCTGATCCTCTGGGTTATAACCTGTTTTGCTGACTGGGCAGCTATTCTGCCGAAATCAGAAGGCGTTACCTCTACCTGAATTTCGTCTCCGAGCTGAACATCAGAGTCAATTTCCCTGGCTTCTTCCAGTAGAATTTCCGTATGCTCCGACTGAACATCTTCCACAACTTCTTTTATGCGGAAAACTCCTATTTCACCGTTAACTTCATCAATCGCAGCTACGATATTAGAGACGTGTTTACCTTTAATATGTTTCTTATATGCTGTGATCATTGCATCACATATTGATCTTAAAATAGTGTCTTTTGGGATTCCCTTTTCTCTTTCCAGTTGCTCTGTTGCTTCAATAAGAGTTTTTCCGACTTTTATCACCTTAATATCTCCTTTTTTATAGTGAATATACAAATTTTATGCTTTTTATTTTTTACTTTTAAAATTATATTCGGGTTCGAGTTTTACCGAGGAAATATCTTCTTTTTTTATTTTTATTTCCCCTGCCTCGCCCGGCAGTTCAAGCGTTAAACCTTCAGCTTCTTTGTAATTCCTGATTTTTGCCGGAAAGGTCTTTGCCTCTCTTTCTTCTGTTTTTTTCAGCTTTACTTTTACCCGTTTTCCTTTAAAAATTTCGTATTCCCTTTCTGATTTTAGTTTTCTCTCTGTCCCGGGGCTGCTTACTTCCAGGCAATATGGCACAGGAATTATTTCATCTAAATACGGATCAATCTTTTTTGTTATATTTTCACACTCTTCGTGTGTTACGGGTTTTTGAGGGTCATAAATAAAAATTTTAACTATCCATTTGCCTGCTTGTTTAAGAAAACCGGATTCTACAGTCAGCAGTCCGCTGTCTTCTACTGTTTTTTCTATAACAGGAGTAATTTTTTTAAGAATTTCAGTTTTATTTACATCTTCTTTTGTCAATTTTTTATACTCACCGCCAGGAAATAAATAGTTATTTAATTTAAGAAAGAGAGCAGGGCAAACCTACTCTCTTTCGAGATTGATATTATATTATCATCAAATAATATAAAATTCAAATAAGCCTTATGGTAAATATTTCTGACAATCAGTCATTTTAAGGAAGTAATAAAAAATTTTTACATAAAAATTTTTTATTACTTCCTTATTTTATTAGAGTGCTCTTATCTTTGAAGAAGCAGAAGGTGTAATTTTCGGAACTCCGAAGGGAGCTCTTTCCACTCTGTTCCTGCCGCCTTCTTTTGCTTTATAAAGGGCTTTATCAGCCCTTTCGCAAAAATCAAGCGGGGCTGCATCAGTAAGATCAAGCTGCGCAACTCCTACACTTATTGTAGCTTTTACAGGTCTGCTTGTTTTGTTGAATATTTCAGTTTCTACAAGATGCCTTAACCTGTCCATAAGCTCATATGCCTTTGATTGAGAAGTCTCCGGCAATATTAAGGCAAATTCTTCACCGCCATAGCGTGCTGCAATATCGCAAGTCCTGGTATTTGAGGAAATAAGACTTCCCAATTCCTTTAGAATTGCATCACCCGCATTATGCCCGTGTGTATCATTAATTTTTTTAAAAAAGTCGATATCAAAAAGCGCAAGGCTTAAGGGTGATTTATGCCGTTTTGCCCGTGCGAATTCTTCTGAAATTCTTAAATTAAATTCCCTTCTGTTTAAAAGCCCTGTTAAAGCGTCGGTTGTGGCTATATTATGCAGGTAATCAGCTTTTCCGCGGGTAAAATTGATGGTTTTTGCCAGCGTAAACCCAAGACTGCTCAGAACTCCAAGAACCGTCAGAAAAGCAAGCAGTTTGGAAGTTACAGGCGCCTGGTTAGCCGGCAGGTAATAAAAACTGAACCAGTTGTTAATTTCCGCTGCAACTATGGATGCCGCCCCTGCACCGAGAATTATGCCCGAGAAATGGCTCTTTTTTTCCATAATTGCCTGAAAAATCGGGATTATACATAAAAACAGGTATTCTTTATTTCCGGAAATGAATGTGATCAGGAGTAAAAACAACGAAGTTAAAGTAATGTTAAGATTAAAAATGCTGCTGCAAATTTTTTCTGAGTAAAGAGCGGAATTGTTAACAATTTTTAAGATAACCTCACTAATAATCGCGTAGCCCAGTAAAACTATCCAGCCTAAAGCAACAGGAAAAATAAGTGAGGGTTTTTGCGCAAATATAAAAAGACACGTATATACTGATAAATTCAGGATTAATGTAAAAGATAAAAAACGGTTAATTTTTATATACCGAACCACACCTGTGCAGTTAACATCTTTGTCAGACAACTCTGTACACTCCCTTAAATTATTTTTATTAATATAAATTTCCGAAATAAGTGTAATAAGATTTTATAACATTTTTCATGTTTTAGGAAGCAGCTTTACAAAATTTTTCCAAAATGTATATGGATTAGAAAAGGCGGAGCCTTTTAATTCCTCTAAGGGTGAGGCGGGCGGACATTTTGAAAAAATTTTGTAAAGCTGCTTGAGTTACCGTTTGACATGCTGAAGTGTCATGCCTCTTACTCTCTATAATAAAAGCGTTATAATATTATTTATGATGTTAAGTTTTAATTTAATAAAGCGGTTATCAGGTTTGTTTTCCGGAATTTTTTTAAATAAAAAGTTTGTTTTACTAATAACATTCTTTGCATTGCTGGTATTTTCGGGAGTGAAAGTTAGTGCAGGAAAAATTAATATAGAAAAATTAAACTTTGAGCTGGGAGTAAAAAGCCTTAAACAGGAAAACTTACAGGAGGCAATAAAGTATTTTAACCTTGTACTAAACAAAAACCCCGATAACATAGAAGCACATTATAACATAGCTGTAGCATACAAAAAAATGGGAAGCCATGAACAATCCCTGAAACATTTTGACAGGGTCGTGAAGCTGCTGAATTCCCCGTCCCGCAATAAACCTGAAATAATGACTGTTACAAACGTAAATCAAAAACGTAATCAGGATGAAATTCCGGACAGGTTTGATATTTATACGGAAGTTAAGGAAAAAGAAAATGATTATATAGACCTGGCAGATATGCATGCTGATAACGGTCAGCATGAAGCTGCCATTGAGTATTACAACCTTGCCCTTAAAATTAACCCTTACAATGACAATACTTATTTCAAGATATGTAAGGGCTATATGGAATCTAACAATCCCCTGGACGCTGAGCCGTATATCAAAAAGGCGGTTGAGCTTAGCCCGAATAACCCGAGATATGAATATTACCTGGAAAAAGTCTCTTCTAAAATTGCTGAAATGTATGGCAATGACTATAGAAAAAAAGAAGATCTTGTCCTTAAAAACTTTAGTAAAAAGGATTCTTCGGAAAAATTCAAGCAAAAAGATTATGAAAAGGAACTTTACCGGGAAGACTGGCTGGCTGATAATCCTGATAAAGATGCCGGCGCCCCAGACATTGCTTTTAAGCAGGATAACCCGGGGAACCGGGAAAAAGCCAGGATTAAAGATTATTATAAGGATAAAGATAATCAAAATCTTTTATACGAACTATCACAGCAGGGACAGGAGAATTTTTCCCATAAAAGGTCCCAGGAGCTGGATTATTTAGATCTGGGTGATTTGCATTTTGATAACCAGGAATATGAAACAGCCGTTGATTACTACAAAATGGCTCAGCATATTAATCCTAACAATGATTATACTTATTATAAACTCTCACGGAGCTATATAGAACTTAAAAACTATGCCAAAGCCGATAATTACATAGAAAAAGCCCTTAACTTATCCGGGAAAAACAGGAAATACGTGTACTTTAAAAACCGGATAACAGACAGGATTACCCGGCAGGAAGCACCGGCTGAAGATGAATTTTACCAGCCTGCCGGACAAACGGTTTATATTGATGAAATTGCCCGGGAACCTGAAAAAAAATCCGAAGATGACTTTCTTATAAAAAAACCGTCCGCTTTTAACAGGTTTAAATCAGCGGTTTCAGCCGTAAAAATGCCTGATTTTAAAATGCCCGGAAATTCCGGGCTGTCCAAAAAAAATAAAAACCCGCTGGAGGGTAAAGTACAAAAATTTTCTGAAAGCCAGAAGGAAAAAAAGAAAAAGTATTCCGGAGAAAAAAGGGATGAAGAGGTATTTAGCAGACCTTCCGGGTACTATGAGGTTGAAGAAAAACAGCCAGAGAGTGATGTTGCAAAATATAACCCTGATAAACCCGGCTTTCAGGAGCCGGTCAACCCAGCAAAAAGAAGCCAGAAACTTTATACGGCAAATTATTATAACCGAAAAGGCGTGGAATTCTTTAAAAATGACAACCTTGAGAAAGCGGAAGAATATTTTAAGAAAGCTATTCAGCTGAAACCGGTATTTTCAAAAGCTTATAATAACCTTGCCAATATAGAAGTAAAGCGTAAAAACCTCAAAAAAGCAGAGAAATATGCGCTTAAGTCAGTCAAAATTGACCCGGAACTTCCGGAAGGCTATTATAACCTTAGTTTAATCAATAAAAAGCAGGGAGATTTTGATTCTGAAATTCATTACCTGAATAAAACCGTATCAGTTGACCCGAAGTATTACGAGGCTTATTTTGCCAGAGGTCTTGCATACTATAACAGGGGCAATTATGAAAAAGCAAAATATAACTTCAATGAGACTCTCAGGTTTAAACATGATCATTTTCTCGCCAGTCAGAATTTAGGCATAATTTATGCCAATGAACTTAACTATGAACAGGCTGAAAAGTATCTTAACCTGGCTGTGAAACTGGATAAAAACAGTCCGCAGGCTTATTTTCACCTGGCAGTCGTGCGCAAAAACTCCGGTAAGATTTTCTCTGCCATAGAAGATTTTCAAAAATCAATTGAATTAAACCCTTCAAACTATAAATCCTATATCATGCTCAGTAAATGCTATGATATGGACTCCCAGCCGCAAAAGGCTCTCAAAGTGCTAAAAGACGCAGCGGAAAAAAATTCTGAAAATGCTGAAATTTATAATTATCTCGGACTTTTAAACCTGAAATTCAACAAATACGAACAAGCCTGTCTTGCTTTCAGAAAAGCTGTTGAAAAAAATCCCCAAAGGGCAATTTATTACTATAATTTAAGCCAGTGCTACCTTACCATGGGCAACAGGAAGAATTCCAATTATGCATTCCAGCGTGCTGTAAGCATAATTCCGGCATCTGTCCAGGATTACACTGACCTGGCAGAAATTTTCCTTGACAGGGGAATGGCAAGTTATGCGGTAAGAGTGCTGAAAGACGGCATTTCAAAGCTTAATGACAATGAATACCTGTTTTTAGTGCTATCTGATTTTTATGAAAGAACAGGCGCAATTAATGCCGCAAAGGAAATTCTTGAGCAATACCTCCGCAAAAACGGTGAAGAAAGCACATTCGGGCTGCTTGTAAGAAGAAGGTTAAACAAACTTGAAAGCCTCTAAAAACACACATAAGGAATATATTAGCTCAATGCCGCAAGAAAAAGCAGGAAATCAGGCAAGAGAAAACCCCCGGTCCGCAAAAGCCGGACATCCAAGAGGATTGTATTTCCTGTTTGCCGTGGAAATGTGGGAGAGGTTCAGCTACTATGGAATGCGGGCGCTTCTCACGCTTTATATGGTAAAATATCTTTTGTTCAGTACCGAAAAAGCCGGCAGTGTTTATGGAATCTACACAGGGCTTGTTTATCTAACCCCTCTTATTGGCGGTTATATAGCAGACAGGTATTTAGGACCTAAAAAATGTATTTTAATCGGCGCCCTGTTAATGATGCTGGGACATTTTGCCATGGTTATGCCTGATTTACCATTTTTTTATACTGCGCTTGGTTTTCTAATTGTAGGAAACGGCTTTTTCAAGCCCAATATATCAACCCTCGTCGGCAAATTATACCCTGAAGGCGACGGCAGAAGGGATTCCGGGTTTACGATTTTTTATATGGGGATTAACATCGGCGCATTTATGGCACCGCTGGTTTGCGGGACTCTTGGTGAGAAAATAGGGTTTCACTACGGGTTTGCAACGGCAGGAATAGGCATGTTAATTGGTTTTCTGATATATTTATGGGGACAAAACCGTTATTGCGCTAATATAGGAAATGCACCTGCCGGAAAAAACAACTATAGAAACCCTGAAAATAGAGATAAACCTCTTACAAAAACCGAAAAACAAAGGATTGCGGTAATTTTTATCCTGCTGTTTTTCAGTATATTTTTCTGGATATCCTTTGAGCAGGCTGGAAGCTCACTTACGCTTTTTGCAGACCGCTCAACTGACAGGGTAATCCCATTTTTAAACTGGGAATTTCCTGTCAGCTATTTTCAATCCGTTAATCCGTTATTTATAATCCTTTTTGCACCTTTGTTTGCCAGAATGTGGGTTGAGTTATCAAACAGGAATAAGAATCCTTCAGCTCCGCTTAAATTTTCAGCCGGTCTGTTTCTGGTCTCTTTTAGCTTTATTTTAATGGTTATAGCGTCTTTAATTTCGGAAACAGCAGGTAAAGTATCGTTTTTATGGCTTATTGGCGTGTATTTATTCCATACCCTGAGTGAATTATGTATTTCCCCTGTGGGATTATCTGTTGTAACAAAGCTTGCTCCTGCCAGGTTTGCATCACTTCTTATGGGAACATGGTTTTCGGCGAATTTTATAGCTAATTTAACAGCCGGGCTGTTTGCAGGTAAGTATGATTCTTTAAGCACACCTGAATTTTTTATGATCCCTGTTTTATTAACCGCAATAGCAGGGCTTTTTGCCTTTATATTTGCCCGACCCATAAAAAAATGGATGCATGGTATTAATTAAAAAGTTCTTATTTAACCCGAATCACCAATTAGCCCAAAGCCAGGATATGACTATGCAATTAGCCGAGTTAATAAACCTGAATGACGGGTTAGTTATTTTTAAAAATTCCTTAAAACGCCCTGGCGAAGCGGGAGTTACGAAAACGGAAACGTTTTAGTTTTCGTTTTTGTAACTCATTCCCACCCAGCCCACCCCAGAGGAAGGCGCGCGGCTGCA
>JANQEP010000111.1 GCA_028278305.1 Candidatus Gastranaerophilales bacterium
GCGTTTTATATCTTTCAGGTTTGGCATTTCATGCTCCCGGTATATTAAGCAGGTTCAACCTGTTCAGGCGTGAACATGCTGTCTTTAAATTTAGCCAGCTCTTTTTTCAGGACTTCAACATTGGTTTCATCGAGTTTTTCACCGAAATTCAGCTTATTTGACAATTCCTGCATCTCTGATTTAAGATATGCGCTCCATTCTTTTTTGAAATCCTGAATCCGGTCTGTAGGCACATTATCGAGATAACCGTTATTTACGGCATAGAGAATTGTATACTCTTGAGCCACTGATAGCGGTTCATACTGGGGCTGTTTCAGGACTTCAATGAGCTTTTGACCTCTTCTTAGCTGGTCCTGTGTTGATTTATCAAGGTCGCTTGCAAACTGCGCAAACGCTTCAAGTTCTCTGTACTGGGCAAGGCCAAGCCTTAACTTACCCGCGATATTCTTGATGTCAGGGGTCTGGGCAGAGCCTCCAACCCTGGAAACAGAGATTCCGGCGTTGATTGCAGGTCTGATACCCGCATTAAACAGGTCGGTTTCAAGGAATATCTGCCCGTCTGTAATACTGATAACGTTTGTCGGAATATAAGCGCTTATATCACCTGCCTGTGTCTCAATTATAGGAAGTGATGTCAGGCTGCCCCCTCCCATTTCACCGGAGAGTTTGGCTGATCTTTCCAGAAGTCTTGAATGAAGGTAGAATACATCCCCGGGATACGCTTCACGTCCCGGCGGTCTTCTTAAAAGAAGGCTCATTGTCCTGTAAGCCCAGGCATGCCTTGTAAGGTCATCATAAATAATAAGGACATGCCTTCCCTGTGACATAAATTCTTCGCCAATGGCGGTTCCCGCAAAAGGCGCGGCAAATTGAAGCGGGATTGAATCCACTGCCGACGCGTTAACCACTATGGTATAGTCCATTGCTTTATGTTCTTCAAGGACTTTTATTGTCTGGGCAACCGAGCTTGTTTTTTGCCCTATTGCAACGTAAATACATATTACATCTGAATTTTTCTGGTTAATTATTGCGTCTATTGCTATTGCGGTTTTTCCGGTTTGCCTGTCACCTATTATTAACTCCCTTTGTCCCCTTCCTATCGGGGTTAGAGCGTCAATTGCCGTAATTCCTGTTTGAAGTGGCTGGCTAACAGGTTGTCTTTTAACAATACCCGGTGCAATTTGCTCAATCGGTCTTATTTTATCAGAATGAACAGGTCCTTTTCCGTCAAGCGGTTCCCCGAGAGGATTGATTACCCTTCCTATCAAGGCTTCACCAACCGGCACGGAAGCAATTTTACCCGTTGTTTTAACTGTCATTCCCTCTTTAATATGGATGTATTCACCCATAATTACGACACCCACGTTGTCTTCCTCGAGGTTAAGCACCATTCCGTTTGTGCCATGCCCGTCGTCAAACTCAACAAGCTCCCCTGCCATTGCGTTTCTGAGTCCGTAAATCCTTGCAATTCCGTCTCCAACTTCTATAACTGTTCCTATGTCGGAAATTTCCAGCGTGCCCTCGTATTGTTCAATTTTTGTCCTTATTATTGAGCTTATTTCATCAGGTTTAATATTTACCATAGCCAGTACCTCTTTTTTATAGTAGTTGCATAATTAATTCTGATTCTCTTTTGTTTTAGCATAATTGTTTTTTCATATTCTCTAATTTTGATTTTACGCTTCCGTCAATGACTTTATCCCCGATTTTCACGATCATTCCCGCTATTATTTCCCTGTCGATTTTCGGAGCAATTTCAATTTTTTTGCGGAATAATTTCTCAAGTTTTTCTTTTACCCTGTTTATAACGGTCTCATCAATTTCTATAGCTGTTATAACTTCTGCTGTGTCAATATTTCTCTTCTCACACAGAAGTTTATTATAGTAATCAGGGATAAACTGCAGTATAAACAGCCTGTTTTTATCGGCAAGAAGCCTTATAAGATTGAGCGAATACTCTGAAACCGCGCCTGAAAAGATTTTTTCAAGGGAATCTTTTTTTTCTTCGCCGCTTAAAATGGGGTGGTCGATAAACTCCTGAAGTTCCGGGCTGGAATTTATGACATCTTTTACCAGGTACAGGTCAGAATTAACGGTATCAAGCATATCCTGCTTCTGTGCAAGCTCAATCATTGCTGCTGCATACCTGTCTGCTACCACT
The DNA here is from genome assembly GCA_028278305.1 of Candidatus Gastranaerophilales bacterium. GTDB lineage: Bacteria > Cyanobacteriota > Vampirovibrionia > Gastranaerophilales > UBA9971 > JANQEB01. The sequence continues at coordinate 2,162 of JANQEP010000111.1, forward strand.
GATATTCCTAAATTTGCTGTATCGTTCATTTTAGACCTTTACATTGTCCAGGTTATCTATAAATTCGTTTATATATTTATGGTGAAGCCGGCTGTCAACGGCATTTTTTATGTGCTGCTCTGCTATTACAAATGCGGCGGTGGTAACTTCCTGCATAAGCCGGTTAGATGCAACCTTTTCTTCGGTTTCAATTATAGCATGGGCTTTTTTGTGCATTTCTTCGGCTTCCTGAACGGCTTCCCTGGTAATTCTCCCGGAAATGCTCTCTGCTACCTGCTCGCCCTCGTCAATAAGTTTATTTACCTCCTGGTTGACATTTTGAACTTTTATTTTTGTCTGCTCAAGCTGGTTTTGCTTAACCTTTTTTTCTTCTTCCAGGTTTTTTATTGTCTCAAGGATTTCATCACGTTTTTTTTCAATAAACGAGAGTAAATTAAACTTTCTTATAAGCCATACAAAAAATACAATAACAATTACGACATTTATTACATTAGAAAATAAGATGATATCAAGAATACCTGATGTCTCATTGGTTATAGGCGATGCAATTTCTGCATGTGTATGTTCTAAATTTACTTTATGCTCTGTGTGACTGTTTTTTTGCATAATATTTACCTGTTAATTGCTTTGTCTATAGCTTCCTGTGAAACTCCAATTATGGGAATCTCCTCATTCAGTATTTTTTTGGATATATCAAAAGCATAACCGCTTATGTTTTCTTTAAGACTTTCGAAAGTTTTGTGTCTTTCCCTGTGAATTCTATGTCTTCCTTCTTCCAGGAACCTGTGGGCATCCTGTTTTTTCTCTTCGAGGATTTGTAATTTTTCTTCGTTGGCTTCTTTAATAGCCTTAGCTGTTTTTTCGGAAACTTTTTTCCTGGCGGCAAGTATTTTTGCCGTATAATCCTTTTTCAGCTCCTCAGTCTCTTGCTGGGCTTTCATAGCGTCAGATTTTATGCCTTTGATGTATTGGGTTCTTTTCTGTCTTATCCGGAAAATCGGACCATAAAAGATTTTCTGCATAATTATCGTAAAAATAATAAAGCTGACCGCAATAATCAGAAGAGTCCCGTTAAGCGTAAGAAGTGATGCTTTATGCGGCTCTTCCGGCTGGTTATTTTCTGCAACTGATGCTGTATGTATTTCGCTATGTGTATTCAGATGTTCTTTAACCATTTTTTTGATTTCTGTCTGTATTGTCATGCTGGTTCAGGGTGATTAGAACAGGTTGAAGAGGTATTTTGCAAGGAAGACTGCGAATATTGCGTAAATAACAAGTACTTCCATAAAAACAATACCAAAAATAAGCATGTTTCTTGCTTTTCCTTCAATTTCCGGCTGGCGGGCTACTGCATTAATTGCCGCGGCGGTGGCTATTCCCATGCCGATTCCCGGTCCTATCGAGGCTAAGCCGATTCCAATAATGATTGCTAATGTTACGATTGACTGATTGTCCATATAATTTCCTCCTATATAAAATTATAACTAGTGTTGCTCTGAAGTCGCAGCTGCTATGTAAGATGCAGCAAGAGCTGAAAAGATATATGCCTGTATAAAGGCTATGAATACTTCAAATAACATCATCGGAATCGGTAAAAAGATAGGAATAAGGAGAATTAAGATTAAAATAATCAGCTCTCCCGCCAGTATATTCCCAAAAAGCCGCAATGAGAGCGATAGTGGTCTTGTAAAGACTTCGAGAAGATTAAACGGGAACATAAACCAGATGGGCTCGAAATAATGTTTAAAATAGCCCGGTCCTTTTTCTGCTACTCCTGCGCTTATGTAGTAGAGCGATACTACAAGCGCCAGTCCGAGTGTTGTATTTATGTCATTTGTAGGTGAGGCAAATTCCCCCCGCTCAAGGTGATAAAGCCTCCAGGGAAGATGTCCTTCAAGGTTTGCAAACAATATAAAAAGAAACAGCGATGAAATAAAAGGCGCATGCTTTAAGCCTTTTTCTCCCATTTCACCTTTTACAAGTCCTTCGAGGAATTCCATCATTTTTTCTGAAAACGCCTGCAATTTGTCAGGGATTATATCCAGCTTTCTGGTTATAATAAGAGACATTACTATAATTACTGCCATTGCAAACCATGCCGTTAAAAGAGTGTCCATATGCACCTGCAAAGGACCTATATTTTCAACCCAGCGCTCTCCTACTTTGATTTCTTGCAAAAGTTTTTACCCTTTCATCTCCGGTTGTGTTTTTATTAGAAAACTCTGCCTGATGCATTATCTCTTTCACTTTTTAGTAAAGCATAAAATTGATTTTTATGCTAGAAAATTTAAAATACAGGGTAATTCAATTCTAATTTTAAGCTAATAACGTCATGCCGCACTTGCGAAAGCGAACCGCACCCAGCCATGGCGGGGGCTGGAATGCCGTTTAATGCGAGAATGAGTTTGAACCTGCAACACCTGCTCATCGCAGGTGTTTTGGCTCTTCACTCCCGCTCAGGCATTAAACGAGTTTCGTTCACTCTCTGCGAGCAATCTGCAAGCATGGGATGACAGTTTAAGCTTAGTTTGTCTAATTTAGAATTAAATAGCCCTGAGTTAATCATGAAATAGGAAAAGAACTGTTATTATGATAATATAAAAAATAGAAAAAGGGGCTTTCTTTTGCCTTCTTGTTTACATAAACAGTCACTAATGTTATAAATACTTATAAAATTTCAGATATAAGACCTGTAATTTTTTTTTATACATTCCGGTGTTATCTTTGACAGGTATCCAGATGTCTTCAAAGTGGTATAAAAACCTAGTAAGTAAAGTAAAATTATTTGGAAATAAAGTTCACATACTCGAAAATAATGTTCTTGATGAAAGAAAAAAATTTCGGGAAATCTTCGAGCAAAACATTAAACTCGAAAAAGAAATAGCAGATAGAACTGATGAGCTTAACCAGGCAAATAAAAGCCTTCTGACCTTAAAACATATCTGGAGTACGATGAATTCATCCGAACCCCTCTCAGAAGTGCTTTCAACTGTTGTAAACGGACTTTCGGATGAGCTTGGCTATCTTCAGTGCCTGGTATTTCAAATTTTTGAATTTGAATCGGGAAACAGGCTAAAAGTCAGGGCTGCAAATAAAAACAGCTTCTCTGACAGGGTTAATGAAATACTTTACAACTCAATATTTTCATATGATATTCCCATGTCTGCAAAGAAAAATCCCATTGTCCAGGCTGTTGAAAAAAATGAAATAAAAAATATAAAAAAGTTTTCCCAGCTATTTCAGGATTCATCACCCGGAGTAGAGCCGGAAAAACTTGCTGAAATAGACGACATAACAGGCAACAGGGCAATCTGTATCCTGCCTATTATAGTTCAGGATAAACCTTTTGGATGTCTTATTACTATTTCCATAAGAAATGAAATAGTTCACACCGAAAAAAACTTTCTTAGCCTTTTTGCCGGACAGATAGAACTTGCTGTAACTATTGCCAACCTTTTTGAGCAGATAAAAAAGCAGGCTCTTACCGATTCTCTTACGGGTTTATATAACAGAAGACATTTTGATCAATGCCTTACCACGGAAATTGAGCGCTCCCTGCGTTTAAAACAGCCTTTTACTCTTATAGCGCTTGATTTAGACCATTTAAAAAAGATTAATGATAACTATGGTCATTCTACAGGGGATGAAGCAATTAAAAAAATAGGTGAAGTTCTTAAGAAAAACGCAAGGTCAGTGGATATTCCAGCCAGGTTCGGCGGGGAGGAATTCGCGGTAATACTGCCCGGTATTGATGTTGAAGGCGGCATTACCGCGGCAGAGAGGCTTAAATCTTCCATAGAAGAGTCCAGCCTGAAAGACGTTGAAAAAATAACTGCCAGCATTGGTGTTGCTACTTTTTTAAGACATACGGAAATGCTCGGTGAATTACTGGAACTGGCTGACCAGGCAATGTACCGGGCAAAGAAAAACGGGAGAAACAGGGTTGAAGTTGCCACAAGAGAAAAAGAACATGATTGGAAAAAAGTTATTATTGAAACCTTTATAGCAATGTTCAACGAGTATAAAACCCCTGCGGCTCACAAAGTTCTTGAAGAGCTGAAAATTACCGAAAAAAAAGATGTTAATCTCCTGGAAGTTATGTACCAGGTATTAAAAACCTTTTCAGAAGCTTATAATGATTTATATAAAGTTGACTACATTGATGAAAAGCTTGATTTGCTGGAGCAAATGGGTAAAAAGCTCGATATACCCGATGACGAAATTAACAAATTAAAAATTGCATCGCTGCTATATGATATAGGAAACATGCTTACCTCCGAGGAAATAATACTTAAACCCGGTCCTCTGACTAAAGAGGAAAAAACAAAAGTACTGGAAAATCCGATACTCGCCGCAAAAGAAATTCTCAAGCCTGTTAAAGCCACAGGATATATTATAAGCATAATTGAACACCATCATGAACACTGGGACGGGACAGGTTATCCCGGGGAACTCTCAGGTGCACTTATTCCCAAGGGCGCCAGGATTTTATTTATCGTAAATTCATTCTTTGCAATGATAAGCGACAGACCCTACAGAAAAGCACTCGCCTTTGATAAAGCCATAGAAATCTTAAAAAACGGCGGCGGAACTGTATGGGATGCAAAATTTACAGATATATTTATTGATATTGCCGGGTCAAAAAAGGAAGCCCTACTTTCGCTTAAATAATTTTTTTCGGATTAGCGGAGCTTCAGGAGTTTCTATGGAACTTTGACCGAAATCCTGCAAAGGCATGGTTAAATTTCTTTCGTAATATAAGTTTTTCAGAAATTTCATAACTCTATTATTTTTCTCAGCCTGGCACACTCCGATTGACCTTGTTTTCTGCAGTTCTACCATTCTGACCACGTCGGGGGAATGACCGTAATTCAGCAGGTATTCCCTTGAATCAGCTTTTTCTGTATCCAGTGTATCCGCAAAAGTCGGGTTAATACTGCATGTAAATCCCACAAACAAAGCCAGTACCGAATACTTAACAAATTTCATAATAAACTCCATTGATTCTTTAATTATTTAAAATTATTTTTATTTTTTATTATAAAGCTTTTTTAACTGCAATTGAATCATATTTTTAATGCAGTTTTCTAAAAAAATCAGGGTCGTAAGGAAGTAATAAAAAATTCTTAGAAGCGGTCTCAAAAGTATTGAAAGAAATCTTCATTGTCATTGCGAGGAGGGATTTTCCAAAGGTATAACCTCTTATGATATTAATATACTTGAAAATCCTGACGCGGCAATCTGCCAAACAAACATTAATATGTTTTATAACCTGAAGGGACAGATCACCACGTCACAGTTTAAAACAGGCAATATTGCCTGTTTTAAACTCCTCCTCGTGATG
>JANQEP010000132.1 GCA_028278305.1 Candidatus Gastranaerophilales bacterium
AGAATATTAGATAGGGAAACCGGAGAATTTATGTATGTTAACAGGTTTAAATTCATATAACAGCAGTGTTCAATATAATAATCGTCCCAGATTTGGTCAACTTACTACTAATGCGGCCAGAGCTGAGGCAATTAGAATATTTAAAATAGCAACAGAGACTCCTGCAGAGGAGTTTTCAACTTTTGTAGCTAATCAAATTAATGGCTTAGCCAGAAAAGACCGCAAGGCTGCACCAGCGGTATATAAAGAACTTGCTATAGTAGCTAGAGACTCAAAACATTGGACAGCTAATCTTTTTGAAGAAATAGCTAAAAGAGCTTCTAAGTGGTAAATTTATCGACCTGTTTACTCAAGGCATTAGAAGCCATTATTCCTACGGCAGACCCGGCTGCCATACCGACCAGTCCCAAAATCAGGCTGCTCGGGGCTAATATAGCGCCTGCAATTGCAATTCCGGCTGTTATAAATACCACATTACCTGTTGATTTTATTAACTGCTTGCCAAAAGCCTTTGCTTTATCAAGGAAATTACCTTCAGTGTGTGTTATTGACTTGATAAGCGCCGGTATTTCCAGGGCAGCGCTTGTTATTAATCCCAGTCGGGATATCCTGTAAAGTGCTCTTCCTGCTAATTCCTGAAAATAATTGCCTTTAAAATTGTAAGTTGTTATAAAAGGGTTTAATGGCTTTATTTCTTTATTTATAAAAGGAATTTTAGTAGGTGAACGATATATAAAATTAGTTTTTTCCCTGTCTACACTTAAGCCTAAAGTTCTTTGTAAAAATGTTCCAAATCCGGTACTATACAAAGCTTTATCATATTCATTTATTCTTTTTAGCAAAGGAATTTTTTCAAACAGACCTTCCGCAACCGTTCCTTCGAGCAATTTCATAGCATGTTGACCTTTGTAGTCTTTAATTGAAGGCAAATTTCCTGTTTTAAATATATTGATACCTTCTTTAACTGCCAGCTCGACTTCACGCATATCCCCAAAAATATTTACGCCTGCAATAGCTGCCTGGGCTGCCGCGCCTTCAATATTGCCTTCTTCCACCCGGTCAGGCACAAAAGCCAGCCGCCTGAATGTCGGGATTACTCCCGCGGCATACCATAATCCCTTGCCTGCCATGTTGTCGAGCGAGTCTATTTTTTCAACTGCTTTTCTGGCTTCAAAAAAATCAGATTTCACCCCGGGGTCGATGCCCTGCGGCGGAGGGTTAATTATATTCCCCGGCGGGTTCCCGGGCCGGTATATCCGCGGTATGTAACTTCCGGGAGGAATTTCTGTAACATTTAGCTGCATAGCTTTCCCACTGACTTACCATATATATAAATAAAAACGATTTACATGAAATAATTGCCTTTTAAGGGGTAAAGAATAAAAATTTACCGAAGAATTTTTTCATAACTCCTTAATTTCAATGATGTTTTTAGCCATTGACTGCCAGGTCATGTTTTTTTCCGTAAAATTTTTTATGTTCCCCGCAAAATTTATATCTTTATTTTCCATAAACCATTTTATTCCCTGTGAAAGGGATTCGGGGTTTTCAGGCTCTGCAATTTTTCCTGTTTTTTCATTTTCAACCGCATCAGGCAGTCCCCCTACATTCGTAACCAGAACCGGCTTTTGATATCCGTAAGCTGTTGCAATAATCCCTGAGCTTGTCCCGCTTCTATAGGGTAAGATTACAACGTCTGATTCCTTAAAATACCCGCCGATTTCATTATTTGAAACGTATTTATCAGTAATTTCCACTTTTTTCGACAAACCGTTTTTTTCTATTATTTCCAGGTATAAATCTTTATCACCGGAAAATTCCCCTGCAGCCCTGAGAAAAACAGGTTCATTTTCCAGGCAAGCCATTGCTTCCAGAAGTATATCAAGCCCTTTATAAGGTTTTACAAAGCCAAAAAACAGTAAATTGAAATTTTCCCGCCGCTGCTTTAGCGGTTTATAATCATCCCTGAATTTATATACGGGATGAAGTTGTTTTTTTATCCGGGGGTTTTTGTGAAAAGATAAAATTTCTTTTTTTTCAGCTTCTGAAGCCACTATAAATAAATCTGTTTTTTTAAAAACCTGTTGAATTAAAAAATTCGCAAGGGAATTAATTAATCCGTTAAATACTTTTAAATAATTAATATCAGCCTGCTCAAATACATTATGACAGAGTATTACGGTTTTAATATTGTTTTTGTTAAGGCTTGCAATTAAAAACAGGTAAGAGGGCGCTAAATAAACAAACCACCAGGGCAAAATAACTATATCAGGCTTGAATTTCCCGACTTCATTAATCACTTCAAACCAGCTAAAGGGGTTATAGGGGGAAAATAAGTTTTTTACTTTGTTGAAAAAACCCGGATCAGATTTAATATCAAAGTTTTTATCTGTTTTATTTTTTTTAATCAGAAATTCCAGTAATCCGGGATAAAAGTTTTTATACCCTATAAAAAGTGTCTCATGGAATTTATCCAGCTCTTTAGCCAGGCAGTAATTATGCCGGGAAATTCCGCCGACATAAGGAGGAAATTTTCCTATAAGGCAGATTTTTTTTATTTTCATTATTCACCCATTTTTGTTATTAAAACCTTATATTCCGCAGCAATCTTTTTTCGGTCAAAATTTTCAATTGCAAAAGCTCTTGCGTTTTTTCCCATTTCTTTTATTTTATCCGGGTTTTTCATAAGGAATATTATTTTTTTTGCCAGGCTATCAACGTCCTTTTGTGGTATAGTGAACCCGTTAAAATTATTTTTTACTATATCGGAAATAGCAGGCAAATCTGTAGTGATTACAGGAGTTTCACAGCTCAGGGCTTCGGCAAAGACAAGCCCGAAACCCTCGGAATCACCGTCTGAAGCCGTAATGGACGGACCTGTAAATATATCAGCCGTGGCAAAGTATTCAGGCAGTTTTTTATGATGTACCGGACCCGCAAAAATTATGTTTTTATCCAGGTCCAGGCTTTTAGAGAGGTTTATTAAGCTGTTTTTTTCCGGTCCCTCGCCGATTATAAGAAGTTTTGTCCCGGGAAATTGTCTTAACACTTCGGGCATTGCCTTAATAAGGTAATATAACCCCTTTTTTTCAACCAGTCTTCCCGTAAAAAGCAGAAAAGTATTTTTTATCCCCAATTTTTCCCTTACCAGCTCATTGTGCTTCTCAGGGGAAAAAAGCCCTGTATCCACGCCCATCGGTAAAATTTCAATGTTTTCTTTTTTATGTAAATTTAAAATTTCACTTTTCAGGGCATTACTTACACAGGTAAGTTTATCCGTGTTTTTAATTACAAACTTCTTTAAATAACCGGAAAATCGGCTTCTTAAGCTGTAAATATCAGCTCCATGTGCGGTAGAGAGGATTTTTACATTTTTATTGAAAAAAAGTTTATAAATAACCGCCATAAGCCCCTGCGGAATTATCCAGTGGGCATGAATTGTTTTTATATCATACTTTTTAACCAGCTTTATGATATTTACCAGCTGGAATATAAGGAAAAAAGGGACTTGTAAGTAGTTTAACCGGTTTTGTCTTAGTTTTGCCGCTATTCCCGGTCCGCAGGCAAGTGTTCCCAGGTTAAACGGGAGGTATTTATACCGGTATACCTTTATTTCTTCCATAATTTCAAAGGTTTTTGAGCCCTTTTTAAAAGGGCAGAGCACTATAACTTCAAAAGACCCGCCGAGGCTTACCGCATAATCACAGATAAAACATGGCGCTGAATCGCCTTTATAACCGGGAAACGTCGAAGCTGTAATTAAAATTCTTTTTTTCATAACTTTCTTTTAAAAATATAAATATCCCACATTAAGCTGCTTTCTTTATTTTTAAGCTGCATCTCCTGCCCCGCGTACTCCAGAAGGTCATATGCCACTCTTGAATTCAGCATGTACATTAAAATTCTGTCTTTATAGGCTTTTTCATCCTTTTGCGCAATTTTTTTAATTTCCGAAATATCCGGGTAAATTACCAGCCCTTTAAATATTATTATTACCAGGCTGTTTTTTTTATTGATTTTAGAGAAAATTTCCTCTTCTAATTTTGAATCAATAAATATATTTTTATTATTTTTTATTATGCCCCTGCAATAATCATAGCAAAATTTTTTATAATTATTATGTTTTTTATATTCCCTGAAAAACCCTGTTGATTTTACTTTTTCAATAAAAAAATCTCTTTTTTTCTCTGACTGCGCGGGTAATTTTGCCTGTGCCTGGTAATAGCCAAAGTCTGTTATGTCTTTTAACGAAGCTTCATTGCTCAGAAAGAAGGGCATTAATAAAATATTCCAGTTATGTATGCAGAAAAAAGAATCTGATTTACTCGGCTGAAAGTATTTGTGAAAAAGCCTTTTCTTATTGCCGATTAAAATAAAATAATCCTTATCCGTAAGTTTATAACTTTCAAGTATATCTGCTGCGGGCTTAAACCCGAGTTTCCTTGTGTTTTTAGGCGCGCTTAAGGGCATAAACAACAGGAAAAACAGGTTAATGCTTATAATAAAGCCTATCAGGGTTTTTTTAATTATATTATTGCGCAGGTTCATTAAACCGTAAGCGGATAAAATTATAAAAACAGGCGTAATTTCAATTAAATACCTGCTTACGCAAACAACTTTTCCCATTGAGCAGGCTATCGCAAAAACAATGGTAAACCCTGAGCAGACCAGCAATATAAGTAAATTAAGACGGTTTTTTACCACGGAGGTTAAAATTCCGTAAATTCCGGCAATAAAGGGTAAAAATACAAAAATTAAGAATATTGCGGCAAATATTTTTGACTGGAAAACAAAATTAAAATAGTTTCCGGGAGGGTTTGCATAAGCAATAAGAAAAGGCGAAAAAGAATCCTGCAGTACAAATAAAAGTTTTGAAAACGTAAACTGCGCCCACCACTGCGCTATCACTCCGGAAGATTTAATTCCTTTTTCCAAAAGATTATACAGGTTGTATAAAAAGGGGGAATATATTGTAAAAGTTATAAGGGCTGAAATTACAAGGGCTTTAAACGCCTTTTTTTTCCGGCGGAAAAAATACAGACCAAATATAAGGAATTCAAAAAAAACAAAGACAAAAGAAATCGAATGAGTATATAAAAGACCCGCGTTTGATAATACAAGCCCGATAATATTCAGTTTACGGGGATTGTTGTTTATTCTCAGGAGAAAAAGAAAAATTAATGATGAAAAAAGCCCCACTAAAGAGTAAAAGCGCACTTCCTGGGAATAATATATTAAAAGGGAATTAATTGCGGTTAAAAAAGCTGCTAAAAGGGCGGTTTTTTTGCATTTCAGCCTGTTTTCCCCCGGAGCGGGAATTTTCGGGTTCTGCGGGGGTTTATAAAGCTCATTTACGCATAAGTAAACAGCAGGTATTGTCAGTGTTCCGAAAATAACGGGCAGCACCCTGAGAATAAGGTCATTTTCCCCGAACATACCCATCCAGAAATGCAGGATTATATAAAAAAGCGGGGCATGGATATGTTCCGTAAAAAATACTTTTAAAATATCCTGCAGGGGCATTTTTGCTTCTATGTATGTTTGCATTTCATCAAACCATAAGCCTTCCGGCTTATCCAGATACCACATTCTCGCCAGGAATCCTGTTAGTATGATAAGGCAGAGAATTAAAATATTTTTAATGTCCGGTTTTTGTCCGCTCATTTTCCAGTTTTCTTAACTTATATTGGACATCTTCGAGGATTTTTCTGTTTACGGCGAGAAGGTCGGCTAAAAAAGCGACAAGTATGGTTTGAAAACCCATTCCAAGCAGGATTGCCGATAAAATTAAAGATTGAATATGCCCGTTTCCGCTTTCAGTAACAAAGAAGTATAGAAACCTCAGTCCTATGAGGAATCCGAAAAAAAATAACACCGAGCCTATTATTACAAAGTATTTAAAGGGGTTGTAGACCGCGAAAAACCTTAATAGGGTCAGGATTGACCTTCTTATGTAGCTTATAAGGCTTTTTACCAGCCTGGATTTTCTTAAATTCCTGTTAACCCGCACAGGTACGGAAATTATTGTCATATTTTTTTCTGCTGCCTGGATAATTGTCTCGAGTGTATAGGTGTATTTACTGAAAACGTTTATACGCATTGCAGAGTCCTTATTAAACGCCCTAAAGCCTGACGGGGCGTCAATTATAGTTGTATTGCTTACCAGGCTTACTATATAGCTGCCTGTTTTTTGAAGGAGCTTTTTCAGGGGCGAAAAATATTTGATTTTTTCTATGGGTCTTGCCCCTATTACAATATCAGCGCGACCTTCAAGCACGGGGCGGGTGAGCTTTGGAATATCTTCGGCATTATACTGGTTATCAGCGTCCGTGTTTACAATAACATCCGCGCCCAGCGCAATACAGGCGTTAATTCCCGACATAAAAGCCGAGGCAAGACCTTTGTTTTTGTTAAAACATATTATATGGTCTACACCGTATTTTTTAGCTGTTTCAACCGTGTTATCTGTGCATCCGTCATTTATTACAAGCCATTCCACCTTATTAAAGCCTTCAACTTCCCTTGGTAATTGGGATAAAGTTTCAGGAAGGCTTTCTTCTTCGTTGTAGCAGGGAATTTGTATTATTAACTTCAATATCTCTCACCATTTGAAGTTTATTATAAATAAATTTTACTTTTGTTCCTTTTTAATGGCAAGAAAACAATCAATAAAAGGCAATTATTTCATGTAAATTGTTTTTATTTATATATATGGTAAGTCAGTGGGAAAGCTATGCAGCTAAATGTTACAGAAATTCCTCCCGGGAATCACATACCGCGGACATACTGGTCCGGGAACCCACCGGGGAATATAATTAATCCTCCGCCGCGGGGCATCGACCCCGGGGTGAAATCTGATTTTTTCGAAGCCCGAAAAGCAGTTGAAAAAATAGACTCGCTCGATAACACGGCAGGCAAGGGATTATGGTATGCCGCGGGAGTAATCCCCACATTCAGGCGGCTGGCTTTTGTGCCTGACCGGGTGGAAGAAGGCAATTTTGAAGGCGCGGCAGCCCAGGCAGCTATTGCAGGCGTAAATATTTTTGGGGATATGCGTGAAGT
>JANQEP010000012.1 GCA_028278305.1 Candidatus Gastranaerophilales bacterium
TTAAACTTATAGCATAGTGTAGATTAAACACTTAATTTTACAAAAACTTAACATTCTGTTTATACTCCATTAAAAATAATTCCGCAATATTCATATAGTAAAAGTTAATTTTATAATTTACTTTTACGCCAGACACAGAGATTTACAAATTATATTAAAGACTTAAAAATGGAGGCTTTAAAAATGGTATTATTAACCGAAAAAAACAAAGAAAAATCTTCTATAGTAAATGAAGAATTTGAAAAGTACTTAATTGAACAAAGAACCATGACAACATTTAACGGAATAGAAGTTGCGGAGTTTTCCTGGTATAAAAGGATATTAGGCTTCAAAGCGTAATTAAACTTAAATGATATAATCGAATCGTCAACCCTGTTACTGAAAACTCGAAAAAAGAGTATAAGTAACAGGGTTTTTCCATAGATATAATTAACTCCAGCCGTTGATTACATAGGTAGCTGTTAAGTAATATTGAAAAAGTTTTTATTTTTTCTTTACATTCTTATAAAATCATTATTAGTATTTTATAATGTATAACTAAAGTAAGTTTCAGTAAGAAAAACACTTCATTTAGACATTTATTGATCCTATAGCTCCTGCAATAGAATCATTTTGGATATTCAGAGTTTTTAAAAGGTATAATTAAACAGCATGCAAAAAATTACAAAATTAGCTCTTGATGAACTTGTAGAAAAATTTGAAACCCCTGATTTTATAGGCGATGATCCTGTTCAGTTTCCGCATAGGTACGAAAAAAAGCAGGATATAGAAATTTCAGGTTTTATTTCCTCTGCTTTTGCTTACGGAAACAGAAAGAAAATTATCGAAAACCTGAGTCGTATACATAAAATTCTTAATAAAAACCCTTATGAATTCATTATAAATTTTGATATTGACAGGGATGCGGAGTTATTTAAAGGGTTTCTTTACAGATTTACCGGGGAAAAAGACATTCTTTGCCTGATTTATTCACTCAGCCAGGTATTAAAAAAATTTGATTCCTTAGAAGACGCTTTTTTGCAGGGTTTTTCAAAAGAAGATAATAACGTAAAGCAGGGTTTGATTAATTTTGTAAATTTGCTAAGAAGTCATCTTCCCTGTGATGAGGAATGCGGCAGAAGTTTTATTCACCTTGTTCCAAGCCCGGCAACCGGAAGCGCTTGTAAAAGATTGAACCTCTTCCTGAAATGGATGGTAAGAAAACCGCCTGTAGACTTAAATATCTGGAATGGAGTCCCGGCAGGTAAACTTATAATTCCTCTTGATGTGCATGTATCAAGGGTTTCAATTCAGCTGGGACTTACAGAGAGAAAATCTAATGACTGGAAAAAAGCTGAGGAAGTCACTGAGAAATTAAAACAATTTGAACCTGATGACCCGGTAAAATATGACTTTGCAATATTCAGCGCAGGAATAAAGCAACTTTATTTAAGTTAAGCGCTGGAAATAGCTCCATTATTTGAATTACAAAAAATTCTCCGGTAAAATGCGTAAGTTTTTATTCTTTACCCCTTACTTCCTTATTTTTGACGTCAGGCATAATTAAATATAAAATAGTCTTTAGAAAAATTTATTTTCAGGAGATTTTATTATGTCAGAAAAAAAACTTCTAGCAACGATTCCCCGTACAGCTACAGAGGAAATCCAGGTCCAGCTAAGCGAATATAAAGGTAGAAAATTCCTGGATCTCAGAATATTTTATACAACAGACTCCGGTAATACCTGGAATCCTACCAAAAAAGGAGTTGCTGTTTACCCGGAAAATCTTGACCAGCTAAAAGAAGCTATTGAGATTGCACAAAGAGAGCTCGAAGGTGCTGAATGAGAAAAACAAGTATGCTCAGGTTATTGTAGATGTCCCTGAGCTTGATACGAGAACTTTCAGCTATCTTATTCCCGAAGAATTATACGGGCAAATAACCCCCGGAGTTCCTGTACTGGTTCCTTTCGGTAACAGGGGTGTTGTAAACGGTTTTGTCGTAGGGTTTTCAAATTACTTACCCGAAGGTATAAAGGCAAAAGCAATATACGAAGTCCTTCATGATGATTCGCTTTTTGACCTGGAATATCTCCAGCTTCTGGAATGGGTGGCAAATTACTATTGCTGCAGCCTGCAAAATGCTCTTGAAGCGGCTATTCCCTCAAACCTTCTCGCTAAGACAAAAAGAATTGCCCATTTACTGAAAGAAGATGTCTCAGGGCTAAAATTCAATAAAGACGATCAGAAAATACTTGACTTCCTGCTGCAAAAAAAACAGTATAATGTCTCTACACTTCAAAAAAAGACAAAAGTTCCTTATTCTAAATTCTATACAACGCTGCGTCAGCTGAAAAATAAGGGTATTATAAAAATAGAGAACACTCCGGTGGAAAAAAAGTCCGGTCCCAGGCTGGAGAAGTATATAAAGCTAAAAGCGGATTTTGACCGGGAAACCCTGACTTCGCGCAGAAAAGCAGTACTGGAAACGCTGGAATCATCGGGAAATGAGATAAAGTTTTCCGAATTAACCCGGATCGCCAAAACTACCCCGGCAACCCTGAAAAAATTGGCTGAAAGCAGGGCTGTAGAGATTTTTGACAGGGAAGTTTTTCGAAATCCTTCTGATATATTTAAAAAAAATGAACAACAGAACTTTTATGAACTTACAGCATGTCAGAAACAGGCATTTACCCAAATCATTTCCAGTATGGAGAATCAGGACCATGAACCGATGCTTCTCTATGGTATAACAGGTTCAGGCAAAACAGAAGTATATATGCACTCGGTAAGAGAAGCCCTTAAAAATGAAAAATCAGCTATAATCCTTGCCCCTGAGATAATTCTTGCTTCCCAGCTGGCAATGAGGTTTTCAGAAAGGTTCGGTGCTGAAAATGTAGCAATCTGGCACAGCAGTATCTCTGAAGGAGAGCGCTATGATGTCTGGAAAAAGCTGAGGAATAATGAAATTAAAATTATAATCGGAGCAAGATCAGCTATTTTTGCGCCTGTAAAGAACTTAGGACTGATTATAATTGATGAAGAGCACGAATCCAGCTATAAACAAACTTCCCCGAGTCCCAGGTACAATGCAAAAACCGTAGCCGCTGAAAGAGCGGGAAGAGAAGGAGCAGCCCTGGTTCTGGGCACAGCTACTCCTGATATAACCACCTTTTTCCGGGCTAAAAGCAGGGACAGGATTTTAATGCTGCCTGAAAGGTTCGGTAAAAGCAGGCTTGCACAGGTTAATATCGTGGATATGCGGGAAGAATTTAAAGCCGGCAATAAAAGTATTTTCTCAAGATCTCTTAAAAAAAACCTGCTGGAAACTTATGAATCCGGAAAACAGGCGATTTTACTCATTAACCGCAGAGGATTTTCAACCTATGCCCAGTGCAGTAATTGCGGGTATACCCCTGAATGCAGGCGCTGTGATATTCCGCTAATCCTGCATAAAACCGCGGAAAAACTTCGCTGTCATTACTGTAATTATGAAACAGAAACTCACGACATCTGTCCTTCTTGTTTTAACAGTACATTAAGATATTTTGGAATGGGAACCCAGCGTGTTGAGGAAATGTTCAAAAAAGAATTTCCTCAAATAGCTTCACAGAGAATAGACAGCGATATAATGAACAAAAAAAACGCCCACATAAATGCCCTGGAAAGCTTTGCAAACGGAGAAACCCGGGTTTTAATAGGAACTCAGATGATAGCAAAAGGTCTTGATGTTCCAAATGTTACCCTGGTAGGAGTAATCAGCGCGGATTCCCTTTTTAACATACCGGATTTCAGGGGAACGGAAAGAGGGTTCCAGCTGCTGACCCAGGTTGCGGGTCGCGCGGGAAGAGGGGAATTTCGAGGGAAAGTATATTTCCAGACCTATGAACCCGAGTTTTTCGCGGTGAACCAGGCTAAAGAACAGGATTTTACCGGGTTTTACAGCTATGAAATTCAGTCCAGGAATGAATACTCCTATCCCCCGTTTAGCGATATGATAAGGTTTATAATAAGCTCAAAAATGGAAATTAAAGCGGTGAAGTTTGCCTCAGATATTTCTTATCGCCTGAAAACCCTTACCGATGAGCGAGGAATTACCGAAAGACTGGAAGTTCTGGGACCTTCACGGTGTATAATTACCAGGATAAGGGATGAATACAGGTTTCAGGTACTGGTAAAAAATACCCTCGGTGAAAACGGTCATTTTATGGTGAATAACTTTATGAAAGGTATAAAAATCCCGCAGGACATAAAATTTTTGATAGATGTTGATCCCGCTGATATGCTGTAGATTTTTTAATAAATTTGATAGAATAAATTAACAGGATAATATCGAATCTTGAAAATCATAAAATACAGGGCGCACCTCAATAAAATGAACAACAGTCCGAAGGGTTGTGTCTTTATTTTAACGTGATTTTCGGGTTTTTAAGGTATTTCAGCATATTAAAAATTTAAGTAAAAAATTGATTATACAAACAGAAAAAGAAATATTAAGCCCGCAAAACAATAAAATCCAGCTCTTAAAAGCGGAGAACTGCGCTGAAAAAACCGGTGCAACCATTCTTTTAATCGGGGTTTTTCACGGGGATGAGCCCGAAGGTGAAACATTAATAGGTAACCTGATTCAGGATATTGAACAAACTCCCGGTTTAATAGGAAATAACAGGGTTTTGATTATTCCCTGCCTTAACCCTGACGGTAAGCTGGAAAATATCAGGGGAAATTTCAACGGTATTGACTTAAACAGGAATTTTCCTACGCAAAACCGACCCGGATGTAACGAAGAAGGCAGGTTTAATTGCGGTAAAGAGCCGGCAAGCGAGGTTGAAACCAGGTTTATAATTGATATTATCCATGAGTACAAACCGGAAAGGATTCTTGCTTTTCACAGCCCTTATAAAGTGGTTAATTATGATGGTCCGGCTGACCGGATTGCTGAAAATATGTCCAGGTTAAACGGCTACCCTGTGCAGGTAGATATCGGCTACCCTACCCCGGGTTCTTTCGGGACTTATGCGGGAAAAGAAAGAGATATTCCGGTCATAACCCTTGAGCTTCCGGGAGATGGCGATGTTCAGACCATGTGGCTGGAAAACAGAAAAGCCCTGCATTATTTTATTTCCTGCTAAAATTTTTGTAATGCTCTAGCCTAAACTGATTTGGTAATGAAAAAAGATCAAAAATTGTCATAATGAACAGAAAAAAAGGAGAATCATTATGGCAATT
>JANQEP010000053.1 GCA_028278305.1 Candidatus Gastranaerophilales bacterium
CCTGGTCTCCCGAAATTGAGTTGATAACACCCAAATTGTCATTGCGAGGGCTCAATGACAATTTGAGAGCCCGTGGCAATCTGTGAAACTCCGTGTCAAAGCTTAAAATTTATAGCTTAATGCGACATTGCCCAGATTCCCACGTCGGGCGAATAACAATTACCTGCTTACATTCTCGCTTTTTCGCCCGCGCTGCTCGGAAAGACATTTCGGGGGCTGTCAACATGGTGCCGGGAGACAAGGTAGATTTTTAAAAAATTTTACGTAAGAATTTTTTCATACTTCCTTACTTCTTTATTTGCCAAAAAATTAGGATATATAAAATAACGTGATTTTATACCACTACCGAAATTTTTTATACTTCCTATTGAGTTTCAAAACTTGCAATTTTCTTTTTTTAATAAGGGAAAGCCTGCTGCTTCTCTTTGATCATAATAAAGTTTTGCGGTTCTTTCAGCCATTCTTCTGATTCTGTTAATATAATTTGTCCTCTCATCCTTACTTATAACTCCTCTTGCATCAAGCAGATTGAATGTATGTGAACATTTCAGGACATAATCATAAGCAGGAAGAACAAGTTTAGATTCTATCGTGTTATTTGCCTCTTCATAATAAAGATCAAAGAGCTTAAACAGAATTTCCGGGGTTGAAGCATTGAAATTATACTTTGACTGCTCAATCTCGTTTTGAAGATAAATTTCACCATATTTTATATTTTCATTCCACTGAATATCAAAAATACTGTCTAAATCCTGAAGATACATAGCTATTCTCTCCAGCCCATAAGTCAGTTCAAGGGCAACAGGTTTAACATCAAGCCCTCCTGCCTGTTGAAAATATGTAAATTGTGTAACTTCCATTCCATCCAGCCAGAACTCCCAACCAACTCCCCAGGCGCCAAGTGTTGGGGATTCCCAATTATCCTCAACGAACCTTATATCGTGGTTTTTAAGTTTTATCCCCAGGGATTCAAGGCTTTTCAGGTAGATATCCTGAGCATCATCAGGAGAGGGTTTTAAAATTACCTGGTATTGAAAATAATGCTGAAGCCTGTTTGGGTTTTCACCGTATCTTCCGTCTGTTGGTCTTCTGCAAGGCTCCACCATTGCTACGTTATATGGTTCAGGTCCTATTGCCCGCAAAAATGTAGCCGGATTCATAGTACTTGCGCCTTTTTCTATGTCATAAGGCTGTTGAATAACGCACCCGTAATCTGACCAGTATTTGTTTAATTTATGAATTATTTCCTGAAAAGTAATTGTCATTTTTTGCGCCCTTTTTAAGAATATTTTATCCTATGATAATTCAAATCCTGTATTTATTGAATCTTATTTTTACATTGGAAAAAATATTCGGGTATTTGCTATACTTTAAATGTAAGAGGGAATAAAAACCTCTATTTTTATTTTATTAAAGCATATCAGGTTAATTTATGGAAAAATTTGAGTTACAGCTTAAAAAAGAACGTGAATTATACCGGGAATTATTTATTAACTCGGAAAAAGCTTTTAAAGAGCTTTTAAAAAAAATTAAATCAGATTTTTCCTGCAGCAAGTGTAATACCTGCTGTAAAGTCAGATACTCACAACTTCCTCCACAGGAAATTTTCAGGCTGGCTGCAGAAGAAAACGATGAAATAGCAAAAAGCTATATGCAGTTATTTATCCCCTACGGTGCTGAGGATGATTTTGAATACTCAAAAAACAGAAAAATTTCAGCAGATAATAATAATGAGCAAGCTAAAGATAATGAAAACAGATTATATTCATCTTATGTGGCAAAAATTCTTCTAAAACACACAGAGCCTGTTTATTTTTATTATTGCAAATACCTGGATACGGATAATAATTGTACTGCCGGAAAAAATTCTATGCTATGCCAGGGCTTTCCTAACTCGGTAAGCACTATTCTTCCGGAAAACTGCAATTTCAGGCACTGGCAAAACCTGGCTCTGCATAAAATAAAAAATGAAATTGAACCGGAAATTAATTTGAAAATCAAAGAAATTCTTGATTATAAAAATAAATTCAAATGTAAAAGAACAGGAATTTGCTGTAAACTGGCAAGTTCCGAATTTTCTTATGAGCAATTAAAACAAAAAGCTGAGAATAACGACGAATTCGCCGGGCAATTTACTAAAATTTTTGTGCCCTATAAAACCCTGCAGGAAGCAAGAGATGTTTTTCCTGAATACGTTGATCTTCTTATTAAAAAGCTTGAAAAAAATGAAAGTATAAATTTTTTCTACTGCAAATATCTTAAAGGTGAAAATGAATGTCCTGTTTATGAATCCAGACCTCAGATATGCAGGGATTTTCCGGATAATCCGTTTTCTATTATTCCTCATAAATGCGGGTATTATGACTGGAAAGAAGAAATTATAGTTGCTGCATATACTTTTCATGCGCTAAAGCAGATTTATGATTTTTATGTAGAAAAAATAGAAAAAGCTCTTTATTAAGGAAATAATAAAAAATCTTACGTAAAATTTTTATTCTTTACCCCTTAAAAGATTATATTTATATTAATATATCTTATTGTATTTAAGCCTCAGTTACCTGATAATTTTCCAGAGTATTTTTTATAAGATTCATCATTTTATTTCGAAATTGTCTGGGATATAAAAGTTCGCAGTTTTCTCCGTATTTAAGCAGTCTTTGTAAAAGGGCATCAACATCTTCTGAGTATGCAGTAACTGTAATTTCGTTGGTTTTTAAATCAAGTTCACCTAATTTTTCTCTCTCATAAGGTCTGTATATCTTTGCCAATCTTCCTTTAAGCTTAAAAATAACCGGGCATAAAATCTGTCCTTTTCCGGAAATAGAAGGAAGCTGCTTAATATTTATTATATCTTCAATATTTACAGAGCCGGTCTGTCCTGCAATCAGATCATAATATATAATATTTACACTGTTTTTTTCATATTTAATTCGCTGAAGCTTAGTCACAACAAGTTTTTCTGCATTTTCCTCCAGAGAGTTATACTTAATTTCTACCCTCTGGTTTTCGCTTATGTATTGTTCAATTTTTTTAATTAAATCAGAATATTTTTTAAATTTATTAATAATTTCGTCATTTTGCTTTAATTTAAATTGCTCTTTTAGCTTTGTAACCTGATCATTCGATATATATCTTTTCAGTTTCTCAATAAAAGAGCAATAATTTTTAACATACTTATTTTGCTGAAGTCCATATGCATAGTTCCTTAATAAAGCTAAAGCTTTAATTTCTTCTTCTGAAAATTCAATTTGTATGGGGGCTTTGTTTAATACATAACGATAATTATCTGAAGCAGCAGGTTTTTCTATTTTATAACCTGCCATTCTCAGCGTACTAATATATTTTAAAATAACATCTTTAGAAAAAAACCTTGCTATATCAGGGTCTTCTGAAAAAATATAGTTCAATTCATCTATACTAAGTTTTTTTTCATTTAGTTTTTGCAGCAGTAACAGCACTCTATAAGCAGTAGAACTTATTTTTAATTTTTTTCCCATATCAGCCACAATCAATATCACTATATAACAGACGCATTTTTTTCAGTTTAGATGAGATTTCTTCTCTTATTTCCCGCGGGTGCAGAATAATACATTTATTACCATAAGATAAAACTTTCTGGAAAAAATTAAATTTATTTGAAACAACAGCTTCTATAATAAGTTCATTATTAACTTTATCAACAATAGCCTCATTTTCTGAAATCCTGCAGGAAAGAGGGCAGCAATCCTTAAGTTTGTACTTTACCAGTATAGCTTTGGGATTAATATTATTATTATGAAAGTTTACTGACTTTATATCCATTATTCTGTCAATGCGAAGCTGCATTGTTGTCTCAAGCTCGCGGTTATATCCAAGCAGGTAGAAAGCCCCGCTTTCCATTATTATTTTTTCCGCTTTTATTGTTATATTTTTTTCACCGGATTCCGGGGAATTATAAACTAAAGTTATGATTTTATTATTCTTACAGTAATTTTCCAGCTGTTTTATTTCCTGAAAAAAATTTTCAGAGCTTATTTCCCTTTTTAAAGATGTTTTTTTAGCTGACAAAAAGAAATTTTTCGTATCTGAAACAAAGTAATCAAGAAGAGTGTTAAAAAGCCTATCAACTTCAAGGGCTGTTTTCCAGTCATTCAGGGTTGAAATATATTTTCTTATGTTTACCAGCATATCAATCTCATCTTTTGTCAAAAATAATTTAAAAGGATGGGATTTTAATATATATTTATATCCGTTACTTTTTACAGGTCTTGTTATTTCGCATCCCAGAAGCCTTAAAGTGTTTAAATAAATACAAATTGTATCTTTTGAAAGCTCTCTTACCCCCCCTATTTCCTCTTTAAGCGTCTCATTAATTTGTTTATCGTCACAAGAAGTTTTTAACAGCATATTCAGAATAGTAATTATTCTAAAAGCAGTAACACTAATATTGTCCAGTTTAATGGATCTAAGCTTTTTAAAACCTTCTTGCATAATGAATTTTGGCAATTTTCAAATAGAAAAACACTACAGAAAGTATATCACATACAAATAGAAAGAATAAAAATATTAATATACCTGACTGCTACATATTTTCGGTTTCTGAAGTTTTAGGAAGTAAAAGATTGAAGGATCAATTTTTTATAAAAAAATGATTTATATAAAAATTATCATTTTTATTTTTATATCATGAAAAATTCCTTAAGGGGTAAAGAATAAAAACTTACGCATTTTAAAATTTTTTGTTAATTCCTTAAATCTTTTACCGAAGGCTAAATATCTCGTAAATGACGTCGTGTTTTCACAGGGAACTTTTGAGATTGCCCGTATTAGACTTCTAATCCCAGAATTTTTTCTTCTGACAGACCGGGCTGTTCTTTTTCCTCCAGTGCTTTATTAAGCCTGCTGTATTCGTTATAGAATTTTATAGGGTTAAGCGCGGCTTCTCTAAAGGTTTCTTCAACTTTCACAAAAACCTCTATCATCCTGGGATCGAACTGTGTACCCCTGCAATTCTTAATTTCCTCAGCAGCAACTTCATGAGGAAGCCCTTTTCTATAAGACCTGTTTGATGTCATTGCATCATAGGTATCCGCAACAGCAAGAATCCTTGCTGCCAGAGGAATTTCTTCACCTTTCATTCCGTTAGGATATCCTTTTCCATCCCATCTTTCATGGTGACAGCTTGCCCAGAGTGAAACATGTTTAAGACTGGAAATACTATCTAAAATTTTCTTTGTACCCGCAGCATGTTGTTTAATTATGTCATATTCCTCATCAGTAAGCTTTCCGGGCTTGCACAAAATATCCTCGGGAACCCCGATTTTTCCTATATCATGTAAAAGTCCCGCTGTTTCAATTTCTTCAATAAGCGAATCATCAAGTCCCATTTCCTGAGCCAGTATAAGGGTAAATAAGGTAACTCTGTGAGAATGACCATGTGTATAAGTGTCTTTTGCGTCAAGAGCGCTCGAAATTGACTTTATTGTAGTAAAAAACAGCTCTCTAAGATCGTTTAAAAGTGTATTTTTACTTAGAGTCAACTCATAAGCATCTATTCCGTCATTTATTATAAGTTCAAGATCATTAGGATCAACGGGTTTTGATATATACTGGAATAAATTACATTTATTTACTCCGTCAATCATTGCGTCAAGATCTGTATAGCCGGTCAAAAGCATTTTTACGATGTATGGGTGATACTCCGATACTTTTGAAAGAAACTCAGTACCTGTCATTTGAGGCATACGCTGGTCACTTACGATCAGGGATATATTATTACCTTCTTTTTCAACGACCTCCAGGGCTTCCTGACCGTTAGAAGCTGTTAAAATATTGTATTTTTTCCGCAAAGTCCTCTTTAAAAGCTGTAAATTATCAAACTCATCATCGACAATTAAAATAGTATGACGATTATTTTCTCTTTCTCTCTCGAGGCTGCTCATCAGATATTTAAATTTTTCAAGATTATTTTGATTTAATTCATATTCATTCAAAAGCATCACTTGCCCCTTTAGCCATACAAAAAGGATATCGACAAAATAAAATAATTCTTTATACTATGCTGAATATAAAAAATAATTCAGTTATTATAAACCCGTAAATTTTAATCATAGTTTTTTCTGCTTTTAAAGACTTTCAGGGATTTTGCCCGGATTGGCAAAAAAAGTTTACTATTAATATATAGACCACTATTTTAATCAAATTAAACCCAAAAATGTTCTATAAAGAAGAGAAATTAACAAATATTTATAAACCGGGATAGTTTTAAGGATAAAAAATTGCTAAAAATTTTTCAGAGACAACAGGAAATTTTTATGGTTTACTAATGCATAGTTAAGTTAATTTGTCATGGTTTTTCAAAATGCCTACTGCCCTAAAGTGACGGAAAAGGCTCCGTCTGCTAAAATGCGGACAGCGCCGTCTGCTTCGCCTTTTCAAATCAGTATACATTTTAAAAAACCATCATAAACAAAATTAGTCATACAAAATTAATTTAACAGAGCACTAAATATGAGATCTGGGTATAAGTTTAATAATGGTAAGGAGCTTTGTTATCTATGATAGAACATACTGTGGCGGTTGAACACTCATCAGCCATATTTGGAGTGAATAAAGCAATTATTGCAGGCATAATTCTCACTATTGCATATATTTTTATAGCGCTTGAAAAAATCCCAAAAGTAACAATAGCAATGCTGGGTGCAGCGCTAACACTTGTTCTTGGAATTGTTCCCGCCAGCCATGCTTTTGCTCATGTGGACTTTGGTGTAATAGTCCTGCTTATAAGCATGATGATTATTGTCCATATCGCAAGTAGAAGCGGTGTGTTTACCTGGATTGCGTTTGAGCTTTTAAAACTCACTAAAGGCAGACCCCTGAGTGTTCTTATGGCTTTAGCAGTATTCACAGCTATAGCTTCCGCGTTTCTCGATAACGTGACAACGGTTGTTCTTATATTGCCGGTAACTTTTGTTATTGCAAGGGAAATGAAAATTGATCCTATTCCGATATTAATAACCGAAATTCTAGCCTCAAACATAGGAGGAACTGCTACATTAATCGGAGATCCCCCGAATATCATAATAGGAAGCGCAGCAAAATTAAGTTTTAACGATTTTATAATTGAATTAACTCCAGTTGTAATACCCATTTTCATTATTTGTATGGCTGTTATAGCATTTATGTTTAGAAAAGACCTTACTACAACCCTTGAGAGAATGGAATACGTTGCTAATATCGACAATTCAAAAACTATAACAGATAAAAAACTTATGATAAGGTCAATGACAATTCTTGGTCTGGTAATTCTTGGCTTTATTCTTCACAGTGAACTGAATTTAGAAGCTTATATGATTGCACTTGCAGGAGCAAGCGTACTTTTGGTATTTGAAAAACCTCATCATGTACTTGCAGACGTTGAATGGATAACCATTTTTTTCTTTATAGGACTGTTCATAATTATAGGCGGACTGGTAGAAACCGGTGGCATAAAATTCCTGGCTGACCAGCTTTTAAATATAACAAAGGGTGATCTTACATTTACCGCAATGCTCATTATTTGGGCATCGGGCGTATTATCAGGAATTGTTGACAATATTCCTTATACAGTAACTATGGTTCCCTTAATTCAGGAACTTCAGGGGACTATGGATATTTATCCGTTATGGTGGGCGCTTTCCCTCGGGGCATGCCTTGGCGGAAACGCAACAATCATTGGGGCAGCAGCAAATGTTATAGTTTCCGAATCCGCATTCGCTGCGGGTCATCCTATTTCTTTTTTCAGGTTTATGAAATACGGGGTGCTGGTTACATTTATTTCACTTATTTTAAGCTCAATTTACGTTTATTTTAAATACCTTGTATAAAAATGTAATTCTATATAAAAAGAGGGCTGACCTTAAGTAAAGTCAGCCCTCTTTAAATTTAAATATTTTAAACTACTTTTTTTACCTTATTAGCTTTAATACAGGAAGTGCAAACCTGTATTTTCTTTACAGTGCCGTTAATTTCAGTTTTTACCGTGTGTAAGTTCGGTCTTTGCTTGTAAATGTGGTGCTTGTTTGAGAAACTAACCTTGCAGGCTTTCAAGGGTTTTTTATCACAAACTTCGCATTGCTTTGCCATATTCTAATCTCCATATTATCCTGTCGTGCTCAACATCATACTAGAAACCATGTTGATTCTGCAAGTGTAAATAAATTTAGTTTAATAAGCCTCAAAAAACCGTACATTAACTCCGCCGGGACCTATATTTACTCTCACCGGGGTCATACACACAGGACATCTTCCAATATATGCGGTACCTTCCTTGTTTACGTATATCCTGCTATATACGTTACAACACTTAAAATGAATACTTATGAATTTTTTCTTTTGCATAATAAAATCCGAATTTAGTTTTGACTGTTGCGAAAGGTTTTTAGTTTTTGATGTTTTTATTTTAAGCTGTTTTTATTTTTTTTAAAAGATTTAAAAATTTTACCGCAGAATTTTTTGTTACCTGCTTAAAGTTCCTTTTCCAGTTTTGCAACCAGTTGTACTATCTGCCGGTATCGTTTTTCCATATCTTTAAAAACCAGGATATAGCAATCTTCGTTAATATCTTTAGCTTCGTTTATAAACGCTATGTTTTCTGAAATTCTATGCGTAAACATTATCTTATAGGCTCTACAATTCCCTGGAATTCAGAAACTCCGGGCTCAGGCAGGCCTTCCGCCAGGGTTATACCTACTGCTCTTTCAAGATCACTGAACGCATTTTCAAAATCAAAAAGTGCATCAAAATAATTATTTTGAATTTTAATTTTTGATTTTTCAGCTTTTAAAAGGTCGGAAAAAGAAATTTCATTATTTTCATATTTTTCCCGAATTGAAGATATCAGCTGCTTAGTTCTTGGTAAATATTCCCGGTCATAATCTTCCAGGCGTTTTTTTGTAAATTCATACAGTTTATAAGTCTCGCTAACCTCAAGTTTTATTTTTTTTTCAAGAATTTTTCTGTTTTCTTTAATCAGCTCAATTCTTTGCTCGGCAGCCTCAATCTGTTTTCTTTCAATTCCCAGAACAGGCAGCTCTATATCCAGTCCTATAAAAATTCCTGCCTGGCTTTCTTGAAAGTTAATCCTGACTCCGCCGTCTGCTATTACAAGGGGCCAGTAATTAGCTCTTGCCAGTTTTTTAAGTAATTCCGCCAGCTCAAGTTCTTTGTTATTTTCAATTATTTCAGGCTTTTCTTTAAGAGCCATTTCAATAAGTTCTTCTTCAGTCATATCTCCTTTAATTTTCAGCTCTTTTGGGCTTTCTAAAGGTGTTTCCCCGGTTACTTTCCTGCCCAGCAGTTCTTCTAGTAACAGCCTGGCTTTGTCAACCTCTATTTTTGAATCTTCAAGCCTTTGTATTATATCAATAATTTCTTCTTCCGCGAGTAATTCCTCGATTTCGGATAAATTCTGCGCTTCTTGTTGCTTGGCTTTAATAAAACTAAAAGTCTCTTCAAGAAGCTTTATTCTTTCCTGGTTTATATAAACCTGGGTAAAAGTATCTATTACCTGGTCTTCCAGTTCAATTATCCTTTCGTTTAACTCAGCTCTCTGAAGTTCTACTCTTTTTTCCCGGATTTTTCTTCTGATTTTGCCTAATCCCCCGGTTTCAAAAGCTTTCTGTAAACCAAAACTATATGTTCTTTGGGCTAAATCAGCATCAAAGAGAAAAAACGGGTTTAATACATTTACATCCGCAAAAATTTCTAAATTTGTCCGCTGAAGCCTGCCTCTTTCCTGCTGAATATCAGGATTATTCCGCAGGGCAGAAGTTATTGCCTGGTTTAAAAATAAAACACCTGTTGTCTGCGGGTAAATTGCACCAGGCAAGGATAAAAAAAAATTATTAATAATAAAACTGCGATTTTATTTAGCTTCATTATTTAAAACTTGCTCATAAAAGGAATCCTCTTGATTCCCTAGTATTTATAACAAAGCTTTATAATTCAATTCCCTTATAAAGTTATTTAACTTATTATAATTACTCTGGAAAATATTAAGTGGTAAAGAATAAAAACTTACGCATTTTAAAATTTTTTGTTACTCCCTTACACCCTTTAAAAAATTCTTTATAATTTTTGGCTGGTGTTCAAATTCCAGAAGAAAAGAATCATGCCCGAAAGGAGCATCTATATTGCAGTAGGTAACTTCTTTTCCGAGACTCATCAATGTTCCGGCAGCTTCTTTAAGTTCATTTGGAGGAAAAAGCCAGTCAGTGGAAAAGGACAAAAATAAAAATTTGCAATTACTGTTCTTAAAAGCATGGGCAAGTGAGCCGTACTTCTGGTGCAAGTCAAAATAATCCATTGCCTTTGTTATAAAAAGATAGCTGTTTGCATCAAACCTGTCTACGAAACTCTGCCCCTGATACCTTAGATAGCTTTCAACCTGGAAGTTTACATCAAAGTTAAAGTCAATTTGTGTTTTATCCTGAAGCTTTCTTCCAAATTTATTATGCATTGATTCTTCGCTAAGGTAAGTAATATGGGCTATCATTCTTGCCAGGGCAAGACCTCTTGCAGGAAAATCCCCGCCGTAATAATCTCCGTTATTCCAGTTAGGATCTGAAATAATTGCATTTCTTCCTACTTCATTAAAAGCTATATTTTGCGCTGAAAGCCTGGTTGCAGCAGCAATAACAGTAGAAGATTCAACAACTTCAGGATATAGTATTGCCCATTCCATAGCCTGCATTCCCCCCAGAGATCCTCCTGCCACGTTAAGCAGCTTTTTTATGCCGAGATGGTCAATTAATTTTTTCTGGACTTTGACCATATCTTCAACGGTTATAATAGGAAAAGCCATACCATAAGGCTTGCCGGTTTCAGGATTAATAGAAGCAGGACCGGTAGAGCCTTTACATCCTCCCAAAAAATTTGAGCAGATTACAAAATATTTTTCTGTATCAAAAGCTTTACCCGGACCTATTGCACCATCCCACCAGCCGGGTTTTTTATCCTCAGGCGTATGATAACCTGCAGCATGCGCATCTCCTGAAAGAGCATGCAGTATTAATACGGCATTATCCCTGTTTTTATTCAGTTCTCCGTATGTTTCATATGCTACTGTAACAGGTCCAAAATCAAGTCCGTTTTCAAGCCTGATTTTTTCTTTTAAAGAAAAATATTTTGTTTCAACAACTCCCGCTGAGCCGGCTAAACTTTTCATTTGTATTCCTTATTGAGTTTCATAAAGATATAGCAAAAAATTCTTTGGTAAAATTTTTTTTAAAATGCGTAGGAATTTTTTGTTGGTTCCTTAAAACAAATTTAATCCTTACACATATAAATTTCAAGTAAATCTGAAATTCTGTAAAATACCTTTGCCATTAAATATTTTTATCTTTTTTAATTGTATTTAAAAATACCCTTAATATTATTTTTATGTTAATTTTTTATATAGGTAAAGCCTTAATTGACAATTAATATAAGTGAAAGAAGGAGAAAACCGTGGAAAGAGAAGTAGTGGATGTGGTCATAGTAGGAGCAGGACCTGCGGGAATCACGGCTGCTTATACGCTTGCAAAAGCCGGTAAGGAAGTTGTTGTTCTGGAAAGAGGCGATTTTCCGGGAAGCAAGAATATGTTTGGCGGAGCAATTTATGCTCAGCCTGTAGCAGAAATTTTTCCCGAATTCTGGAAATCAGCTCCCGTGGAAAGAAATAATGTTGAGCACAAATATGCTTTACTCGGTGATAAAGACGGAACAACCATAAGCTATAGAAACGGTAATCATTCAGAAGAAGGGCATTATAACAGTTTTACGGTAATAAGGGCAAAATGGGACAGATGGTGCGCTGAGCAGGCAGAAGCAGAAGGCGCTTTTATCGTTCCGGAAACTCTTGTTGAGTCTTTAATCATCGAAGACGGCAGGGTAGTAGGCGTAAAAACAGAACAGGAAGAGTTTTACGCTAAAATTACCATAATAGCTGATGGTGTAAATTCTCTGCTTGCAAAACAGGCGTGGAATTACCCTGAAATTAAGCCTCAGAACGTTGCTCTTGGTATTAAGGAAGTAATTTCCCTGCCAAAAGAAAAAATCAACGACAGGTTTAACGTGGATGATAAAAGCGGTGTAATTTATACGATTTTAGGCGGACCTATGCAGGCAATGGTAGGTCTTGGATATGTTTATACAAACCTTGAATCCGTAGTAGTCGGACTGGGAGTTACCCTTGAAGACCTGACACATTCAAAAACCAAGCCTTATGAGCTTTTAAATGAACTTAAAAAACATCCTGTAATTGAACCGCTTATAGAGGGGGGAGAGCTTCTTGAATACTCGGCTCATCTTATTCCTGAAGGCGGATACAAAGCCATGCCTGATCTTTACAAGGATGGGGTTATGATTACAGGTGACGCTGCAATGCTTGTAAACAACGTTCACTGGGAAGGTACCAACCTTGCTATGACCAGCGGAAAATTTGCGGCTCAAACAGCTGTTCAGGCTCTGGACAAAGAAGATTATTCAGCTAATATGCTTTCTTTGTATAAGAAAAAGCTTGATGAAAGTTTTGTAATGAAGGATTTAAAAACCTACAAAGATGTTATAGTTACTCTTGAAAAGAATTCTAAAACCTTTTTAGGTTTTTATCCGGAGAAAATAAACGAGTTCATGAACCAGTTCACCTCTGTTGACAGTATTCCAAAGAAAAAGAAATACATACAGTTCGTTGGTGATGTACTGGAGCAAAGGTCATTTGCCCTGGTTTCTGACGGTTTAAAATTAGCAAACCTTGCAGGAGGAATATTACTTAGATGACAACAGATGAGAAAAAAACAATTCCCCAACATATAGATGACAAACTGTTTACAGTTAAATATAAATGCGATGAGGAAACACACCTTAAGCCGGATCAGGAAGACTGCAAAAAGTGCGCTGAAAAGCCATGTACTATTGTTTGTCCTGCAAATGTCTATGAGCACGATGCAGCACAGAATAAGCTGCTGGTGGGTTTTGAAAACTGCCTTGAATGCGGGGCATGCAGAATCATTTGTCCTGCAGGGTCTCTTGATTGGAAGTACCCAAAATCCGGCTGCGGAGTCACATTTAAGTATGGATAGAAATGTTGCATTCACGTAATTCGTGATTCGAGTTAATTAATCTGAATCACGAAATACGTAAAACTCTGTAATAGCTTGCTGAAATTTTCTCAAAATCTATATGGAATTGTTAAGGGACGCAGTCCCTTAACCACCTCTGAGGGTGGGCGGGTGGGGGATTTTAAGAAAATTTCAAAAAATACAATTCGTGATTCGAATTAATTAACCTGAATCTCTAATTGCATAGTCATATTCTGGCTTTTGGCTAATTGGCGACTCGGGTTAATTAAGCTTGCCAATAATTTTATTTTTAATGTAAATTAAAATCTTAGAACATAAATTTTTGAATAGACTGAAAGCATGCTGTTATTTCAATTAATTAAACTACTTTTATCAGATCCTCTACAGTTTTTAATAGCGATAGTTATTCTTATATTACCGTTATTATTAAGTATTACAGTCCACGAATGGGCACATGGTTATACTGCGTTTAAATTTGGAGACCCTACCCCTAAAATACAGGGAAGACTTTCTTTTAACCCTTTTTCTCATCTTGATCCGCTTGGAACGTTGATGTTGTTTATAGTTGGAATTGGCTGGGCAAAACCTGTTGAAATCAATCCTGATAATATTCAGGATAAGTCTAAATTGATGATGGTTGCTTTTGCCGGTCCTTTTAGTAACTTTATTTTAGCGATAATTTTTATTTTTATCCTTTATTTCGTTATTGTAATCTTTGGTGCCGAGTTTTTTACGCAAAAAAACGGATTGCTTGGGCTTGTTTTAGTGCTTTTAGGGTTAATAATCAGAATTAACTTTGCTCTTGGAATTTTTAACCTTTTACCTATACCGCCGCTGGATGGATCAAACATAATAGCCAACCTGCTTCCCGATAAATTATCAAGAGCTTATTACAGTCTTTCTCCGTTTGGTTTTCCTATATTAGTTTTGTTATTAATAAGCGGTGGAATAAGGTATATATTTGATTTTGCAATGGAATTACAAAAAATACTTCTTATGTTCATTGATTCAATATTTTTTAATATTCTCTAAAACCCCGGGTTCAAGTTTATTGCAACATATTAAGGATGCAGCAAAAAATTCTTCGGTAAAATGCGTAAGTTTTTACTCTTTACCCCTTATAGCCCATTTTTTAGTGGTCTTAAAAAATCAGTTATAAAAGATTAAGAATCCCACAGAGGGGGATTCTTAATCCGGAAGCCGTCCATAAGCCGGGTTCTGTTTTAGGTGATTATCTATCTGGGATGTATGTTACCATACACCTCAAGCGGCTTACCTGGAAAACGGCGGGCAACCTTAATTCCAATTTTAGCCTTGCTCCGGTCGGGGTTTACCTAGCCCGTACCTCTCGATACGGCTGGTGGTCTCTTACACCACCGTTGCACCATCTCCTGTGCTCTATGAGCCATCGGAAGTCAACATTTCTGTGGCACTATCCTCACAGTCGCCTGCAC
>JANQEP010000097.1 GCA_028278305.1 Candidatus Gastranaerophilales bacterium
TAACCCGAGTCGCGAATTAGTCAAAAGCCAGGATATGACTGAGCAATATTTGCCAAAAAATTATAGAGAATCGAAAAGAGGCTTCGCCTCTTTTCCACCTTTAGGGTGGTTGTGCGCGGCAGCGGGAGCTAACGCAGTAGCTCATTCATGGGCGGGTTTTGGCAAATGTTGCATACATGCAATTAGCGACTCGAGTTAATTAGCAATTTGAATATGACTTTTGGGAAAGTTTTATTAAAATTTTTTCTATGAATTTCCTTTTGTTTTTAATGCTTAGCCTTTAATTTTAAAAAATCATCTGTTTATAGTAGGCAAAAAACCTTTATAAAGCTGAGGAGTCCCGAGGCTTTTTCCGATATTTTAAATAAGGGGAAGTTTATTTCTAACTTAGAGAGATAAAATTAGTGAAAGAAGGCGATTAAAACGAGTTTCAACGGCGTTTATCCCATAAATATATATCCGTATAATTTTCAGTCCAAAATCCAAAAACAGGCTGAAAAAGTTAGTCATGAAGAAAAAGAATCCCAGCCGCCCCGGGATAATGCTGATTTTAAGGATAGCAGGTCTTTCAGAAATGACCAACATGTTGAATATTCCCCGCAAAAAACTGTAAATATAAGCAATGTCGTCGAAGATTTTAAAAAAACTCTTGCTGCTATTGATGCTTCTGAAGAAATAAATGAAGAAGTTAATACATACTTAAAACTTGTAGATACGCAATCCCGAAAAGACAATCCACCGGTAAAATTAATAAGGTCAAACCTTACTAATGCCGCAGGTATTCTCGATGAATACATAACAGACACCCTGAAAAAACCATCCAAAGTAGTTACAGAGTGGATAAACGCGCTTTTACTCCAAAAAGTAAATTATAAAGCTGATACGCCGGTTGATAAAATTTCCCCTCAACCGCAAGAAGAAACTATACCCGAGCAAAAGCACGAGGAAACAGTAAAAGAACAGCCTGTAAAAATTGATCCGGAAAACAAAAAGCTGGAAAACTATTATAAGATAACAGAAAAACTTACTGATTCCGGAAAATTCAGGCAAGCGCTGATAAATTATGATAAAATCCTGCCCCGGGCTCAGAAAACAGGCAATAAAGATATTGAAACCAAAATATACCTTGATAGGGCATACATTTACGATATAAATAAAGACTTCCCGTCAGCGCTGGAAAATTACTACAGGGCTGCGACAACTGCTTTTGAAACCGGAAACAGCAAAGTCCAGGCGCTGAGCCATTATAATATAGCCTCAATCTACGACGAATTCGGTAAAGTCGAACCTGCCTTAAAACATTATTATGCTGCTCTCTCTCACGATGGACAGGTTGAGAATTTAAAAGCGCAAAGCCACACTCTAAATGACGTTGGAAACCTTTTTTCCTGTATTAGAAAATACAGGACAGCCCTTGATCATTATGAAGCCGGGGTTTCTCTTACCAGGGAAACTAATGACCTGAAAGGAAGAGCGTTCTTATTCAGCAATATTGGCTCTGTGTTTAAAGATACTGGCAAAGACGAAAATGCTCTTAAGTTTTTCAAAAAATCAATAGAATGTGACCTCAAAACAGGAAACCTGGAGGGATATTCAATAAACTATGAGCTTTCAGGCGATGTAATGAGCAGCAATAATAAATTAACAAAAGCTCATAACCTGTATAAAAAATCACTTGTCGCAGCGCAAAAACTGCAGGACAGTGAGCTTATCGCAAGGCTCGTTGAAAAGCTGGACCAGAACAGTTTATCTTACTAAATTTTTAGAAAGTAAAGCTCATTTTCTGGATTTCTGCGCCTTCAAGGGATTTGATATCATTTTCAAGCGCCTGAATATCAGATTCAGACCCGACTACATCAAGTAAAATTACCCCATCAGGTGAACATACATTATTTGAAGTCTGGTGTATGCCGATTCTTGTCTTAATTATGCAGCCATGCCTTGAGAGAATTTCCTGAAAACTCTCTGAAGTCCGGGTTCTTTTTCTTAATAAAACACCTAAAATTGTCGTATCCGCCATTTTTTTTCTCCCTGATTTGCTAAAATTTATATAAAAATTTTATTTATTATTACATAAATACACAAGACGTAAAAATTTTTTTACTTACTTAAAAAACATAAAAAAAAAGGGGGCACGGCTGCGTCTTTTTCTTGCAATATGGCAAAGAACAGGTTTCAGGTATTGAAGATTAATCGGAAAAAGTTGTTTTAAATTTGTCTGAAATTGCTGCTGCAAGTTCTGTAATGAGAGAAACTTTATTTTCTCTCTCATAATCCCATTTCCAGCCTTCAGGGGTTCTTACGGCAGAGTATGCCATTGAGGGAATAAGTTCTTTTATAATATTTTCTCCCACTTTTACGGGAATTTTTTTATTCGCATCTCCCCAAACTTTAATCAGCAGGGTTTCTTCGCCTGAAGACTTTCTTTTTGCGCTGAATTTAATATCCTGCCCCTGCCATTTTATGCCAAATTCCAGTTTATTCCAGATCTGAGGCAGATTCGGGTTAAATACAAGGCAGTCTTCCCTGAGCTGCATTCCTCCAAAACCCATAACCAGAGCCTGCCACGTTGCTCCGAGTGATGCCGCATGGATTCCGTTTGCAGCGTTTCCCATTACGTTATCAATGTCCATGCCGCCTGTATCAAGATAATATTTATAAGCATCCCCCATATACCCCAGCCTTGCAGCTATAAGGCTATGTATACCGGCGCTTAGGGAACTTCCATGGCTTGTTTTCGGCTCATATTCATGGTAATTTGCCTTTTGAACTTCATAAGAATATTTCTCAGGAAGCAGCGCCATAAACATCAGCACATCAGGTTGTTTTAAAACTTTATAATTATTCCTGTCCGGGTCAATTTCCTTATTATGACGATATTCATGCTCTAGCACCTGGTCAAATTTCTGGGCATTTACTTCCCCGTATTTTTTCCTGAAATAATCAAGATCAACTTCTTTTAGCTTATTAAAACCTTCAAACTGCTCTATTACACCTGTTTTTTTGTCCTGGTTTACATATATTCTCTTACTGCATTGCCGCCAGTGTTTAATTTCATTGTCTTTAAGATCCAGCTTTGTTTTTAGCGTTTCATAATCATCGCTGAAGTTTTTCTCGAGGTATTCAGCAATTTTTACGGCGACTTCCAGGTTATGCTGTATTAATATATTCGTGTAAGCGTTGTCATTAACTCCCTCTTTAAGCCCGTTTAAGGGGTTTATTGCAAGTTCTTCGTGGTATTCATCAGGACCTATGACGTTTTTTAAATGAAGTTTACCATCATCTTCCTCGCTGAGAATACTTGCTGAATATCTTGCGGTTTCAAAAATTATTTCTGCCCCGTATTTACGCAAAAATTCACTGTCTTTGCTGATCTGCCAGTATTTATGGATTGCATAAGCTAAATCAGGAGTAATATGTTTTTCATTTGTTCCTGTGAAAATTCTTATTTTTTTCCCGTTTTCATTTATTACAAACAAAGGAGTTCTTTCCACGCCGGAAGAAGTGGATTCCCAGGCGAACCTTGCTCCTTTATAAAAAGTGTTATATCTTTCATTTTCAACCCTTCTGTTTTCTCGTGCCCCTTCAAGCGTATTATATCTGTACATAAGCATATTTCTCGCCGCTTCAGGGTTTGTATAAATGAAAAACGGTAAATCAAAGATTTCATTATCCCAGAAAACATGTCCCGCATACGAAGGACCTGTAAGTGTTCTGGCAGCGATTGAGCTGGTTTCGCCGTTTTTTTCCCCTGCCATGACCAGCCTTGCTATAGAATAATTAGCGTATCTCTGGGCTATTTTATCCCCTTCGATTGCTATTGCGGAATCATTAAGCCTTTTTTCCATTATTTTGCAATGGTCATTATGAGCTGACTCATAAGAACCGGCTTTAAGCTTCTCATAACTATCCTGGCTGGGATTTTCCGAATCCAGGCTCGTATATATTGAAACAATCCTGTCTATCCGGATTTCTTTTGCCTTTTCCGCATTAATATCGTATTCCTCAAAAGCATAGCGCTCATCATATCCTGTAAAACGCTGAGCAATAGTATTTTTTTCTTTATACTCCCTGCTTCCTGAGTGAACAGAGGTTTTTCCGGATATACAAACTTTTTTTGCACCGTTAATTTCACCGTCTTTAAATTTTTTTTCCGGCAAATTTACTGATAAAGAAATGAAATCAGTCCCGGCTTTTCTTTCAAAATCGGCATCGTCTACGTTAACAACGCTTCCGTCAATTCCGACTCTTATTGTTATTTTCCCGCTGTAATTTTCAGGAATTACAGATACTCTCTGCCCGCCAAGGTGTTTATCTTTAAGAGAGGCAAACTTTTCGGTCCTTAAACGCGTTACTCTTCCCTGTGAATCTTTTAGCCTGATATCCCTGGTTGAAACGCCTCTTTTTATATCAAACCCCCTGTTGTGCTCAATGGCTTCACAGGAAAAAAGATCAACAGGCTCTTCGTCAATAAACATAAACATTCTTGTCCAATCAGGCATTACCGCCAGTTTGTCAGTAGTCAGATCATCATTTACCATATAAATTCCGGCAATATACATAGCTCCTGTTGAAATTTCACAGTAGCATTCCTCAAGACAGCTTCTTGTGCCAAAATATCCGTTTTCAACTGATAAAATCGAAGCTAAAGAAGCAAAATGCCTCTTATTCTCGGCTATCGGCAAAAATTCCGCTGTGTTGTAAATGACAAAATTCGGGTCATTTTCTATATTATTATTGGATTCTGTAAAACTTAGCAAAGATAAAATTTTATTTTTTTGTAAAAATTCAAGAGGGGTTTTAAACCTTTTTATCATTTGATCCTCCACTCTTCAAACAGCGAAAAAAGTTAGCTTTACACTTAATTAAATTTTAACCTTTATACATTTAAAAAAACAAATTGTTTTATTTATTTCCTGAATTTATTGTCCCTGTAATATTTTACTTATACTTAATGGTACAGATAAAAAATTAATTCCCGGCATTAATACTGAAGTTTATTCATTTCCTCTTATTCAATACATTGCTAATGTATTTAGAACAAACTACCTTCTAATATATATTATATATCACATTTTTCCGTTTATTAATTGGTAGTGGCTAAAAGTTTAATGAAAAAAAGTTAAAACCTGAAATAATAACTGTAAATCATAAAGGAGGAACAGTTATGAAAGAAAAAATTGGAAGATGT
>JANQEP010000078.1 GCA_028278305.1 Candidatus Gastranaerophilales bacterium
CCGATTTTGAGAAAATTTCAAAAAATACAATTCGTGATTCGAGTTAATTAATAAAGATTATTATGTTAAAATTAATAAAAACTATTATTTAGAAAAAAATGACTGGATTATTTACTGAACACAAACCCTGGGGATATTATACAGTTTTAGATGAAGGAAAAAACTATAAGGTTAAAAAGCTTGTGGTTAAGCCCGGGTCAAGACTGAGTCTGCAGATCCACAAGCATAGAAGTGAATTTTGGACCGTTGCTGAAGGTAACCCAATAATTGTATGCGGAGACAGTGTAAAAGAATACAAAGTCGGGGAATATGTCCTGATTTCTGAAAAAACGCCTCACCGGCTTGAAAATAAAGGTGATTCCCAGGTTACCGTAATTGAGATTCAAAACGGCAGCTATCTTGGTGAAGATGATATTATAAGAATCGAAGACGACTATAACAGGCTAAAATAAACTTTAATATTCTTGATAAAACACTCTAATCAGGCTGAATACCTGTTTTGTAATATTTGCAAGCAGATAATCCGCATTATCAATCGAATCCTGTAAAGTAACCGCTCCGTCAGCTATACTAAAAGCTGCTGTTATTCCGTGTTTTTGAATATTAATGCCTCTTTCAACAGAACCTGCGAATATAATTACAGGTATTTCGTGTTTTTTAGCCATTTCAATAATCCGGTAAGGCGCTTTTCCGCTTAAAGTCTGTGAATCGAATCTCCCCTCGGTTGTTATAACAAGGTCAGCAAGCTTAATTTTTTCCTCTATGCCTGACAGTTCGGCTATAATCTGAAATCCCGGGATTAAACCGGCATTCAGGAAGGTTTTTAGGGCAAAACCAATACCTCCTGCCGCGCCTGCGCCGGGAAAATTTCTGTAATCCTTTCCTGTTAGTTTTTCTGACACATCAGCCAGGATTTTCAAGCCTGAATCAAGGACTTTAACATCTTCTGAACCTGCACCTTTCTGGGGGGCATACACAAAACTTGCGCCATTCTCACCGCAAAGCGGATTTTCCACATCGCAGGCACAGGTTATGTCTGTTTTAGCCAGTCTTTTATCAAGTCCTGAAGCGTCTATAGAGCTGAGATTCCGCAGATTACCTCCTCCGGGCGCGATTTCGTTGCCGTCAGTATCTAAAAATTTCATTCCCAGCGCCTGAAGAAGCCCGATCCCTCCATCATTAGTAGAGCTTCCGCCGATTGTTACGAAAATTTTTCTACATTCATTATCCATAGCATGCTTAACCAATTCTCCCACCCCGTAAGAGGTTGTTTTTAAAGGGTTATATCTGTCAGGATTCAAAAGACTCAGTCCATTTGCCTGAGCTGCTTCGATTACAGCGGTACTATCCTTTAAAACTAACCATTTAGCCTTTATTTTCTGTCC
This sequence comes from Candidatus Gastranaerophilales bacterium, assembly GCA_028278305.1. GTDB lineage: Bacteria > Cyanobacteriota > Vampirovibrionia > Gastranaerophilales > UBA9971 > JANQEB01. The sequence goes on from JANQEP010000078.1 coordinate 1,386, forward strand.
TAATGGTCCTGTGACTTCCGCCTGCTTTTCTTTACAGTCGGAAAAACCTTTTATAACTTCTAGGGTTCCGTCTCCTCCGTCTGCAATCGGTATTGTTTCAATGTTTACAGAGCTGTCTATCCCTAAAATGCTATTTTTGATTATTTCAGCTGACTTAATAGCTGATAATGACCCTTTAAAAAAATTTGTCGCAACTAAAATTTTCATTTTCCGCTAAAATACATGTTCTTATTTAATTAAGTTTATCAAAATTTACCCTGGTTTTTTTTTTAATTTTTGAAAAAGAAAGTAAAGGATTGTAAATAAAAGTTTTTGAAATGTCATATTTTTTATCTGAATAGTTAAAATATTTTTACAATTTTTATAAATTTTTATATAAGCTTTATAATTAGTATTGGGTAAGATTTAAGAAAGTATTTTTATGAAATTTAAAATTATAATTTTAACAGGTATTTTAACTATTTTTTCGCACATTGCTTATGCTGAGGATTTTATATTGCCGCAATCCTTTTCCATAGACCAGAGTGAGCTTCCGCAGCTGGAGCAAAGCCAGTCTGAACAGAAGGTTTCTTCAGAAAAAACAGAGCCGGCAAAAACAGTTTTTGATAGTATAAGAAAAACTCCTCAGCAGCCTGTAAAACCAGTTATAACGGATGTTTCGCTAACTGAGCTTGTAAAAAATTTCAGCTATGATTACTCAAAAACTCTCAGATCCACTATGCAAACCCTGACCCAGTTTAATATAAAGCCGCTTTGCTATGACAGTTCAAAAGGGCAGATAAGGGCAGAGCTGAATACCGGTAAGGAACTGTTCATCTTACTTCTTCCCTCGCGGCAAGAGCTTACCCACGTAAGAATAACCCCGGCAGACGGAAATTATAACATTTCCAGAGAGCTGGTTAACGATATTTTCAAAAATATTGAAAGAAATTTATACAGTGATATCAATTAAAATAGCTGATCCCGTCCAAGCAGGACTGAAGGCAATGTTTTACCCGGATTGCTAATTGTTTAAATACAATATTTGTCAAAAATAAAAAATAAATAACCTGTTTAACTTTGTTAATGATCTATTGACAGGAATTTTTAAAATATTAAAATAGAACTAGTAGGTTTCATAGGTCATTTCTGTTTTTTTAAAATTATAATTTAATGTGTTAACCAAGAGGGACAAAGTTTTGGCAGAGTTATCATCTTCAAAAAAAATCCCGGCAAATAATAATGCATTTGGAAATAATTCCAATGCAAAAGATAAAAACATCGAATCCCGAAATATATCCAAACAGCATCTTTATACCGAAAACCAGTCGCCAAAAGATTTTCAGTATAAAGATGTTTTTAACTATACCAATCCAACAGTAAATCGGTTTAAGGAAAATCCTTTACAGAATTCACTTTTAAAGGCTACTGCCCAGACAATTCAAAATAACAGGCTAACAACGCTTAATTATATAATTAGCGCGTCCGGAGCTTCCCAGCAGAAGCTTATAGAATCCATAAATATAGTTCAGACAGATATTCAGAATTTTATAACTAATTTTCTATCCAGGTTCGTTAATATTATGGATAAAATTTCTGCTGTATACGGAGAAAAAGAAAAAGATGCCAGAGAGAGGTTATCAGATACATTCAAACGCCTGGAAATAAAACTTCATGAACTACTTGGACCTGTAGATGCCTCTTTAGAGCAGAAAGAGCATAGTAAAGAAAAGCTGATAAAGAACCGGGAGAAAAAATCCCGGGACCAGCATACAGTTACTCACAGGGTTGATTAGCGGTTAGTTTTCATTTTTTTTACATAAATCAATTAAACAACGGATTAAAATATACCCGTTATTTCACATAATGAAAGTGTATAATTATAAAAGTATCCGGGGAAAATGCAGGTTTTTTTAAAGCTTATCATACTTATTGGGGTTTTTCTTTCTCTTAAGAGCAATTGTCTTGCCAGCCAGACAAGAATAATTGTTGCGCCTTTAAGTATGCAGACAGTTAACTCTACTGCCGGGCTTTATCCCAGTATTTCCGATCATATGGCTGCTGATGTAATTAACAACCTTAACAGAAACCTGCTATATGATGTTATGGATTTAAATTCCACTGAAAAACTTATAATGTCATATGGTTTATGGGAAAAATACAGAAATTTTCTTAAAGATTACAAAGATAAAGGAAATGTAGACTATAAAGTCTGTCAGCTTCTGTATGAAAAACTCGGTGTTCATAAGATAATTTTGGTCTCTTCAGGGTTTAGCATGCAAAGTATGATGCTTGAAAGACCTTTTCTGTACAGAATAGGACTGATTGAGCTGGAGCCTGTGCAGTCTTTTTACAGACTGAATGTTTTTTTTACCATGATTGATACTCAGAGCGGGCTTATAGATTTTAAAAAAAATTATAAGCAAAATTTTCAGGCAGGAAATTTTGAAGTCCCTTCAAATTCTCTAAGTGATAATATATTTTCCTCGGAAAAAATTAAAAAATTTTCAGACCAGCTTGCTGAAGAGATTTTTACGGATGTTTGTATAATAACAAATCAATCGGCATATACGAATGTAAAAAGCAGTATAATAACTTCCAGGGAAGGTATTCAGACCAGGGACGGTCACTCTTTTCTTACTAATAAAGAACATTTAAAGAATAAAAGAAAAGATAGTTTTAAAAACTGGATAAGAGAAAGAATAGATTTTTAATTCCATAAGCAAACCCTGTGATTATTGACCTTCTGTGACAGTAGAGCGTTTTTATGCTTATATTAAGTTAATAGCTAAAATAATTTACAGGCAAAATGGAAAAATTTTTTGAAGGATTCGAATTTGACGTAATTGTGGCAGGCGGTGGTCATGCCGGCTGTGAAGCTGCACTTGCCGCATCAAGACTCGGTGCCAGGACGCTTTTAACTTCCCTTAACCTGGAAAACATAGCCACAATGCCATGTAATCCGGCTATAGGAGGTCCGGCAAAATCCAATCTTGTCAGGGAAATCGATGCTATGGGCGGAGAAATGGGACTTGCGGCTGATGCGACTTATTTGCAGATGAAAATGCTTAACAGAAGTAAAGGTCCGGCTGTAAGAGCTCTGCGTGCCCAGTCTGACAAAAAAGAATACATGAAATATATGCGCAATGCCCTTGAGAAACAGGAAAACCTGTTTTTAAAGCAGTGTACTATAGTTGATATTATTGTTAAAAACGACAAAATCCGTGGAGTTATAGATGAACTGGGTTTTAAATACCATGCGGACGCTGTAATACTTACTACAGGGACTTCTTTATCCGGGAAAATTTTTATAGGATTACAGTCTTTTCCTGCGGGCAGGCTTGCTGAAATGCCTGCAATCGGGCTTTCAGCCGCACTGCTGAGAGAGGGGTTTACAGTAAAAAAATTGAAAACCGGAACACCTGCCAGAGTGGATTCCAGAACTGTTGATTATTCTAAAATGACTATACAGCCCGGTGATGAGGAATTGAACTTCTTTTCTTTTGAACCCGGCAGACCCGTTAAAGAACAAATGCCCTGTTATATTACCAGAACCACAAAGAAAACTCACGAAATTATACTGGCAAACCTTGACAGGTCACCGCTTTATAGTGGTCTTATCCAGGGAGTCGGTCCCAGGTACTGCCCTTCCATAGAAGATAAAGTTGTAAGATTTTCTGATAAGGAATCCCACCATATATTTATCGAACCTGAAGGCAGGGATACTTATGAAACTTATGTACAGGGATTCTCAACAAGCTTGCCTGCTGATGTACAGCTTCAGAAATTACGTTCACTTCCGGGGTTAGAGAATGTATGGATTTTAAAGCCCGCTTATGCTGTAGAATATGATTATATCCCCGCTGTTCAATTATCGCATTCCCTTATTACAAAGAGAATTGAAGGTTTATTCTGCGCAGGTCAGATTAACGGTACGAGCGGATATGAAGAAGCTGCTGCACAGGGACTTATAGCAGGGATCAACGCTGCAAGGTTTCTGGAAAATAGAACCCTGCTTTCTTTATCCCGCAGTAGTTCCTATATAGGTACGTTAATAGATGATCTTGTAACAAAAGATATACAAGAACCTTACAGGATGTTGACATCCCGCTCAGAGTACAGGCTTATCCTGAGGCAGGATAATGCTGATGCAAGGTTAACCCCGCTGGGATACAGAATCGGACTCATAAATAAGGAAAGATGGATAAGGTTTAAAGATAAGCAAAGAAAAGTTAAGCAGGAAATTCAAAGGCTTAATAAGACAAGGGTAAGCCCTGGTGAGGAAATAAACAATATTTTAGCTGATTATAGCGAAGAAATTAAGATGAATTACAGCCTTGCTGAATTGATAAAAAGACCGGGACTTAATTATGAGGCGATTTCCAGACTGGATAAAACAGCCCGGCGCTCAGGTTTTTCCCGGGAAATCCGGGAGCAGGCAGAAGTTGAGTTAAAATACGCGGGATATATTCAAAGGCAAAACGCCCAGATAAATCAGGCTGAGAAGCTGGAGAAAATTAAAATTCCCGCTGATATTGATTATCAGGCAATTAATCAGCTATCACAGGAATCAAGGGATTGCCTTTCCAGGATTCGACCCGCAACCCTGGCGCAGGCATCCAGAATCGGCGGGGTAAACCCGGCTGATATTTCCGTATTAATGGTTATTTTAGAGTCGAAAAGAAGACAGTTAGCCAGAATGAGTTAGTTTTCGGCACAATAATATTTTTGTACCTGTATAAAATTTTTAAAAATAACTAACCCGTCATTCGAGTTAAATAACCTGAACCATGAAATACATGAAGCCCTGTAATAGGTGAAATTTTCTCAAAATCCCCCACCCGCCCGCCCTCAGAGGTGGTTAAGGGACTGCGTCCCTTAACAATTCCATATAGATTTTGCCTTGTCTCCCGGCACCATGTTGACAGCCCCCGAAATGTCATTCCGAGCAGCGCGGGCGAAAAAGCGAGAATG